>NZ_JCAIUD010000006.1:0-1249 GCF_059445345.1 Microbacterium sp. Y355 | reverse complement strand
GGCGAGTTCAAGCGGTGAGCGCAACGCCCTGAGTTCTGCGGGGTGTTCTCGATGGTTCGACCATTGTCGCCGTTGGGTGTTCGTTTAGCGTTCTGGGATGGACTGGACGCGGGGCTGTCGGTAGCAGTCGCTGCGCGGGCTGCGGGGGTGTCGCGGGCGACCGCGTACCGGTGGCTGCGCGAGCATCGTAAAGTGCTTTCTCCGACGGTTCAGGATTTCAGTGTCGCCCGCGCAGGGCTATTGTCGTTGCGCGAGCGGGAAGAGATCGGGTTTCAGCTCGCCAGAGGCCAAGGGGTTCGTCGCATCGCCGCGGCGCTGGGAAGGTCACCATCGACGATCAGCCGGGAAGTGACACGGAACCGGATCGCGGGTCGGTACGTGCCTTCGCTGGCACAGGAGCAGACTCGGATGCGAGCTCGCCGGCCGAGGGCGCGCAAGCTGGACGGGTTAGCGTTGCGGGAACAGGTCACCAGGATGCTGACCGAGCACTTCAGCCCGCAACAGGTCGCGGGCCGGCTCAAGATCGAGCATCCGGAGAATCCGGAGATGCAGGTGTCGCACGAAACGATCTACCAGGCCCTCTACGTCCAGGGCCGCGGATCGTTGCGCTTGGAGATCGCGGCGGCGTTGCGATCTGGACGCACGACCCGCCGCCCGCAACAGCCGGAAGGCCCACGCCCGCAGAGGTTCAAAGACATGATCATGATCTCTGATCGGCCACCCGAGATCGAGGACCGCGCCGTTCCCGGGCACTGGGAGGGGGATCTCATCATCGGCTCGACAGCGTCGAAGTCCGCAATAGGCACCCTCGTTGAACGCACCACCGGATACGTGATGCTGCTACATCTACCGGATGATCACACCGCGCGCACCGTCGCCGACGCGATGATCCAGGCGATGAATGCACTTCCGGAACAGCTACGCCGATCAACGACCTGGGATCAGGGCGCAGAGATGGCGCGGCATCAAGAAATCACCACAGCGACAGGGATGCCGATCTATTTCTGCGATCCACACTCGCCCTGGCAACGCGGCAGCAACGAGAACACGAACGGGCTGCTGCGCCAATACTTCCCCAAGAGCACGGATCTGTCCTTCCACGGGCCAGGGATACTCGAGAACGTGGCCGCGGAACTCAACCGCCGCCCCCGCAAACGCCACGGCTACCGCACGCCCGCAGAAGTCCTTGCCGCGCTACTCTCAAATCCAACAAATCAAATCGGTGTTGCAGACACCGCTTGAACTCGCC
>NZ_JCAIUD010000005.1:0-2991 GCF_059445345.1 Microbacterium sp. Y355 | reverse complement strand
ACCGCCGCCCCCGCAAACGCCACGGCTACCGCACGCCCGCAGAAGTCCTTGCCGCGCTACTCTCAAATCCAACAAATCAAATCGGTGTTGCAGACACCGCTTGAACTCGCCCCCCATGAGTTACGAGACGCCGATTGCAGCTCGGAGGACGTCAACCATCAGGTGGGCTCTATGAGACGTCTCGGGTTCTGAGATGCTACGCACCTTCGGGCCTAGCATCGGGGTCGTATGCGGCGAAGCCTTCGAGTACGCGCACGGAAGGACCTAATTCCGCTTGAATCGCTACTACCAGCGACTCGCCTTCAGTGATCCATTGCCGCCCGACGTCAGGGTCGGGCCAGCGGATCTCCTTCTGAGGGTTGAGGATGGTTTGCCAGACCGTGTTCCAAGCCTGGATCCGCTTCCGCAATTCATCAGAGAGCAAAGGTGTCAAAATCCCCGCTACCCGCTCCCAGCGACCCCACTCTGGGAAGATGGTGAGTACCTCCGGTCGGTCTGTGGGATGACTGTCGCGCATGCGTTGAGAATACGCGCCAGCGTGCTTCGCGTCGATTTCGCGGACATTATCAAATGTCTTGTAACCGCGGTGTCGCAAAACCCATGAGATGCGAGACTGCCCTTCGGGCGTGACGCAGAGAGGCCACCACAATATCGCGAGGCAGATCACATTTCGGTGGGGTTCGGTGCATCTGTGGGGCATGCGAATCCCGGTCGCTGTCGACTGGCTTACGATTCGTCGCGGGGAGGTTGTGACTATTCGGGCGGCTGCGGACATTATGAAGTGTGGCGGATGATTCGGATGAGATGGTGTGGGCGCTCGTGCTGGCGGGCGATATGCGTCGTTACGGCGTGGTTTGGGACCGGCACCGTGACCGTGTCTTCCGTCATCTGATTGCGAGCGGCAATACCGCGAGTGACTCCGAGGACCTGACTGCGGCCACGTTCCTGGAGTCGTGGCGACGCCGGGGATCGGTGAGGTTCGTTGACGGGTCACTGCTGCCATGGTTGATCGTCACGGCGCAGAACGTGTCGCGGAACGCGGCCCGCGCGAGACGTCGTTATGACCGGTTCCTTGCGGCGTTGCCTGCCCCGCCCGTCGTGCCCGATCCTGCAGATCGGATCGCGGACCGCGCAGACGAAAAACTGGTCGCGCTGCGGGAAGCGATCGCGGCTGCACGCCCGGCGGACGCGAACCTTCTCGCGATGACGGCCCTGGAGGGTTTTACAATCCGTGAGGCTGCGACCGTGTTGGGGTTGTCCGAGTCAGCTGCCAAGATGCGACTCTCTCGAATCCGCACACGACTGCGATCCGCGGTCGCTCCGCATCCGCTCACTGAAGGAGGGTCATGATGACAGGTTTCACCCCGGAACGCTCAGACATCATCAGAGCGAACCTCATCAACCACGTCGCCGAGAACCCGCCCTCCCGCCGGAAGCGGAGGCTGTGGGCCGTGGGCTTTGTTCTGGTTGGCGCACTGGCAGGTGCCGGAGTATCTGCGGGAGCGTTCGCCGCCTCCGGGATGCTCACCGTGGCGCCGGCGCAACCGTCAGGGGAGCCCACACCCCGCTACCCGGATGCTGTCACGGCGCCCGCAGGCGTGATACCGGGCGCGCCCATCATCTCTCTGCTCGGCGAACCGATCAGCCGAAACGTCGAGACTGCGACGCAGATCTCGCTGCAAGACCGACCGGATGCGGCGACTCACGCCCGCGTCACGATCACGGCGTCGACCCAGGGATCCATCAACTGGGGCACCGATCCGGGCGGGAACAACCCTTCCGCGTCATGGAGCGCCGAGGACCTCTCCGCCGGCCCGAACTCCGCGGCCTGGTACGACTTCCCTTTAGATAGCTCCGTGGACACCTTGTACCTGACGCCCTCCGCGTTCACTGGGATCGTGACTGTTCAGTACGTCACCCACGTGCCCACCAGCCTCGGCATCAACGCGAACGGGCAGACATACGGCATCATGGGCTCAACTCAGGGCGACCCAGACCTGGTCAGCGTGATCGGCATCGCACCAGATGGCTCAGCCGTCGAGGGATATGCGTTCGCGAACGAACTGAACTCCCCCAGCCCTGACCACGAGGGAATGCCAACCAATCCAGATGAGGCACTGCGCTGGCAGGAAGAAGCCGCCGAGAAGTACCCGAACGGCTGGACGATCCCCGTCTACACCTCCGACGGCGAAACCGAGATCGGAGTCTTCCGTATCGCTGGGTAACGACCAGAACTGTTCCTCCGAGAGCTCCGGCCGATGTGTCTCGCAACCTACGTGTCTCGAAACCCATGGGTTTCGAGACGCTCAGTCCTCAGCGGATTCGGTCGAACGAGTCGCATTCGTGAGGATCTCGGACACAACAGAAGATTTCGCCCTGGTGTACTCGCCCCATCCAATGGCCAACGCTGCTGCTTCCCGTTTGGCGGCGAGGTACTTCTCCCGGCTCTTCTTATCCGTCAGCAGGATGTCTCGGAAGCGCAGCCGCTTGTTCCACTCCTCACCTTGAAACTCGAGAATGTGGATTATGAACGCGCGAGCTGAACGATCCGGATAGCTCAGCCACACATGATCGGATCGTTCTCCCTCAAGGTCGAACCCGCACTGCGCCAACTCGCGACCAGAAAGAACGATCTCACCCGCAGCCACGCCAACCGCCAGATCGACGACGGGTTTCGCCGGCAACCCTGGAACAGACGTGGATCCAATGTGCTCGATCTTGGCGCTAGGTAAGTGCTCTAAGAGTCCGACCGCCATCTCCGCGGCGTTTCGCGCCCAATCTTCGTGCTCGCTCGCAACGAGAGTTACGCGATCGTCGGATGTCATCCGATGAGTTTCGCAGAGCCAACTGACTGTCTCGTAACTCCGGTGTCTCGCAACCGGCGAGTTCAAGCGGTGTCTGCAACACCGATTTGATTTGTTGGATTTGAGAGTAGCGCGGCAAGGACTTCTGCGGGCGTGCGGTAGCCGTGGCGTTTGCGGGGGCGGCGGT
>NZ_JCAIUD010000004.1:0-5458 GCF_059445345.1 Microbacterium sp. Y355 | reverse complement strand
GCAAAATGGCCACCCAGCGTTGGGTGGCCATTTTGTCTAAAAGAAGTCCGGCGGTGTCCTACTCTCCCACAGGGTCCCCCCTGCAGTACCATCGGCGCTGTGAGGCTTAGCTTCCGGGTTCGGAATGTAACCGGGCGTTTCCCTCACGCTATGGCCGCCGAAACACTATTGATGTTTCAATCAAACACATAACAAAGTCAATGTTGTTATGTGGTTCTCGACCGTACATCGAGAACCACTCAGTGGACGCGTAGCACCAACAAACGGTGTGTTATCAAGTCATCGGCTTATTAGTACCAGTCAGCTTCACACGTTACCGTGCTTCCACATCTGGCCTATCAACCCAGTAGTCTGGCTGGGAGCCTCTCACCCGAAGGTATGGAAATCTCATCTTGAGGCCGGCTTCCCGCTTAGATGCTTTCAGCGGTTATCCATCCCGAACGTAGCTAATCAGCGGTGCTCCTGGCGGAACAACTGACACACCAGAGGTTCGTCCAACCCGGTCCTCTCGTACTAGGGTCAGATCCTCTCAAATTTCCTACGCGCGCAGCGGATAGGGACCGAACTGTCTCACGACGTTCTAAACCCAGCTCGCGTACCGCTTTAATGGGCGAACAGCCCAACCCTTGGGACCTACTCCAGCCCCAGGATGCGACGAGCCGACATCGAGGTGCCAAACCATGCCGTCGATATGGACTCTTGGGCAAGATCAGCCTGTTATCCCCGAGGTACCTTTTATCCGTTGAGCGACAGCGCTTCCACAAGCCACTGCCGGATCACTAGTCCCGACTTTCGTCCCTGCTCGACCTGTCAGTCTCACAGTCAAGCTCCCTTGTGCACTTACACTCGCCACCTGATTACCAACCAGGTTGAGGGAACCTTTGGGCGCCTCCGTTACTTTTTGGGAGGCAACCGCCCCAGTTAAACTACCCACCATGCACTGTCCCTGAACCGGATTACGGTTCGAAGTTAGATATCCAGAGTGACCAGAGTGGTATTTCAACAATGACTCCACATGAACTGGCGTCCACGCTTCAAAGTCTCCCACCTATCCTACACAAGCCACACCGAACACCAATACAAAGCTATAGTAAAGGTCACGGGGTCTTTCCGTCCTGCTGCGCGTAACGAGCATCTTTACTCGTAATGCAATTTCGCCGAGTTCGCGGTTGAGACAGTTGGGAAGTCGTTACGCCATTCGTGCAGGTCGGAACTTACCCGACAAGGAATTTCGCTACCTTAGGATGGTTATAGTTACCACCGCCGTTTACTGGGGCTTAAATTCTCAGCTTCGCCTTGCGGCTAACCGGTCCTCTTAACCTTCCAGCACCGGGCAGGCGTCAGTCCGTATACATCGTCTTGCGACTTGGCACGGACCTGTGTTTTTAGTAAACAGTCGCTACCCACTAGTCTCTGCGGCCTCCAAACGCTTTTGGGAGTAAATCCCTATACGCCGAAGGCCCCCCTTCTCCCGAAGTTACGGGGGCATTTTGCCGAGTTCCTTAACCACGATTCTCTCGATCTCCTTGGTATTCTCTACCTGACCACCTGAGTCGGTTTGGGGTACGGGCGGCTAGAACCTCGCGTCGATGCTTTTCTTGGCAGCATAGGATCATCCACTTTTTATTCGCATCGTGTCTCAGCCTATGTGAACGGCGGATTTGCCTACCGTTCGGCCTACGCACTTGCACCAGGACAACCATCGCCCGGCTGGACTACCTTCCTGCGTCACACCTGTTAATACGCTAACCGCACCAGCATGGGGTCGTACGCTAGGCCCAATCCGTCACCCCGAAGGGATCAGTCACTGGGATTCAGATACTTAGCACCACTGGATTAGCTTGGGCGGTTCTTCGCCGGTACGGGAATATCAACCCGTTGTCCATCGACTACGCCTGTCGGCCTCGCCTTAGGTCCCGACTTACCCAGGGAAGATTAGCTTGACCCTGGAACCCTTGGTCTTTCGGAGGACGTGTTTCTCACACGTCTTTCGCTACTCATGCCTGCATTCTCACTCGTGTAGCCTCCACGGCTGGTTCACACCGCCGCTTCGCTGGCCACACGACGCTCTCCTACCCATCAACACGGCTGGACCACGAAGGCCTACCAATAATGTCAATGCCACAACTTCGGTGGCGTGCTTGAGCCCCGTTACATTGTCGGCGCGGAATCACTTGACCAGTGAGCTATTACGCACTCTTTCAAGGATGGCTGCTTCTAAGCCAACCTCCTGGTTGTCAAAGCAACTCCACAACCTTTTCCACTTAGCACGCGCTTTGGGACCTTAGTTGGTGGTCTGGGTTGTTTCCCTCTCGACTATGAAGCTTATCCCCCACAGTCTCACTGCTGCGCTCTCACTTACCGGCATTCGGAGTTTGGCTGACGTCAGTAACCTTTTAGGGCCCATCGGCCATCCAGTAGCTCTACCTCCGGCAAGAAACACGCAACGCTGCACCTAAATGCATTTCGGAGAGAACCAGCTATCACGAAGTTTGATTGGCCTTTCACCCCTATCCACAGCTCATCCCCTCAGTTTTCAACCTAAGTGGGTTCGGTCCTCCACGTGCTCTTACACACGCTTCAACCTGGCCATGGATAGATCACTTCGCTTCGGGTCTAGGACATGCGACTGAATCGCCCTATTCAGACTCGCTTTCGCTACGGCTACCCCTCACGGGTTAACCTCGCCACATATCGCTAACTCGCAGGCTCATTCTTCAAAAGGCACGCTGTCACCCCTACTAAGGAGGCTCCAACGGTTTGTAAGCAAACGGTTTCAGGTACTATTTCACTCCCCTCCCGGGGTACTTTTCACCTTTCCCTCACGGTACTTGTCCGCTATCGGTCATCTGGAAGTATTTAGGCTTATCAGGTGGTCCTGACAGATTCACACGGGATTTCTCGGGCCCCGTGCTACTTGGGATACTCTTCGCGCCAAGGGAGGCATTTCGACTACGGGGTTCTCACCCTCTATGACCGGCCTTTCAAGACCGTTCGTCTATACCATCTTGTAACGCCGCCAACTCGGCAGAGTTGACTGAAAAGTCCCACAACCCCGAACATGCAACTCCTGCCGGATATCACACATGCTCGGTTTAGCCTGTTCCGGTTTCGCTCGCCACTACTAACGGAATCGCGGTTGCTTTCTCTTCCTGTGGGTACTGAGATGTTTCACTTCCCCACGTTCCCTCTACCCGCCCTATATATTCAGGCGGGAGTCACTAGGTCGGCACGCCGCCCAGCGGGGTTTCCCCATTCGGACACCCTCGGATCAAAACTTGCTTATCAGTTCCCCGAGGCTTATCGCAGATTGCTACGTCCTTCTTCGGCTCCAGATGCCAAGGCATTCACCGTTTGCTCTTAAAGACTTGATAAATCACATGAGTTTGAATCAAAACTCGACCCACACCCGAAAGTGTGTGTCTGAAATTGACTAATGATCTTTAAGATCATCTTGTGCAACCGATCCGAAGATCAGCTGCAAGATGCTCGCGTCCACTGTGTAGTTCTCAAAGTACGGGCGGTACCCCTCCTCGCACCCCCCAAACGGGAGAAACGACAAGAGGCCCTGAGGATTCAGTCCCACTGGCCTCGAAAGGTCAGCGTTTCCGGTCCCTCAGGACCCAACAGCGTGCAGATNCAGTTGCTCCTTAGAAAGGAGGTGATCCAGCCGCACCTTCCGGTACGGCTACCTTGTTACGACTTAGTCCTAATTACCAATCCCACCTTCGACAGCTCCCTCCCACAAGGGGTTAGGCCACCGGCTTCAGGTGTTACCGACTTTCATGACTTGACGGGCGGTGTGTACAAGACCCGGGAACGTATTCACCGCAGCGTTGCTGATCTGCGATTACTAGCGACTCCGACTTCACGTAGTCGAGTTGCAGACTACGATCCGAACTGGGACCGGCTTTTTGGGATTCGCTCCACCTCACGGTATTGCAGCCCATTGTACCGGCCATTGTAGCATGCGTGAAGCCCAAGACATAAGGGGCATGATGATTTGACGTCATCCCCACCTTCCTCCGAGTTGACCCCGGCAGTATCCCATGAGTTCCCACCATTACGTGCTGGCAACATAGAACGAGGGTTGCGCTCGTTGCGGGACTTAACCCAACATCTCACGACACGAGCTGACGACAACCATGCACCACCTGTTTACGAGTGTCCAAAGAGTTGACCATTTCTGGCCCGTTCTCGTATATGTCAAGCCTTGGTAAGGTTCTTCGCGTTGCATCGAATTAATCCGCATGCTCCGCCGCTTGTGCGGGTCCCCGTCAATTCCTTTGAGTTTTAGCCTTGCGGCCGTACTCCCCAGGCGGGGAACTTAATGCGTTAGCTGCGTCACGGAATCCGTGGAATGGACCCCACAACTAGTTCCCAACGTTTACGGGGTGGACTACCAGGGTATCTAAGCCTGTTTGCTCCCCACCCTTTCGCTCCTCAGCGTCAGTTACGGCCCAGAGATCTGCCTTCGCCATTGGTGTTCCTCCTGATATCTGCGCATTCCACCGCTACACCAGGAATTCCAATCTCCCCTACCGCACTCTAGTCTGCCCGTACCCACTGCAGGCTGGAGGTTGAGCCTCCAGATTTCACAGCAGACGTGACAAACCGCCTACGAGCTCTTTACGCCCAATAATTCCGGATAACGCTTGCACCCTACGTATTACCGCGGCTGCTGGCACGTAGTTAGCCGGTGCTTTTTCTGCAGGTACCGTCACTTTCGCTTCTTCCCTGCTAAAAGAGGTTTACAACCCGAAGGCCGTCATCCCTCACGCGGCGTTGCTGCATCAGGCTTTCGCCCATTGTGCAATATTCCCCACTGCTGCCTCCCGTAGGAGTCTGGGCCGTGTCTCAGTCCCAGTGTGGCCGGTCACCCTCTCAGGCCGGCTACCCGTCGACGCCTTGGTGAGCCATTACCTCACCAACAAGCTGATAGGCCGCGAGCCCATCCCCAACCGAAAAATCTTTCCAAACGTTGACCATGCGATCACGTCTCGTATCCAGTATTAGACGCCGTTTCCAGCGCTTATCCCAGAGTCAGGGGCAGGTTGCTCACGTGTTACTCACCCGTTCGCCACTGATCCACCCAGCAAGCTGGGCTTCACCGTTCGACTTGCATGTGTTAAGCACGCCGCCAGCGTTCATCCTGAGCCAGGATCAAACTCTCCGTAAAAGAAAAATACTGAACACACCGGAAAAAGGTGTGCGCAGCGAGTTTGAACTGACCAAAGAAATGAATCAAACTGACTTCATTTAAAATGCCAACCCCCGGAAGGGCTGGTCTTTGATCCAAAGGAATTCTCACCAGTCCGAAGACCGACGAGGATAATTTGGCATTTGACAAGTGCACGCTGTTGAGTTCTCAAGGATCGGATGCTCCCACGACCCAGTCATCACAACCAGGCCCGCAGGGCAACTTCTCAATCTTACCTGAGCCACACAGCATGTCAAA
>NZ_JCAIUD010000003.1:0-37312 GCF_059445345.1 Microbacterium sp. Y355 | reverse complement strand
GCTAAGCCTCACAGCGCCGATGGTACTGCAGGGGGGACCCTGTGGGAGAGTAGGACACCGCCGGACTTCTTTTAGACAAAATGGCCACCCAACGCTGGGTGGCCATTTTGCGTTTTACAGGAAGTTGAGAGAATCAGGACCATGCCGAACGAGGATGAGCGTCGACCACGACGCGACGACAGCTCCAATGCCCGACGCGACGACCGTCAGGGCCGTCCTCCGCGCACTGATCGCCCAGCTTCTTCTTCCCGTGACGGCGCCCCGCGCCGCGACGGGGGAGGCCAGAACCGCGATGGCGGTGCGCCGCGTCGTGATGGTGCTGCGCCTCGCCGTGAGGGCGGCTATCAGGGCAACCGCGACGGTGCTGCTCCGCGTCGCGAAGGCGGATACCAGGGCAACCGTGACGGTGGCGCGCCGCGTCGTGACGGTGCTGCGCCTCGCCGTGAGGGCGGCTACCAGGGCAACCGTGATGGTGGCGCTCCGCGCCGCGAAGGCGGATACCAAGGTAACCGTGACGGTGCTGCGCCTCGCCGTGAGGGCAGCTATCAGGGTAACCGTGACGGTGCTGCGCCGCGCCGTGAGGGCGGATACCAGGGCAACCGTGACGGTGGCGCTCCGCGCCGCGAAGGCGGATACCAGGGCAACCGTGACGGTGCTGCGCCGCGCCGCGAAGGCGGATACCAGGGCAACCGTGACGGTGCTGCTCCGCGCCGTGAGGGCGGATACCAGGGCAACCGTGACGGTGCTGCGCCGCGCCGTGAGGGCGGATACCAGGGCAACCGTGACGGTGCTGCTCCGCGCCGTGAGGGCGGATACCAGGGCAACCGTGATGGTGGCGCTCCGCGCCGCGAAGGCGGATACCAAGGCAACCGTGACGGTGCTGCTCCGCGCCGCGACGACCGCAGCGGCGCCGGGCGTGGATTCCCGCAACGTGCTGGTGCCGGACGCGAGCGTCCCGACCGTCAGGCCGATGACCGTCCTCGCTTCAACGACCCGCTGGTGCCCGACGAGGTCACCCCAGATGATCTGCACACTTCGGCACGCAATGAGCTGAAGACGCTGAGCAAAGAGAACGCTGAGCAGGTCGCGCGTCACCTTGCAATGGCCGCGCGCCTAATCGAAGAGGACCCAGCGCTTGCTCATGAGCATGCCTTGGCTGCATCCCGTCGAGCCGGTCGCATCGCGATCGTGCGCGAGTCGCTCGGCATCACTGCCTATGCGACTGGCGATTTTGCCCTGGCGCTTCGTGAGCTGCGTACGTACCGTCGCATCTCCGGCAAGGACGATCAGATCGCGCTCATGGTCGACAGCGAGCGCGGCATCGGCCGCCCCGATCGCGCGCTTGAGACCGGTCGCGCTGCTGATCGTTCAAAGCTTGCCACTCCCGTCCGCGTCGCGCTTGCGATCGCGATGTCCGGCGCTCGTCTTGATCAGGGAGAGACCGAGCTCGCACTCGGCGAGCTTCAGATCCCCGAGCTCAATCCTGACCGCGCCTTCGAATGGAGCCCGGCGCTGTTCGGCGCGCACGCTGCTGTTCTGGAAGACCTCGGACGAGACGATGAGGCGGCTTTCTGGATCGAGCGCGCAGACGTCGCGGCAGATGCTCTCGGCCTGGGTGACGACGACGAGATGATCGTTGAGGACGGCCTGATCGAAGGGGAGTTCCCCGACGATGAGATCGTCGACGCGACGGCGGCGCCTGCCGAGGACGAATCTGTTGACGCGACGGCGGCCCCCGCTGAGGACGATTCCGTTGACGCGACGGCGGCCCCCACCGAAGACGAATCCGTCGAGGCGCCGAAGGCGGATTCCTGAGTGGGTCTCTTCTCAAAATCGCGCCCGACTCCGCTTGATGGTGTCGACGTTGTCCTCGCTGATCTTGATGGGGTCGTCTACGCCGGCCCAGGCGCACTTCCGCACGCCGTTGAAAGCCTGAACCAGGTCGCAGACGGTCGTCGGGTTGGCTACATCACGAACAACGCTTCCCGCACTGACGCCTCGGTTGCTGAGCACCTTACGTCCCTTGGTCTGACGGTCGTGGCGAATGATGTCGTGACCAGCCCTCAGGCTGCGATGCGTTTGCTCGCGTCCATACTCCCTGCGCCGGCAACCCTGCTGATCGTCGGGGGAGAAGGCCTTGTGGTCGAGGCAGAGAAGGCTGGCTACACCGTCACACGCAGTGCCGAGGATGCCCCGGATGCTGTCGTGCAGGGCTTCGCGCCTGAGGTGGCCTGGACCGACCTGGCAGAGGCCGCTTTCGCGCTCCAAATTCCGGAAGAAGAAGGCGGCATCCCCTGGATCGCCACCAACAGCGACTGGACGATTCCGCGTGAGCGCGGTGTCGCGCCAGGCAATGGCACGCTCGTCTCCGCGGTTCACACCGCTGTGGGTCGTCTCGCGACCGTTGCCGGCAAGCCTGAGATCCCCATCTTCGAAGAGGCGATCGCGCGGTTCGGAGCAACCAAGACGCTTTTCATCGGCGACAGGCTCGATACCGACATCTTGGGTGCGGCACGCGTCGGCATCGATTCGGTGCTTGTGTTCACTGGTATTGACCGGCCGAAGCATGTACTCGCGGCTCCTGAGGGATCCCGTCCGACCTTCATCCTGAGCGACCTCCGCGAACTGCATCAGCCCTACCCGCAGACGCAGCGGAAGGATGGCGCGGTCACTGTCAACGGCGCATCCGTTCGGGTCGTTGGTGGAGACGTCGAGATTCTCGCTGAAGGTACGCGCCAGATCGATCTCGTCCGTGCCGGGGCGATCGCGATCTGGGAATCGGGCACTCCGGTGTTCGTGCTCAACGTTCCGGAGAAGCTCTACGAAGATCCGTTCCATCGTCCGTGAGTGCGCCTCGCCGGTCATGTCGGTAGCGACCCGTAAAGTGGAATCGTGAGCGATGACAACACGGCAGCGCCGACCGATGGCCTGTGGAGTCGACTGCGTCTGATCGAGGGGCAGCCGCTGGCTGCGCGCGCGGATGCGTACTCGACGGTCCACGACGAGCTCTTCCGCCGACTCGAGAGCGGCACGAAGCCCGACTCCCGAGAGAAGATCGCGTCGGGAGACCGGTGACTCGCCTCGACGCTGCCCTCGCCTCACGAGGACTGTCACGCTCACGCACGCACGCTGCCACAATGATCGCGGCCGGGCTGGTGAGCGTCGACGGCCGACAGATCATCAAGGCATCGGCGGCCGTCAGCGATGACGCCGTGATCACTGTGGTCGAGACCGACCACTACGTCAGCCGCGGCGCGCACAAACTCGTTGCCGCCCTTGACGGTTTCGACGTGAAAGTCGAGCGTCGACTGGCCCTCGATATGGGCGCGTCCACTGGCGGGTTCACGCAGGTTCTCCGAGAACGTGGCGCTCGCAAGGTGCTGGCGGTCGACGTCGGGCACGATCAACTCGCGGCATCCATCGCGGGTGACCCCGGCGTTGTGAGCGTCGAGGGATTCAACGTGCGCTATATGACGCGCGAGAACCTGGCAGAGACCACCGGCGAGACCGACGCACCTGACCTTGTCGTCGGCGATCTCTCCTTCATCTCGCTCGAGCTGATCCTCCCCGCGGTCGCAGCTGTCGCTGCATCCAACGCTGACGTCGTGTTGCTGGTGAAGCCGCAATTCGAGGTCGGCCGCACCGCTGTCCGCGGCGGACTGGTCACCGACCCCGCCACACGCGCAGATGCGGTTGCCCGAGTGGTGTGGAACGGCTGGGATGCCGGACTCGGCATGCTGGGGATCATCGCATCACCGATTCTCGGCACCCACGGCAACGCAGAATTCCTCGTCCACATGGCGCCCGCTCGAGGCAGCAATCCGACAGAATGGACGGAACGCATCAACGAGCTGGCAGGAGGCCGATGAACGAGCGAAACATCCTGGTCGTCGCCCACGCAGGCCGGGACGATACAGTCGCCGCTGCCCGTCGCGTCATCGATTTGCTGCGTGGCGCCGGTGCCCGCCCGGTGCTCTCTGCTGACGATAGAGCAGAGCTCGCAGCAGTCGATCGCTTCTTTGCTGACGTCGACACGCTGGGTGATGTCGTCACCGTTGATGACCTAGAGCTGGCTATCGTGCTGGGCGGTGACGGAACTATTCTGCGCGCGGCTGAGCTTGTTCGCGGCACGAACAGCGCGCCTGTTCTGGGCATCAACATGGGCCACGTCGGCTTTCTCGCAGAGATCGAACGCGACGCCATGGACGACGCGGTGCATCGCGTGATCGCCCGCGATTACGACGTCGAAGAGCGGCTCGCGCTCGCGGTGCGTGTGAAGGATGCCGAAGGCTCGGTCGTCTTCGAGACGTGGGCACTTAATGAGGCCACCATCGAGAAGGCGAGTCGCGAACGCATGATCGAAGTCGTCGTCGAAATCGACGGCCGACCGCTGTCGACCTTCGGCTGCGATGGCATGGTGATCTCCACTCCCACCGGGTCGACGGCCTACAACTTCTCCGCCGGCGGCCCCATCATCTGGCCGAGCGTTGAAGCCATCTCGGTGATCCCGCTGTCTGCGCACGCACTGTTCGCTCGTCCGCTCGTCGTCAGCCCTGACGCCTCCGTCGCGATCGAGATGCTCGAGCGCACCGACGGATCCGGCATCCTGTGGTGCGACGGCCGTCGCTCTCATGAACTTCCTCCCGGCGCGCGTGTCGTGGTGCGTCGTTCTTCACGTCCGGTTCGCCTCGCAAGGCTCCACCACGCTGCTTTCACCGACCGTCTCGTGCGCAAATTTCAGCTGCCTGTGGCTGGCTGGCGCGGACAGGCCGGGGGAGCGCCGGCGTGATCGAGGAGATGCGGATGCAGGGACTCGGCGTCATCGCAGACGCTGTATTACCCCTCGGCCCCGGATTCACGGCGATCACCGGTGAGACCGGTGCGGGTAAAACCATGGTCGTCACTGGCCTCGGACTTCTGCTCGGCCAGCGTGCCGACTCGGGCGCCGTGCGCGCGGGCGCCTCCCAGGCATCCGCTGCAGGCGTGTGGATCGTGCCCACGGAGGGACGAGTAGCCGACATCGTCACAGATGCCGGCGGAGAATTGGAGCCTCTCGGCAACGGCCGTGGCGAACTGTATGTCTCGCGAACGCTGAACGCCGAGGGTCGCAGCAGAGCCAGCGTCGGTGGACGCGCGGCGCCTGCCGGCGTGTTGGCCGCCCTCGCCGATGAACTCGTCGTCGTGCACGGCCAATCTGAGCAACTGCGCCTGCGCTCCACAGCCGCTCAACGTGAGGCCCTCGACCGCTTCGGCGGCGAACCGATCGCCTCGGCAGTGAGCGCATACTCGGCAGCGTTCACACTCTGGCGCGAGTTGGACACCGCGATCGCCGAGATCACCGAGAATCGCGATCGTCGCGCCGAAGAAGCTGATCGACTCCGTGAAGCACTGACGCTGATCGAAGCGACCGCGCCGGAGCCGGGAGAGGACGCCGTGCTCGCGGAGCGCGCCGAGCGGCTCTCCAATTCAGAAGAGCTGCGGCTCGCGGCATCCCTTGCCCGTAATTCTCTCTCCAGCGAAGAGGGCGAAGCCGACGCATCCGCGCTCGTGGCGGAGGCCAGGCGAAACCTTGAGCGCGTCGCAGATCCGGCTCTCACCGAGATCGCTGAGCAGATCGCTGATGTCGGCTATCGCATCTCGGATCTCGCGCTCCAGCTTTCCGCGTATCTCGCCGATCTCGATGAGACCGGCCCTCACGAACTCGCCGCCGTTGAAGAACGCCGCGCGGCTCTCACCACGCTGATCCGCGCGCACGGATCGTTGGATGAGGCCCTCGATATCTGGCAGACGGGATCCACGCGTTTGGCAGAGCTCGACGACGACGGCGACCGCCTCGAGCGATTGCACGCAGAGCGTGACGCGGCCAGGCAGACGCTCGACGACGCTGCAGGCAGCCTGACGGCGGCTCGTACCGAAGCCGCCACCAGGCTGGGTAGCGCCGTCACCGAAGAGCTGCACGCTCTCGCGATGCCGGATGCCAGGCTCGAAGTCTCCGTACGTGAAGGGGCGGCGAACGCACACGGACGTGACGATGTCGCAATCCTGCTCGCACCGCACCCTGGTGCCGAACCGCGGTCAGTGGCAAAGAGTGCGTCCGGCGGCGAGCTCTCGCGTGTGATGCTCGCAGTCGAAGTCGTGATCGCTGGCACAGACCCGGTTCCGACCTTCGTGTTCGACGAAGTGGATGCCGGAATCGGCGGCGCCGCCGCGATCGAAGTCGGACGACGACTCGCCCGACTTGCCGAGACATCTCAAGTGATTGCTGTGACTCATCTGGCGCAGGTTGCCGCCTTCGCCACGAACCATCTTTCTGTCGTGAAATCCAATGATGGCGCGGTAACTGCGTCAAGCGTCCGGCGTCTGGAGGGCAGCGATCGCGAGGCAGAGATGGCGCGACTGCTGTCGGGACTCACTGATTCGGATGCCGCCCTCACCCATGCCCGAGAACTTCTCAGCCTTAGTGCCTGAGCAAACTGTTAGGATTTAAGCCCGTGATGAACTCTTCTGGCGCGGGGCCTAAAAACGACACAACCAAGCACATCTTTGTGACTGGCGGTGTCGTTTCGTCTTTGGGCAAGGGGCTCACTGCAGCCAGCCTGGGAAACCTTCTCACCGCGCGCGGTCTGCGCGTCGTGATGCAGAAGCTCGACCCGTATCTGAACGTCGATCCAGGCACCATGAATCCGTTCCAGCACGGTGAGGTGTTCGTCACTGACGATGGTGCAGAGACAGACCTCGACATCGGGCACTACGAGCGTTTCCTCGACATCAACCTGTCTGAGGCTGCCAACGTGACCACCGGCCAGATCTATTCGCAGGTCATCGCGAGGGAGCGCCGAGGCGAGTACCTCGGCGACACAGTGCAGGTCATCCCGCACATCACCGATGAGATCAAACGCCGCATGCGTCTGCAGGCCGATGAGACGCCGAAGCCGGATGTCATCATCACTGAGGTCGGCGGCACTGTCGGCGACATCGAATCGCAGCCGTTCCTGGAGGCAGCGCGTCAGCTGCGCCACGAACTCGGCCGTGACAGCGTGTTCTTCGTGCATGTCTCGTTGGTCCCGTTCATGGGGGCCTCCGGCGAGCAGAAGACCAAGCCGACGCAGCACTCCGTCGCAGCTCTTCGCCAGGTCGGCATCCAGCCGGACGCCCTCGTGCTGCGCAGCGACCGCCCCGTCAGCGTGAGCAACCGCAACAAGATCGCGCTGATGTGCGATGTCGAGGTCGAAGCCGTCATCAACACGGTCGATCTGCCCAGCATCTACGACATCCCGTCGACGCTCAACGACCAGGGTCTCGACTCGTACATCGCACGTCGACTCGGGCTCGACTCCAAGGCCGCACCCGAGGTTGACTGGTCGCGGTGGCAGAAGGTTCTGCACGCCGTGCACAACCCGAAGCACGAGGTCACGATCGGTCTCGTCGGCAAGTACATCGACCTGCCGGACGCGTACCTGTCGGTGACCGAGGCTCTCAAGGCCGGCGGCTTCGCGCAGGAGACCAAGGTCAACATCCGCTGGATTCCCTCCGACTCCTGTGAGACGCCAGAAGGTGCCGCGAAGGCGTTGAGCACCGTCGATGGCATCTGCATTCCCGGCGGCTTCGGCATCCGCGGCATCGAGGGCAAGCTCGGCGCGCTGAAGTTCGCTCGCGAACAGGGCATCCCCACCCTCGGCCTGTGCCTTGGGCTGCAGTGCATGGTCATCGAGTACGCCCGCAACATGGCAGACATCGTCGGTGCCTCCTCGACCGAGTTTGACCCGGAGACGGCCGAGCCTGTCATTGCGACCATGGCAGAGCAGGTCGACATCATCGACGGCGGCGACCTGGGCGGCACCATGCGCCTCGGGCTCTACCAGGCAACACTCGCCGAGGGATCTCTGGCCGCCGAGGTATACGGCAGCACCGAGGCCTCCGAGCGTCACCGTCACCGCTACGAGGTCAACAACGCCTATCGTGCGCGTCTGACTGATGCCGGTCTCGTGTTCTCGGGTCTCAACCCCGAGCTCGATCTCGTCGAGTATGTCGAGCTGCCGCGTGATGTGCACCCGTACTACATCGCCACGCAGGCACACCCGGAGTTGCGCTCGCGTCCGACTGCCCCGCATCCGCTGTTCCGTGGTCTGATCGGTGCCGCGATCGAGCGTCACCGCTCGAGCGAGCTGTTCGACGTCTCGGCCGATGACTGACGAACTGCGCGACGAACCACTGAACCCGGAGATCATCTCCAGCGAGGTTGCGTTCAAGGGCGCCGTTTGGGATGTCCGCTCCGACCGGTTTAGCTACGGCGATGCGGAGATCGTTCGGCACTACGTTGATCACACCGGTGCCGTGGCGATCGTCGCGCTCGACGAGGAAGACCGGGTGCTGCTGATCCAGCAGTACCGGCATCCGATTCGCTCTCGCGACTGGGAGCTGCCGGCCGGCCTTCTCGACATCGAAGGGGAAGAGCCGGTGATCGCCGCGCAGCGCGAGTTGGCGGAGGAAACTGACCTCGTCGCGGCCGACTGGCAGCCGCTGCTGTCGACGTATACGACGCCGGGTGGCAGCAACGAGATCGTGCATTTCTTCCTCGCGACGGGGCTGTCCGCAGCGCCGGGAACGCATGCGCGCGAGGATGAGGAAGCAGACATCCGTGTCGAGTGGGTGCCGTTAGCGGATGCCGCCGCCGCAGTGCTCGACGGGCGGATGCGCAACGCATTGCTGGCGAATGGCGTGCTCGCTGCGACGCTCAGGCAAACCGGAGCGTAGCCATGCGGCTGGACCGCGCGATCGACGCGTACATCCGGCATGTCACGATCGAGCGCGGACTTTCTGAGCACACGGTCAGCGCATATCGCCGTGATCTGGACGTGTATCTGTCGTGGCTGACGGATGTCGGAGTCGATGACACCACGGCAGTCAGCGGCGCGATCATTCGTCGCTTCATCTCGGACCGCTCTGCGATCATCCCCGCGCCAGCGGCGACGAGTCTCGCGCGGCTGCAGTCCTCGGTGCGAGGGCTGCACAGGTTTCTCGTGCGGGAGGGGATTGAGCTCGAAGATCCGAGCGGCCGGCTCCGTCCGCCGAAGGCTCCGCAGCGGCTCCCGAAGGCGATCACGATCGACCAGGTGGAGAGGCTTCTTGCTGCGCCGTCCGCTGACGAGCCCCTCGGCATCCGTGACCGGGCACTGCTCGAGCTGCTCTACGCGACCGGTGCGCGTGTCTCGGAGGCTGTCGGCCTGGACGTCGACGACCTCGCGCACGGGGATGTAGTTCGTCTTCGCGGCAAAGGATCCAAGGAGCGCATCGTGCCGGTGGGTTCGTTCGCGCGGGATGCGGTTGATACCTACTTGACGCGGGTGCGACCGGGGCTTGCGGCCAAGGGGAGGGCTTCGGCGAGGCTGTTCCTCGGCGCGCGTGGCGCACCGCTGTCGCGGCAGAGTGCGTGGCTGATCATTCGTTCGGCAGCCGAGCGCGCGCAGATCACTGTTGAGGTGTCGCCGCACACCTTGCGACACTCTTTCGCGACGCATCTATTGCAGGGTGGTGCGGACGTGCGCGTCGTGCAGGAGCTGCTCGGACACGCATCAGTGGCGACGACCCAGATCTACACACACGTGTCGGTAGATACCCTGCGCGACATCTACGCGACTTCACACCCCCGAGCCCGGTAGGGCCCTCATCCTCGCCTCCCTCGCCTCGTTGCGCGTGGGCGCTTGTGGCTCATTTTCCGCGAGAAGCCGAGCCACAACTACCCACTCGCCAGATGGGGGAAAGGGGGGAACTCGGGGCGGCAACGAGGACAACGGGCACCGGGTCGCTAGAATTGAGCAATTACGAGGGAAGCAGGAGATTCGGTGGGTCAGAACGTGGCGAAGTCCAAGGGTAAGACGTCTAACGACGGCGATACCCCGATGGGACCCACTGGGCGCCCCTACCACGGCTTCGATACCCCCGCGCCGCTGAAATCGCACGGCCCCGCGCGTATCATCGCGCTGTGCAACCAGAAGGGCGGCGTCGGTAAGACTACGACGACGATCAACCTCGCAGCAGCCCTGGCTGAGTACGGGCGCAAGGTGCTCGCTGTCGACTTCGACCCGCAGGGTGCACTCTCCGCCGGGCTCGGTATCGCCACGCACGATGTGCCGACGATCTACGACCTGCTGCTGGACACCAAGCGTGACGCGCATGACGTGATTCTCCATTCGGCGACGCCAGGGCTCGATGTCCTTCCCGCGAACATCGACCTGTCAGCCGCCGAGGTGCACCTGGTCAACGAGGTCGCTCGTGAAACCATCCTCGCCCGCGTGCTGCGTCAGGTCGCCGGAGAGTACGACGTCATCCTGATCGACTGCCAGCCCTCTCTCGGGCTGCTGACCGTGAACGCGCTGACGGCGAGCCACGGCGTACTCATCCCGCTGGAGTGCGAGTTCTTCGCCCTGCGTGGCGTGGCACTCCTCATCGAGACGATCGAGAAGGTGCGCGACCGACTGAACCCCGGGATCACCCTCGACGGGCTTCTCGCCACCATGTACGACGCCCGCACGCTGCACTCCCGCGAAGTGCTGGAACGGGTCGTGGAGACATTCGGGGATGACGTGTTGGAAACGGTGATCGGACGAACTGTGAAGTTCCCCGATGCGTCGGTGTCGGGTGTTCCGATCACCGAGTTCGCGCCGGAGCATGCCGCCGCCCAGGCGTATCTGCGACTGGCGCGGGAGCTGGTCGCCCGTGGTGCCGTCGCATAGCTCTGAGTCAACTGAGCCATCTGAGCCTTCTGACCTGGTCGAAGGGTTCCGCGTTTCGCTGTCGAACTTCGACGGGCCATTCGATCTGCTGCTGAACCTCATCTCCAAGCACGAGATGGACATCACCGAGGTGTCGCTGAGCGCAGTCACGAACGAGTTCATCGCGTATCTGCCGGAGCTGGATTCGGACGAAGAGCTGGATCAAGCATCCGAGTTCCTTGTCGTCGCTGTCACCCTGCTCGACATGAAGGTGGCAGGTCTCCTTCCTCAGGGCGAGCTCGTCGACGCGGAAGCGGTCGCCCTGCTCGAAGCACGCGATCTGCTGTTCGCCCGGCTGCTGCAGTACCGCGCTTTCAAAGAGGTCTCGACGTGGTTCTCGCGTTGCCTACAGCGCGAAGACCGCCGTCACGTCCGTGCCGTGCGCCTGGATGAGAAGCACCGCAAACAGGCACCAGAGCTGGTCTGGACGCTCAATGTCGATGATTTCGCAGCGCTGGCGATGCTCGCGTTCGCGCCCAAGGAACTCCCCAGCGTCGGCCTCGATCACCTGCATGCGCCACTGGTCAGCATCCGGGAGCAGGCTGCGATCGTGGTGACGCTGCTGCGGGGCACTGAGTCACTCACCTTCCGCGAACTCGTTGCCGGCGCCAACGAGCCCGGCATCGTCGTCGCGCGATTCATCTCGGTGCTTGAGCTTTATCGTCACTCAGCACTCTCCTTCGAACAACTGGAACCGCTCGGCGAGCTGACGCTTCGTTGGGCAGCCGACTCCTGGTCGGACGAGACACTCGCGAGCCTGGGGGCCGACTATGACCGATGACTCTCTCCCGCTGACCGAGAAGCTCGAGGCGATTCTGCTGATCATCGACGAACCGCTCGGCCTCATCGCTCTCGCTGCGGCCGTCGGTGCTCCAGTGCCTGCTGTACGGCAGACGATCGAGACGCTTGTGAATGATTACGACGGCAACGGCAAGGGGCCGCGTCGGGGTTTCGAACTGCGGGAGGTCGGTGGCGGCTGGCGGCTGTACGTCCGTGATGACCACGACGCCCTCGTCGCCGATTTCGTCGGCGGGCAGGCGCCGGCGCGGCTGTCGCAGGCTGCACTCGAGACCCTTGCCGTGATCGCCTACAAGCAGCCGGTCACACGCAGCCAAGTGGCATCCATCCGCGCGGTGAATGTCGACTCGGTGGTACGGACACTGCTGGCACGAGGCCTGATCACTGAACTTTTCGCCGACTCAGAAACCGGCGCGATCAACTACGGTACGACCGATGCACTGCTGCAGAATCTCGGCATCAACTCGCTTGACGAGTTGCCGCCGATTTCACCGCTGCTTGCTGACGGTGCCGACGGATTTGAAGAAGGAAGCATCCGATGAATGACACTCAGTTCCCCACACCCACCCCAGACAGCGGCGATGCGCCGGAAGGCGTGCGCCTGCAGAAAGTGCTTGCCGCGGCTGGCGTGGCATCTCGGCGAGTGGTCGAGCAGTACATCGTCGAGGGGCGCATCCGCGTCAACGGCAAGGTCGTCGAGGAACTCGGCCGCCGCATCGACCCAGAGACCGACCTGGTCGACGTCGATGGCACCGCGATCCAGCTGGACGTCTCGAAGCGCTACGTCATGCTGAACAAGCCCACCGGCGTCGTCAGCACGATGAGCGATGAGAACGGCCGGCCTGACCTCCGCCAGTTCACGGACGACTGGGAAGAGCGGCTGTACAACGTCGGTCGTCTGGATGCCGAGACGAGCGGCCTGCTCATTCTGACGAACGATGGCGATCTCGCGCATGTGCTGGCGCATCCCTCATTCGGTGTCACCAAGGTCTACATCGCAAAGGTCGAGGGCGTGGTCACCGCGCAGGTCATCGCGCAGCTCACCAAGGGAATCGAGCTCGACGACGGCCCGATCAAGGCCGACAAGGCGCGCCTGCTGGACTCGTCGAAAGGCGCAGTGAGCGGCCGCGGAGCGTCGAGCCTGGTAGAGCTCACGCTGCACTCCGGCCGCAACCGCATCGTTCGAAGGATGCTCGCCGCAGTCGGGCACCCGGTCACCGAGCTCGTCCGCCGACAGTTCGGCCCGCTCCACCTGGGAACTCTCCCTGCGGGGAAGACCCGGGAACTGACTAAAATCGAACGTGGTGCGCTTTTGACTCTCTCGCGCCATGATTCCCCCGCGGACGCCACGCCGGGAGACGCCCAGGAGAACCAGTGAGCGAAACCGCCAGAACGAATGGCAGCGGCAATGCGCCGCGGCTTTCGGGGACGGTTCGCATAGTTGGCGCCGGCCTTCTGGGCGCGAGCATTGGCCACGCTTTGACGGCCAAGGGCATCGACGTGGTTCTCTCCGACACGTCGCCTGCGCAGCTGCGTCTCGCGATCGACTATGGCGCCGGCCGTGCCGCGCGCGAGGATGACGCGCCTGCGCTGATCGTCGTATCCGTACCGCCGGATGTCACTGCCGCTGTGATCGAAGCCGAGCTCACCCAATACCCGGATGCCGTTGTCACCGATGTCGCGAGCGTGAAGCTCGAGCCGTTCCGTGCGCTCAAAGACCGCGGCGTCGACATCACCCGTTACATCGGTTCGCACCCGCTCGCCGGTCGCGAACGCGGCGGAGCGATCTCCGCACGCGCAGACCTGTTCGTCGGTCGCCCGTGGGTCGTCTGCCGTGACGAGGAGACTCGCACCGCTGATCTTGCTCTGGTGGAGGCATTGGCGCTTGACGTCGGCGCTATGCCGCTGGAGATGACGCCCGAAGAACACGACCGCTCGGTCGCGCTCACCTCGCACGTGCCGCAGGTCGTTGCGAGTCTGCTGGCGGCGCGTCTTGCGACGGCCGACGAAGACACCCTCCGCCTCGCGGGCCAGGGTGTGCGCGACACCACGCGGATCGCAGCATCCGCTCCGGAACTCTGGGTTCAGATTCTCAGCGCCAATGCGCGCCCAGTGGTTGAAGTGCTCGACGCCCTCGCGGCAGACCTGCGCACCGTATCGGATGCGCTCCGTGAGCCGGAAGCGCCGGGCGCCAGGCGTGCCGTCGCGGAGACGATTCGCCAGGGCAACGACGGCGTCGAACGGCTGCCGGGCAAGCACGGGCAGAACCGAAAGTTTGATCAGCTGGTCGTCATGATCGATGACACTGCCGGCCAGCTCGGCCGCCTGTTCGGCGAGCTGGGCGAGCTGGGTGTGAACGTGGAAGATCTGCGCCTTGAGCATTCGCCAGGCGCGCAGTTCGGCCTCGCGGAGATCAGCGTGGTACCGGCGGCGCTGCTCGGCGCGATCGAGGGACTACAGGAGCGCGGATGGCGGATTGCGGGGGCGACCAATGATTGATGCAGCCCAGACTGATGCAGCGAAGTTCATCGCGATCGATGGCCCGGCTGGCTCTGGCAAGTCCAGCGTTTCCAAGGCTGTGGCGCGCTCGCGCGGCTACGGCTACCTCGACACCGGCGCTGCCTACCGAGCGCTCGCCTGGCACGTGCTCGATCGCGGTGCCGGGACAGACGATGCCGAGGCGGTTCTCGCCGCGGCATCCGAATTCGATCTTCGTTTGGGTCTCGACCCAGACGACCGCACCGTCGCCGTCGGCGACAGCGACATCACCGAGGCGATCCGCGACCCGCGCGTCTCCGGCGCTGTCAGCGGCGTCGCGCGGGTTCCTGCCGTACGTGAACAGGTGAACATCTTCTTCCGCTCGCTGGTGGCGGCCTCGCCGTACCCCGCGGTCGTCGTTGAAGGACGCGATATCACCACGGTGGTCGCCCCAGACGCGCCGGTGCGGATTCTACTCACAGCTGCCCCTGAGGTGCGGGCTGCCAGACGAGCTGGCGAACTCGCCAGCGAGAATGCCGCTGCTGTGGCAGAAGCGCTGCACAAGCGTGACGCCTCGGACAGTGCTGTCGTCGACTTCCTGAACGCCGCGGAAGGCGTTGAGGTCGTTGACTCGACGGACCTCGATTTCCCACAAACCATCGACGCCGTACTCTCGGTGATCGAACGAAAGCAAGGAGCGGAAAATGCCCGCTGACGAAGAATACGAGGGCGGTCCCGACCGCCTCGCCGAGAAGATGGCAGAGCTCGACGAGCAACTCGCCGAACAGCGCGCGGAGGCCCTGCGTGCTGGTCTCGCCGACTACGACCTGGACGACGAGGATGCCATACTTCTGGCTGGCATCACGCAGGGAGAGGGTGGGATCGAATTCCTGCCTGCGCTCCCTGTCGTCGCTATCGTCGGCCGCCCGAACGTGGGCAAGTCTGCGCTGGTGAACCGCATCCTCGGCCGTCGTGAGGCCGTCGTGGAGGACACCCCGGGTGTGACCCGCGACCGCGTGACGTACAAGGCGGAGTGGAACGATCGCCGGTTCTCGCTCGTAGACACCGGCGGGTGGGAACCAGACGCGAAGGGCATCGACCTCTCGGTCGCTGCGCAGGCAGAGGTCGCGATCGACCTGTGCGACATCGTGCTGTTCGTCGTAGACGCGATGGTGGGGGCAACCTCCACCGACGAGCACGTCGTCAAGCTGCTTCGCAAGAGCGGCAAGCCGGTGTTCCTCGTAGCCAACAAGATTGACGACGCCCGCCAGGAACCGGAGATCGCGACTCTCTGGAGCCTCGGACTCGGCCAGCCGTACCCGACCTCGGCCGTTCACGGCCGTGGCGTTGCCGACCTGCTTGACGCCGTGCTCGAGAAGCTGCCCACCATTTCGGCCGTCGCGAAGTACGAGATCGGCGGCCCACGTCGCGTCGCGATCCTCGGACGTCCGAACGTCGGTAAGTCCTCGCTGCTGAACAAGGCGGCCGGTGAAGAGCGCGTCGTCGTCAACGAGCTCGCCGGCACTACCCGTGACCCGGTGGATGAGGTCGTTGAGCTCGGCGGCAAGCTGTGGCGTCTCGTCGACACCGCCGGCATCCGCCGCCGCGTGCACCTGCAGCAGGGCGCGGACTTCTACGCCTCGCTGCGCACCTCCGCTGCGCTGGAGAAAGCAGAAGTTGCCGTCGTCGTGCTCGACGTCTCTGAGACGATCAGCGAGCAGGACATTCGCATCATCGACCTCGTCCTCGAATCTGGACGCGCGCTCGTTCTGGCGTTCAACAAGTGGGATCGCCTGACCGACGATGACATGGAGAACGAGGATCGTCGCCGTTACCTCGAACGTGAGATCGAGCAGGACCTCGCCCACGTCACCTGGGCTCCGCGGGTAAACATCTCGGCCAAGACCGGTCGTCATTTCGACAAGCTGGTTCCGGCGCTGGAAACGGCGCTGGAGAACTGGGATCGCCGTATCCCGACCGGCAAGTTCAACGCGTTCCTGGCTGAGCTGATTGCTGAGCACCCGCACCCGCTGCGCGGAGGCAAGCAGCCGCGCATCCTGTTCGGTACACAGGCATCGACGCGTCCGCCGACATTCGTGCTGTTCACGACTGGCTTCCTGGACCCCGGCTACCGCCGGTTCATCCAGCGCCGTCTGCGCGAGGTATACGAGTTCGAAGGCACGCCGCTCGTCATCAACATGCGTGTGCGGGAGAAGCGTCAGCACTAGTGGCTGACGGTTGCCTAACGGCTGACTGAGTGGTGCAATAGAAGGTGGATGCTGCGACAACGCGGCATCCACCTTCTGTGCCCACAAGGCCCGCCGAAAGAGGATGCAATGATGCACACCCTGCCCCTGCCTGAGTTCACCCACGAACGTGTGGAGGTGATCACCGGTCGGCGCAGCGGCCTCTTCATTGCTGTCGCCCTGCATTCGTCTGTGCTCGGCTCTGCGCTCGGCGGTGCGCGGCTGTGGACCTACCCGCACTGGAGCGATGCGTTGGGTGATGCTCTGCGCCTTTCCGCGGCGATGACGCTGAAGAATGCGACGGCCGGTCTGGATGCCGGTGGTGGCAAGGCCGTCATCGGACTCGAACTCGGCACCGTTCTGGATGTTGAGCGGCGTCGCGATGCGTTCCTCGATCTTGGCGACGCGGTTGAATCGTTCGGCGGTCTTTATCGGACGGCTGAAGACGTCGGTTCGACGACCGAAGACATGGCGGTGGTCAGCGAGCGCACCGCGCACGTGGTCGGTCTTCCGGACGCCGTCGGGGGGTCGGGTGAGCCGGCTGGGCCTACGAGCCTTGGTGTCTACGAGTCGCTGCGCGCCGTGTTGGAGCGTGTCACTGGAACTGCCGATGTCGCGGGCCGCCGGATCACGATCTCCGGCCTCGGTCAGGTCGGAGGGCGCCTCGCCGTTCGGCTCTCCGCCGAAGGTGCAGTCTTGACGGTCACGGATGTGAACCCCGCGCGTATGCATCTCGCCGCAGAGCTGGGGGCGCGATGGGTGGACCCGGGTACGGAGCACCTCGTGCCGGCTGACGTGTTCGTGCCTGCCGGAATCGGCGGGCTGCTGACGGATGGCGTCATCGATGCGCTCGACACTTCAGCGGTCTGCGGGCCCGCAAACAATCCGCTCGCTTCTCACAGCGGTGCGGATCGGCTGGCATCGCGCGGCATTCTGTATGCCCCGGACTTCGTCGTCAACGCCGGCGGGGTCATCTATCTCGATCATGTGGCGAAGCAACTCGGCACCCGCGCGGAGATCATGGATCGTGTGGCGCAGATCGGCGATACGGTGCGGACGATTCTCGCGGATGCTGCTGAGCGTGACATCACACCGCTCGCCGCGGCAGAGGAACTCGCCGCTACGCGCTTGCGCGCCGGGGCTGCGGCGCCAGTGCCAGGCTAGACGCCGTATTCCTCGCGGAACCGGTCGCGCAGCTGGTGGCTGCACGCCGTGACCGCGTCGTTCCAGGTGGTGTTCGCATCGTCCTGCGCCCGGTCGGAGACCGCCTTCCAGATGCGGATCGGCACGCCGAACTGGGCCGCGACCCAGGCATATGCGTAGGACTCCATATCGACGAGCTTGCCGCCGAGGCCGAGGATCAACGCCGCGGTCTCGGCGTCGTCGATGAAGCTGTCGCCGGTAGCGATGACGGCGTCGCCTTCGCTGAGGGTGATCTGTTGGGGCATCGACACATGCTGGCCCCGAACGCCCTCTTCGTCGACGACGTCGTGCTGGAAGGTCGCGTTGATGTCGTACACACCTGCGTTTAACTCAGGATCGAGGGCGCCCGCAGTGCCGACCACGAGGATTTCCTCGTATGCGCTGGCATCGAGCACGCGAGTCAGGCCGTAGGTGGCTTTGAGCTTTCCGGGCCCCGTCACCAGGCGGTCGAACCCGTCCAGAGGGTCGGAGAAGGCGACGAGTTCGGATTCGAGAGCGGCGACGAGAAGTTTCACGGTTCCATTCTTTCAGAACCGCGTTACGTCACTTGTCGGACGGTGCGCCGATATGGCGAATGCTGTGAAAAGCTGGAGGGGTGACGATAGTGCCTCCTGCATCTGGTGAACCGCGACGCCCCGAGGGCCCGCGCGATCCCGGCGATGCCTGGGTTGTCGCCGATACGGGGGAGCGGTACTGGGGTCGCTTTGGTGCGGCGGGTCTGCTGGCGGTGGATGCCGATCGTGGCATATTGCTGCAGCACCGCGTGAGCTGGAGTCATTTCGGAGGAACTTGGGGCCTGCCGGGTGGTGCCTTGCACCAGGGTGAGTCGGCGATCGATGGAGCGCTGCGTGAGGCTACCGAGGAGGCCGGCGTTCCCGAAGGCGCCGTGCTGCCGCGGTTCACAAGCGTGCTGGATCTGAAGATCTGGTCGTATACGACAGTCGTCGCTGACGTGGTCACACCGTTCGAACCGGTGATCAGCGACCCGGAGAGCGTGGCGCTGGAGTGGGTTCCGGTAGACGAGGTCGCTGACCGGCCGCTGCATCCGGGGTTCGCTGATGCGTGGCCGCGCTTGCGCGACCAGCTGGGCTGATCAGTCTTCGTCGCGTCCGCGCAGCTTGTCGATGTCTCGGCGTTCGCGTTTGGTCGGTCTGCCCGCGCCGCGATCACGGAGGCCGAGAGCAGCCTGCGGTTCGCGTGGGGGAGTGCGTTCGTCGTAGGCGAGTGCCGCGACCGGTGCGCCGACGCGTTTCACGAGGGTCTTGCGCACGAAGAGGATGCGGTCGAAGCCG
Source organism: Microbacterium sp. Y355 (assembly GCF_059445345.1). Taxonomy (NCBI): domain Bacteria; kingdom Bacillati; phylum Actinomycetota; class Actinomycetes; order Micrococcales; family Microbacteriaceae; genus Microbacterium; species Microbacterium sp. Y355. The sequence continues at coordinate 18,523 of NZ_JCAIUD010000003.1, read as the reverse complement.
CTGATGCGTACGCGCAGCTCATCGCCCGGCTTCACGGTCTGCGCGGCCTTGACCTTGTCGCCGTTGACGCGCACATGCCCAGCGCGACATGCGGTGGTGGCGGCGGAGCGGGTCTTGTAGACGCGGATGGCCCAGAGCCAGCTATCCACCCGCACCGGAGCATCCGTCATGTCGTTCTCCTTGCTCGTATCGTCACCAGTGCTCCGGCGACGATGAGTCCTTGACCGAGCGTATAGGTGAGCATCACGAGAGGGCTGGTCCACTCAGGCATGGCGTCAGGGATAAAGAGGCGAAATGCAAGAATCGTGTCGCTGGTGAGAAAGAAGATTCCGCCCCAGATCACGAGCGGGTGGCAGCGGGTGGAAAATGCCGCGGTGCCGCCGAGTACGACTCCATAGGCGGCGACAGCGATCAGCAGCGGGCCGGTGTGTGGTCCAAGGACGGCGATCATGGCGATCCACCAGGCGGCGTAGACGAGCGCCCACCATGGCATCCGTCGTACGCGTATCACCCTGGCGAACAGCACGATGTATGCGATGTGCGCGAGGCCGAAGAACAGCAGCATGAGGGGCAATTCGGGGCCACCGGGGAAGAATGTTCCGGCGCCATCGCCGATCCATGAGAGAGCCACTGCCACGAGAAGGAGAGCGATCGCACTTGACGGGCGAAGTCGCAGTGAGACCAGCACTGGGAGCGTGAGTAGCGGCATCAACCAAAGTTTGGTCGGGGCGGCGAGGTCGCTTTGCAGAGCGAGCGCCGTGACATGCACGATCGACATGACGATGTATGGAGCGAACGACCACGGCAGGGATGTTCGACGGAAGGTGCGGCGCTGCATCCCTCCATCGTAGATCGGCGTCGTCAGGTTTTGAGACTGAGGGTCACCAGTGGGCGACCCGGTTTCGTGCTGGGAACCTCGGTGAATCCGGCCGTGAGGAACGTTGACAGTGCGCCGTGGTACAAATCGTTGACGCGGACCTCGGTGGTGGTGGTGTCGATCGGATAGCCCTCGACGACGCGAGCACCGGACGCACGGGCGAACTCAACGCCCGCCTTCAGCAGCGTGGCGTTCAGACCCTGGCCACGATGCTCTTTTCGGACGACGAAGCAGGTGACGGCCCAAACCGTGTCGTCATCGAGTGGTTCGCGCGTTGTGGTGACGATGTTGCGGGTGCGGGCGAGGCGCCGCTGGGCGGGGCGTGGCCCGATGCGAATCCACCCGGACGCCTCGCCGTCGACGTATGCGACAAGCCCGGGAGGAGGGCCTGTGGCGATCTCGTGCTGGAACAGCGCCGTGCGTTGATCGAGCGTTGTGTCTTGCCAGTCTTTGTTCGTGAGCACCGGCCAGACGCACTGGCAACTGCGACCGTCGCCACCTCCGGTCAGTGCGTGCTGGATATCTTCCCAAATCTCGGGACTGGCGAGCGCGGTTGTGATCTGTGGCATGCAGGGCAGGCTACGCCGGGAGTGGGACACGGGCAATAGGCCGGTTCGCGAAGGCGTCGCCGTGCGGCTAAGATAGTGGAGTTGCCTCCGCGTGAGCGAAAGACAACGGGCTGTGGCGCAGCTTGGTAGCGCACCTGACTGGGGGTCAGGGGGTCGCAGGTTCAAATCCTGTCAGCCCGACCGATGGGCTGTTGGCAAAACTGTTTGCACAACGGTCAAATGAAAAAGGGCCGGATTCTGTATCTCACAGAATCCGGCCCTTTTTCGTTGTGTTCAGCAGTCGGTGTCGATCATCGGTGGGTCCCGGGGTGCCGCGCAGCTGTTGAACGTCTGGGTGGTGCGTTTTCGGGCGCGTTGAACCGACGGGGTGGTGCGGGGCGTTCTCGAAGAAGAACGGGCGTGCCGGGCTGGTATTCGGCTGGAGCGGGGCGGTGCCGCCTACGTGCGTTGAGGTGGGCTGAGCGTCGCCGGGGTGGCATCGGCACGAGAGCGCGGAACGACGAGGTCGCCGTCGCCGGTCGTGCTGGTGTACGGGTTCGCCCAGACGCGGTCGCGTCGGCGGCGAGTTTGCGGCCCCGAGTCCGCGGTGGTGTTGCGGTCTCTATGGCGGTCGCTGAGGAACGCGGCGATTTTCCGGATGTTGTGGTTGGTGATCAGCATGGTGATCATGATCTGGGCTGCGCTGAAACCGCGTACCCTGCGTCGTGCGGCGGTCGCGATGTCTTCGTCGCCGGCGCCTTTGAGCTGCTGGTTCTCTGATTCGATGGTGTTGCGGGCGTGGTCGTGGAACTCTTCCCACTCTTCGGACTGGTAGTCGAAGGCTTGCGCGGGGCTCTTCATCTCGGTGAGGTCGAATGATGCGGAGTGTTTGCGACAGATCGTGTCGAGGAACTCTTCATCGGTCGTTTCGGGTTCCACGTGCGGTCGAGACTTCGGCGTGGCGTTCTTCATGAGCTCCCGCAGCGGGCATGTCACCGTCGGGCTGAGGCCGAGGGCGGGGCATCGAAGGATGGTCTTCCCGCGCGCGTTGGCCTTTTGCTTGACGTGCAGGCGGAAGGCTTGGCGTTCCTTAATACGTGCACGGTAGGTCTGCACGTCGATGATGCTATCCCGAATTTCCTCGCTGGCGGTGAGCAACGGCATTGGGGTAGAAGGGCAGAAGACGTCTCCTTCCACGTAGAGCGCGCCGTGAGCGCCGCCTTTGATTCCGAGCCTGTCCTTCCGGTAGTCGGTGGAAGGCGTGAACCCCGCGTCGAGCGTGGGAATGAGCAGGCGAGACGGGAGTGCGTTCGCGAAGTACTGTTTGTCGGCGTCCGCTACGCCCGGCTCGAGCCCGAAGCTGAGCGTGGAGCGTAGAAGGTGTACGGCCTCTTCGGACACTTCGACGTTGGGCAGGCTGAGGCTGGCGGCGACGATGAGTGCGGGAAACCGGCGCGACGACGGTGCTTCGGCATCCACGCGCACGGCAAGGTTCTCCACCCAACCCCACGAGTAGTCCGTGTGGACCTTCTTCCCCGATGCGGGGGTGATTTCACCCTTCTCACCTCGCGCGTAATCACCACGTTCGCCGGTCTTCGCGTGCCAGCCGGCGAACGCGTCTACCGGCCCCGGCGACAGCTCGCCGAGATGCTTCGCTTTCTTTTCTGCAGCAATTCTCTCCGGAAGGTTCTTTTTCGAGTACCCCTTGGGGTTTGGGGTTCCGATGTAGGTCTGATCGAACGAGACATCCATTTGCTTGCTCGCTCGCCGCACGTCCCTTGTCTGCAGGAAGAAGGTCATGCGGACGAAGGCTTGCGTGAAGTCGCGCAGCCGGGCAGCGTGTTTCTGTTCACGGACGGTGTCGTGGTCGTTGAGTACCTGTTGAATTTGCTCGTACGACTTGGCGGTGTATCGCTCGTGCGGAAAGGGATCGAGCAGTGAGTTCATACGCTGGAACGCGCGAACGGTGTTGTCGTACCAGCGTCGGTTTGAGGCGATGTGGGTGGCGAAGCTGGTGTGAGAGGTCGGCAGATCGAGCAGTTCGCGTGCGGCGGGACTGAGCCGGTGCTGAAGTAGCAGTGCTGCGCGGCGTAGGTGCATGGGTGCGCTTTCGTGCGCGAGTAGGAGCAGGGCGGTGAGGATGGCGTGGTAAGAAATGATTGCGGGGCGCCCGCCCATGCCTTCACCGGCGCCGTCTTCGCGCTGCCACCGTTCGAGAAGGGCGAGGACCCCGGATTTCTCTACTCGTGACGCGGCTAGCGTGACGTTCGCATCGTCGACAATGGCCAGATTTCGACCACGTGCGACGACTTCGGTCGCGGTTAGTTCTCCGAGATCGATCTCCCGCGGAGGGTGGAAGGCGGGGAGGGTCATGCGATTTCCTCCCCGATGAGCAGGCCAGTGAACGCGTTGAGGTCTGGGGCCGGGAGGATTTCGACATAGCGGTTCAGCGCGACGTAGGAGCGGAAGCCGCCGACCTCCTTGAGAACATGGAGCGGGACGCCGTGGCTGAGGTGGTGCATGATCCATGTCGAACGCAGGCGTGTCGCAGTGGGGCGAACGGGTGCAGGGTGATCGGAGAGGAAAGTCTGGATCAGTCTCGGCGGGTACTCAGGGAATCGGTATCCGCGGAAGAGAGGCTCATCCGGGTTGCTCCGGCCGGTGAGCCCATGGAGGAGGACCTGTGCCCACGCGTGGCGGACAGGGACACGGCGGGCGCGAGTGCTTTGAACGGTCACGAACACGCGGCCGCTATCCAGCTCCACGTCGCCAACGCGCGCGTCAATGATTTCCTCGGGGCGCAGTCCGGCGCCGCCGGCGAGCCCGAGGAGAACGGATGCATTCTGTCGCTTGTGACTGGTGGGAAGCGATCGCGCCCAACTGTGCATGGTCGCGATTTCGCGCGCGTTGAAGGGCGAGGGGTCAGCGAAATCTGGAGCGGTGAGAGCCTTCAGGGTGCTCGTCGTGAGTGCGCGGCCGACGGCGACAAGCTGACGAGATGTGCCCCAGCGATGGGTTTCGGAACGATCGCGCATTTCCGATTTGACGTAGCGGTCGATGCGTCGCTGGGTGTAGACGTCACCGACGCTGAGAGACCGGATCCCGGTTATCCATGCCCAAATGTGGAAACGCGCGGTCATGGTCATCAGCCGTCGGGTCTGGTCGTAAGTCACCGGACGCATCGCCATGGCGCTGGCCAGAGTGAACTCGCGCACCGCGTGCCATGCCACGGCGGAGCCATGAGGGCGATAAGTGAGCATGATGTGCCAGACGTGATCGGGGATTTCGGGATACAGCGAAAGAAGATGAGCGAACTGGCCGGCGTCACGGTGAACGTCGTTCCGAGTGGTGTGGGTGGTCATGCTCGCCATGTACGAGGCGAGTCGACGACATGCGTTGTGTCGGCGTGTCGCGGACGAACCCGTGGGGCTGGCCCGGATGTCCGGCGGCTACCGCTTGGTGAGGAATGGCGTGAGTCGGTCCAGTGCTGCCAGGTTCTTCAAGCCGGAAACTTGGAGCAGATCCTGCGGGGGCGTGCCTGCGGCGAGGTGTGCCACGAGCCATGTGGTGCGCATACGGACGGGGCGAACGTCGAGGTCGGTGCGATGGTGCCGGTGGAGGAAGTCTGTGATCTGGGCCGATCTCACTCCCTGTCGTCCTCGTCGGAATACCCACAGTTCGGGGCCATTGCGCGCTCGCACATCCAACAGGGCCGCTGTCCAACGTGGAATGACCGGGACCAACCTGGGACGCGATTGCCGCACGAAAACGGATAGCGCACCGTCTTGCCAGATGAGATCGCGGGTTTGTGCGCTGAGGAGCTCTATCGCGGTGAGCCCGGCGCCGAGACCGAGAGCGAGAAGTGTTCGTGCGTCGAGGCGACGCTCGGCGTTGCCCTGAGAGCTCGCCCAGCTGGTGAGTGTCGCGACCTCCTTCACTGAATATGGCGCGGTGGGTGCTGACCGGGGAATCATGAAAGGGACGTCCCAAGGAGGGGTCACTGCGTCCGCGATTGTCATCAGGGATGCCCGGTAGGTGGCTCTGCTACCCCGGCTGTATTCGTCCATCCCGCGATGGACGAATTCTTCGATGAGTCGACGCCGAAACATGCCCGTGCCTGTGAGATCCACGCCGCGGGACTGCCAGGCCCAGAGAACGAAGGCGGTTGCTGGCGGATACAGCGAGCCCGTGTCACGACCCGAGCGTTGTGAGGCTGCTCCTACTGCTTGCGTGACTACCGGCTCGAGGAGACTCCAGTAGGGCAAAGCTTTTACAGGCGTGAAGGAGTGTGCCATGTCCGGCCCCGCAGGGTCACGATTCGTCCGCGCAGTCATGTGCACGAGTGGGGAAGGACGGAACCGACAACTGCGGACCGGACGGTCACGCCGGCGTAGCCGTCGATGATGGCGGGCGGATACGCCAGTTCGGTCAACGCCGCCGATGCGACCTTATCGGCAAGCCCGGCGACCGGGAACGCCAGGTCGGACGCAGCGCGGTCGCTCGTGCTCACGGAATGGATCGCGGCGCTCACGAGTGCGTTGACATCGGTGACGTCGACGGTGACGAGCGTGGTGATGGTGAATCTCATGATGCCTCCAGCTATCAGGTCGACACCGTATTGAATGACTCGGTTACGGCGCTGGAGAAGATGCGATCCGCGCGATGACACAGATCTATGACGAGACCGCGCATGTCGTCTCTATGGGACGTCTTGTTGGAGTGGAGTTCGGGTTCGACCGCCCGCGTAGCGGTGGGCCGCGCCGCGATATCGCGTGGCAGGTGCGGTACGACCAGCTCGCGGCGATTGCGCATCGGCTGGGACGTCTGCCGCGCACGGCCACGGAATGTGACGTTGCTGTTCTGGCGTGGGTGACTCGTCAGCGAGGGGCTCTCCATTTGAGCCAGGAACGACGCCGGCAACTTGAGGAACTGCCGGGGTGGGACTGGGACCCGCGGGGGACGCAGTGGGAACAACGGGCAGAGGAACTCCGCACGTTCATCCGCACTCATGGCCGCATGCCGAGGGTGCGCACCGGCGATGCTGAAGAAGGTGCGCTCGCGCACTGGTACTCACGTCAGTGCGTTGCCGTCAACGCAGACCGGCTGTCGCCCGAGCGGCAGGAGATGCTGGAGTACGTGGTGAGAGTGCTGACCGCCTGACGTTCGCAGTTTCTCCGGCGCGGGTAAGCAGGCCCGCCATACGTTCAAGCTCCAACGAAGGAGAAGTACGTGCAGGGATACGCATGGGTCACCAGCGGTGGCGTCTACTTGGTGCTGGACGGGCGGTGGCGCAAGACCACGACCTTCCGGTCAGGGAGTCTGGTCGCGCCAGGGCGGGGCGAATGGCAACGACTCAACGCGGTGTCGAACGCGCGAGCCGAACAGCCACGGTTCACTCCCGTACGAATCGACGATGTCCGCCCAGGTGACATCGCCCGCCTTGACGGCGCAGATCATTCGGCGCGCACGACGGAGGTGAATACCGTGCTCCAAATTGCGACCCTGGACGTCAGCCTGCCGGCCACCTCCGAGAGCGACCTGCTTGTGTTCACGGCGGATGCTGCGTGGATCACGTACGCCGATCGGATCGAGCAGCTCGCTCCGTTCGCGACTCGGGAAGCGCACGGCACGGTGCGATTCCCTGAATCGGCGGTATCGCTACGGGTACTCCGCGAAGTGCGGGGCGGAATGCTCCGACGCGTGGGCGATGAGCCCTTGACCGGAGGAAAGCTATGACAGAGAAGCCCAGCGGGCCGAAGGTTAGCCTGTCCGCCGAGGAACGGGCATTTCTGCGCGCGGCCGGGATTAGCGAAAGCCTGTTCTCTCCGGAGGCGCAACGCCGCAATCACGAGTACTTTTTCGAATCAGCGGTCAGGATCGAGGCGGAACTCCGAACGTGGCTGACGACGGACGTCCTCGCTGCACGCATCGGTATGACTCGAGCGCAGGTTCAAGAACACCAGCGGCTTGGTGAGCTAGCCTGCGCGTCGATATCAACTGGTGAACTCGTGTTCCCCGAGTGGCAGATGGATGATGCCGGAGGCATCCTGCCCGGTATCGGTGACGTCCTGCGTGTGTTCCCTCGCGACTTCCACCCGCTCGATATCGCACGTTTCATGACTGATGTCGAGGTTTTCGATGGCACGTCTCCGCGCGGATGGCTACTGACAGGTAGAAGCGCAGAAGCTGTCTGCCAACGAATCTTGGACCTCAGCTGGGACTGATCTACCTCACAGAAGGGTTTAACTCGGGCACCCCAGACCGGGGCGAGCGGCGGTATGTCTCGCTCGACCGCGCCGCTCACTGGTTGTCTGGGAGTGACACATCGAGCCGAGATGCGTCCCCGTGCCTTCGATGGAGCCCGTGCAGATCGGCGCCACACACGAACCGAACGATACCAACCTGCAGGATATGAGCGGATCGAGCCAAGACGGGTGGCAGGCGACGTTCATTCTTGGCGGTGAGCCAACGATGGGTACCGGCTGATGGATTGGAACGGAGCGGTCGTCGACGAGGGCTACGTGGAAGTCGACTGGACCCGAATCGACGGCTCTGAGCAGTGCGGAGGAAGCCAGCAAGCCATGGACGAATTGCCCGTATAAACCGCGCGAAGTGATGCCACACGGTGGACGGATATTCGACGCTCGCCCGCCCTTGCTCAACGCACCGCGAACGATGGCCCATCATATGTAGATGACTGACGACAGCGATGTGGAGCTTCGAGCGCTTCGCGCACGTGCATACGGACGCGGAGCGGATATCCATACGGACGCCGCTGCCGTTCGACGGTTGCAGGATCTTGAGCGGCGTACGACACCAGTCGATCAGACTGCTGACGAGACCCCGGCACACCCGGTGCAAGAAGTGTTGTTGGAGGCGCCTGCGACGGACGATGCTCGTTCGGTTGCATCATCAACGGGGTATTCACGACGCCGGTTATCGGTGCCGGCCATTTGGGCCGCATCTGTACTTCTCGCGATCGTCGGCACCGCTGTGGTGTCGAACGCAGTGATTTCGCGCGCGCAGGCGGAGACAGGTTGGCCAACAACGAGGGTCGAGCAAGTATCGGTATTGCAGGAGGACCCCTCGTGGATCGAGTCGCCGTCCTTCCCCGCTAATGGAGGGTTTGCTGACGCGCGAGGTTTCGAAAACTTTTATGGACTGGACATCTCGGTTGCCACAAGGAAGTTTTCGACAGAGGCAGCCCAGGAGTGCATGGCTGTGTCATCCAACATCCCGAACACGACAGACCGCACTTTGGTGATGAATTTCCTTGATGGATGCGGTGGGAATTCTTTTCCGGCTTCCCTCGTGCTGAAAGTGAGTTCTGATTCACCTGAGGAACTGCAAGAGGCCTTTACCGGCGGAACTGCTCTGCGGTTCGTGCTTGATGAAGATGGTGATGCCGTCGTCGTGTACAGCTCCCCAGAGGAGTGAGCCGGTTGATCGGTTCCTCGAAACCACTGCTCTTGTATACGGCCATCCGCCCAAAGTTGGTTTCCACCCGCTCGTGTAGCAGGGCCAGTTTCGCTGAAACGACTGTCCCGGAAACTTCTCTGCCTCATAACCCACAGGTTGTGAGACGCCTAGGATTCGAGACCTGAACCGCAAGTGATTAGTATACGAGTGGCCCACAGGTGGAAGCGTCGACCTGTGAAGGGCTCTGAAGAGGCGGACCATCAGAGTTCACGAGGTTCACGCTGCGATGGGAATCGATGCTGCGCAGGCTGCTCGCAACATGAGCATCATGTGTCAACCCCGGGAGTCAAGCAGCACAGGAACCCGCTCTCCGGGGACCAACTGTGAAACACCCATGCCGTGAGCCACCCCAGCCATAAATGGGAACACAAGCATCACGTCCTCGGACGAGATGGGCGATTCATCGTTCTTATCGCCGTCGCTGAACTCAAAGGCAAGACCGGATGGGTGCGTGACTGTGTATATGGTTTCACCTGCCGGTGCTCCCGTCACCAGCGTCATCCCCACCTCTCCGTCCAGTGATGTGATGTCGTTGAGATAGGCCACGACAGGGGTTCCCGCTGGAACGCGCTGTGCATATTCCTCAGGGCTGGCCGTGCCGGGAAGAGTAATAAATACGCTCGTCTCCGTCGCCGGTAAATCGCCGGCGACGACCTCTACCTGGTCGATCTGTAGAAGCACCGGAAAGTAAGCACCCGCACCCAGCGGGTCATTCGTGGCCAGCTCACCCTGTGTATATCCGGCAACCTCGCCGATAACACCAGCTTGGGAGAATTCCATGAGCTCGGACACCTCGGCCACAGGCTCCACATCGAACCCCAGTGAGCCCCAGCTGCCGACCAACTCCCCGGCTGAGGGAGCCCCGGATGTCTGAACGGACCGTGACGCGACCGGAGACCCGGATCCCGAAGGGGTCAGGTTGACGGTTACGACGACGAGTGCCAGCACGGCGGCCGCGACGACTGCTGTACCCGTGAGGGCGAATGCGACGCGTCGTCTGCGATTTCCGTGTGCCGGCGTATGCGAGATCGATCGAAGGACCTTCGAGCGGGAGCGCGAAATTCGTTCGGGTGCGTGCGGATCGGGATCATTATCAATCTCACGCACCAGCTGTGACAGTTCCATCGTCTACCTCCCGTTCAATTGAAATCTCGTCCACGACCACTGAGCTTGCCCCGCTGAGCTTGCGTCTGATCCGATGCAGCCTGGACCAGACGGTCCCCACCGGAATTGACAGCGCCTGCGCGACTTGTTCAGGAGTGAGTGACTGCCACGCGAAGAGGAGCAGCGTCTCACGATCCTTCGGCGAGAGCGCAGCGATCTGCGGCGCTAACACCTTGACAGCTGAAGCCGCATCCATCCGCGCGCCGGCTTCTTCAACACCACCACCCGTCGTGTGCTGACTGCGTGCTGCTGCGGCGACCACCGCACGCCAGTGTTTTGCTTCTGTCGCGCGATGCTTCGCCGCGATCCGCGACGCGATGCCGAGAAGCCAGGGAAGCGCCGACTCCCACGTGTGATCAAAGGACGAGCGCCGACGAAAAGCCACGAGGAAGGTGTCACTCAGCGCATCTTCCGCCGCGTCCGCGCCAAGCCGTCGCCGAAGGAAGGACTCGACTACGGGAGCATGCCGATCGAACAGCTCAGCGAACACCCCGGGGGTCTGCTCCGCGCGTCGGAGAATCTCACTATCGGTGCTCACAATAGGTATTCCTCATTCACCCGATTCTGCTTCACGTAAGCGTCACATCTTTTTCCGAGGCCGCGCGATCCGTTTGCACCGACGATTGGCTGGCGCACGCGCGCCGCTCGATCTGTCTCCCGACCTCGGTGTCGCACAACCCATGGGTTTCGAGACACTGTCATGACCACAACCTCGATCAGGTGGTGACTGCGGATGCAGCAGACCCTGAACCAAACACGCGATGCTCGTAGAGCCCGCATGGAGATTCTCGCGCCTCCCGGGTGGGCTTGCCAGCGACATTCGACCCATATACTTCCGTCATGGTTTCGACTGACTACACCCCACTGCGGCTATCAGTCCGTTGGGGAGAGCAGGATTCGATGCAGCCGGCATCCAACAGGAAAGCGCCGATCGCGTGGATCATCCCGCTCGGGGTCACCGCCGTCGTGATGACCGCGTACATCCTCTACGCGGCCTGGCAGTGGAACCAGCTCGTCGTGAAGTCCTGGGACTTGAGCATCTTCACCCAGCTCCTGCAGAGCTACGCAGGGTTCCAACCGCCGATCGTGAACGTCAAGGGCGACGGGTACAACCTTCTCGGCGACCATTTCCATCCATTGCTGGTCCTGCTCGCGCCTGTGTTCGCGATCTTCCCGCACGCGTTCACGCTTCTGGTGATTCAAGCCGTCTGCTTCGGCGTCTCCGCAGGCATGATCACGACCGTCGCGTCTCGCCGGCTTGGCACACGAGTCGGCGGTGCCCTGCTCGGCGCGGCGTTCGGGCTGAGCTGGGGGCTGCAATACGCCGCCGAGGCACAGTTCCACGAGGTCGCCCTCGCGGTACCTCTGCTTACCGGCACGCTCTGCGCGGTTTTGGAACGCCGCTGGCCGGCGGCGATGATCTGGGCGGCGCCGCTGGTTTTCGTCAAAGAAGACCTCGGCCTGACCGTCATGGCGATCGGGCTGCTCATCGCCTACCTCTCCCGCTCCCCGAGACCCCTTTGGCTGGCTATATGGGGGCTGGGGTGGTTTGCCATCGCCACGCTCCTAGTCCTGCCGGCGCTCAACCCGGAAGGCACCTGGGCCTACGCCGCGAACGCCAATCCCGGCGGGCTGCTCGCTGACCCCGGCAGCTTATTAGACCCGGAGAAAGGCCACACCCTCGCGCTCATCCTGGTCACCACCGCGGGTCTCGTCCTCCGGTCACCGCTCGCGCTGGTCCTCGTCCCGACGCTCGCATGGCGGTTCCTGTCCACCAACGAAGGCTACTGGGGTCCGACCTGGCACTACAGTGCCGTGCTCATGCCCATTGCATTTGCCATCCTCCTCGACGCCATCAATCGCGCATCCACCAGCCGATGGGCATGGCTGCGCTCCTACGCGATGCACGGCGCGGCCATCGCGATCACCGTCGCCACAATGCTGCTTCCACACCTGCCCCTCGCTGTTCTCGCTGATCCCGGCGCATGGGCGCGACCTGACCGCGCGGAGGCTGCCGCGACGATCCTCGAGGGCATTCCTGATGGGGCGAGCGTGGAGACTGATATCGGGCTCATGAGCTACCTCGTCGACGACCATGATGTCTACTGGATCGGCAACACGAACCCCGTACCGGACTGCATTCTGATCAACCGCGCGGGAGGCGGCACCCCAGACGAATGGGGCGACGTGCTGGGCGTCGCCGACATACTCCATGAAAACGTCGACTACACGATCATTCAAGTAGCGGGTGACTACGAACTCGCCTGCATGAGCGTGTCACGCTGATCCCGGCGACAGCACCTTTCACATCCCGACCACCCCCACCGAGGGAACGGACCGTATCGCTGTAACGTTCGAGCCTTCACCCAATGATCCCTGCACCGCCGATATGGCACCCACAACGCACGAGTTTGAGCTGCCGGAGGAGATCACCGTCAACCCAGTCGTCATCGAAGTGAGCTACGAGGCCTGGCCCGAGATTGACACGCTCACACTCGAGTAGCTTCAGCTCGCCATGGCGCGCGGTTTCTCATACCCTCCCTGTCGCTTAACCCATAGGTTTCGAGACGGTATAACTAGCCGCCACATGTTTGGGAGGTGGGTGGATAGGATCTCCCCATGACCGCGCGTGCTGTGTCCGATACAAGACGCCAGCGCCGTCCTAGTCCCGCTCGCGCGACATTCGCCAGCGTGCTCGGAGAATTGCTGCTGACTGCGGGTGTGCTCGTTCTGCTGTTCGTGTCCTGGCAGATGTGGATCGGCGACATCATCATCAGCGCCCAGCACAATCGGGAAGGTGCAGAGATCTCCGAAGCTTGGGAGCAAGCGCCGGCCCCTGAACCGCCGCCTCTCATCGAGTCCGACGATAGCGAGACGCACTACGAGCCTCCGATCCTCCCTCACCCTGCCGACGCTGAAGAGTTCGCACGCATGCTCGTTCCGCGGTTCGGACCGGAGTACAACGTGGCGATCGCTGGCGGCACCACACGTTCGCGCACACTGGACCACATCGGCATCGGCGTGTACACCCAGTCAAAGATGCCGGGAGAGATCGGTAACTTCTCGCTGGCCGGGCACCGCACAACTTGGGGGATGCCGTTCCGGAATATCGACCGGCTGAAGTTGAATGACGCGATTGTTGTCGAGACTCAAGGTGGCTGGTACACGTACCGCTTCCGCAACCTGGAGTACGTCAAGCCATCCGAGGTCGACGTGCTCTTCGACGTACCCCAAATGCCCGAGATGCAGACCGACGATCGCTACATCACCCTCACCGCATGTTCTCCGTTGGGCTCGCTCGCCGAGCGCATCGTGGCGTATGGCGTCTTTGAAGCATTCCAACCAAGAGCTGAGGGTCCGCCCACGTCCCTAACCGATGGATCTTCCTAGCACGAATGGGCATCGGACGACGAGGCTTCGTCGCATACCTCAGGGTCTCGAAACTCATGCGTTTTGCGACAGGCAGGTTGCGAGTCGCTTGAGTTAGCACGGCTCCCAGCGCGTCGGAGCAGAAGCGCCGCGCGCATGTCTACACGTCCGCGAGGAGTGGTTCGAAGAATTGCGCTATAGCAGGATCGATGTGCGGCTCCCGAAGCATAGTCACCACAGGCTCGTACCATTGCGCAACACAGAATGAGTTCAATCTTCCGAGGGCCACCTGATCTTCCAACGACAAAGGTGCTTGGGCGATAATTCGCGCGACAGCATCGTGCGCTCCGGAGAAAGCAAGCACTGAACGCGCGTCATGCTCCGCGACCTCTGTGAACACAAGCCACGAGCGAAGCGGCTCACCCGGTCGGTTGTTCGAAGACTCGCTGTACATGGGCTCCTTCATCTGTCCACTTAATCGCAGGAATCTCACCGAGTAAACCTCGAGTCGGCCTTTTCGCATCCCATGGGATGCGAAACAGATCGGCGATGAAACACGTTCGTGCCAGGCCTTCGGTGAGAGCGCGGATCTTTCAGCGGCCCAAGCTCCTGGTCTGAATGCGTTCGCAGACCAGCGTTTGACAGCGATGTCAGCGGCCCCTCGTAGTGTGCTGCTATGAATCACCGTGATGACCACGAGCCGTCCTTCGTCGAGATCCAGGTAGCAATCCTTCAGAAGGAGGAAGATCTAAAGACATGGTGCCCATCGAGCGGAGATAATATCGGCCGGATGATCGAGATCCGCGGATCCGATGACTGGAATATCTCGTGCCCGACGTGCGGCAGGAGGTGGGCAGGTGGGAGCACCGTCCTCGATGATCATGACCGCCCATGGGGTCGAACTCACGACGCCGGCTGGAGTGAGCGCGCATGACGTCAGCTGATGACGAGATCCGCATTCACAAGGAAGGCTGGCGTCTGCTTGGTCGCGACGTCCGGGCAGAGCTGGTCGCCCGCGGCTGGGCGGTCGCGGACCTGAACGTCGCCAACGATGCACCACTGGAGTTCTACTGGCCGCCGACCGCGCCGCTCGGGTACGGCGGACTGCCGGAGCGGGGCAACCCCGATATACAAAAGCCCCCGGAAACGCACGGCGCTCGGCACACGCCCTGGACCAGGCCGACGCGGATCACCCGCGTTGGACCGTCCTGGCGCATCGACTTCGGCGAGGCGATAGCGCAAGCACCCGATGCCCCGGTTGGACACACTGACGACAAGTCGCTCATCGACGACCTTCCGCGCGCCGAGTGGTGGCCTATGTCCGTCGACGAGGCCCGCAGGATTGAGCACGAACGCGTGCTCCACAGGACCTATGCCGATGCCTATGATCAGCACAGCCTCGGTTATTTCATCAGGACTGATCCATACGAGGGCTGGCTGCAGGAAGTGTCTGACCGGATCCGGTCGAAGACGCCGATCATGATGGGAGACCCGGAGGCGTGGAAATGGGCCGGCGACCTTCGGGCTCGGGCGCGCATAATCGACGGAGAGATGTGGGCCTCCGCCGTCCGCACTGCCCGAGCGGGCGGCGAGCACTGGGACACCAGCGGCCCGAAGAACGCCCCAGACGAGCAATAATGTCTCCGCCAAAGTGCGTCGCTACCGCTCGGGGACGGCGCCCTCGTAGTCCTGCCACGTTCCGGCGAGACCTTCCATAGCCCACTGCTGATGTTCTTTAGGCGCGTCATGGCCCGCAAAATCCATCACGATGTAGTGGACGACGAAGCCATCATCCACGGTCGCGGCGTATTCGGCGGCGCGTTCACGACTGCCGAACCTGTAGTAAGACGCTTCGGTGGTCGTATAGGCCTCGACGCAGTCCAAGGTCGTTCCGCATCGTTCCGCAGTAACGTCTCGAGGATTAGTACTGACATCCGGTTCGTACTCAGCTTCCACCACCATCTCGAGCGTCAGCAACCTGTAGTTTTCGATGAGCGCGCAACCGGCCACGGCTGCCCCAACGAGGATGAGCGCCGGTACCGCGAGAACCGGTCTATACGACATGGCCCCTAGCTTGACAGGCTGCTGCCTGTCGCATTTCCTATGAGTTTCGAGACACCGAGGTTATGAGAGACCGCCGAATGCCTTTCGTGCTGCGGCGGACTCGACGTTGCCCATTCAAGACAGGAAGAGGGCGACGCTGATCGCAGCGGACGCCGACGGATGAGACTCGCCAGCAAATTGCGAGATCTCACCAGCCGCACGGCCGCGACCGCACCAGCCGCAGACGCAGGTATCGAGATCCGCGATGCGCTGAACCGTCTCGCCCCAGAGCACGCGGAACTGTTGCGACTGATTCACTGGGACGGGTTGACACTCGTCGAAGCGGCCCAGGTCTGTGGCATCCCGAGTTCAACCGCACGCAGTCGCTATCAAGCAGCCAACGCGACCTCCGAGCCAGTCTTGACTCGCGCCTCGCACCGCAGACCAAGAACTGAGCGCAAGACGACGCCACTCGGCCTGTTGATGAGGCTGCCGACCTGTCTCATAGCCTCGCTGTCGCAAGACCCATGGGTTACGCGACACCGAGGTTATGAGCGATCAGGCGCGCCTGTGGCGCCCATTCTTGGTGGTGCGTAGATGCTTGCGCGTCGGGTGCCTTGCCGAGGTGACGGGTTCGGTGGACGCTGGAGACTGTGGGTGGTGGTCGTGATGCCACGGCCGTTGTGTCTTTGGTGTCGTAGAGCCCGTTTATGAGCCTGGTCAGCGGGATAGTCGCAGGGATTCGTGGAGTGTTGCCTTCAGAGCACGTGCGTCAGATTCCACTTTTTTGCCCAATCTCGCCTGTCACGGCCACCGCCCTTCCTCAATGGTGATGGAAGGAGAACGATCATGGAAGCCATTCACGAACGCTGCGCGGGGATGGATATCTCCAAACGTGATGCGAAGGTCTGTGTCCGGGCACCCGGTGCCCGCCGTGGCACGTATGCGAAACATATCTCGGTGCACGGGGCGATGGGTCACGACATCGTCGCGTTGCGAGATCATCTGCTCGTCGAACAGGTCACCCTGGTGGTGATGGAAGCGACCGGCGACTACTGGAAGCCCTACTACTACGGCCTCGAGGGGCATCTGAATCTGATGCTCGTCAACGCCCGGCATGCGAAGAACCTCCCGGGCCGGAAGACGGATGTCTCGGACGCGCAATGGCTGGCCGAGCTCGGCGCGCACGGTCTGGTGCGGGGATCGTTCGTCCCGCCGTGGCCGATCCGTCGGTTGCGGGATCTGACCCGCCAACGCACCGGGCTGAGCCGACAGCGGACCCGCGAGATCCAGTAGTTGGAGAAGCTCATCGAATCCACCGGCATCAAGTACACCTCGGTGGCTTCGGCCACGCTCGGTGCGTCGGGGCGGGCGTTTCTGGAAGCACTCATCGCAGGAGAGACCAATGTCACCGCTCTGGCAGATCTCGCCCAAGGCCGATTGTGCGCGAAGACCGAGCAACTCCGCCTGGCGTTCCAAGGGACGTTCACCCCGCATCATGGTGGTTTAACGCGCCTGCATCTGGATCGTATCGACCTGCTTGATGCGCACGTCCACGCGCTCGACACAATGATCGATGAACTCATCGAGGAAAACGATCTGACGCGCGCACGAGAGCTGATCGCGACGATTCCCGGGATCAGCATCACGGGAGCCGCGAACATCCTCGCCGAGATCGGCGCAGACATGACCATGTTCGAAACCCCTGCGCATCTCGCATCCTGGGCAGGGGTATGTCCGGGCCAGAACGAGTCCGCTGGCATATCGAAGCAATCTCACACCCGCGCTGGGAACGCGCACCTCAAGGGCGCGCTCGGAATCGCCGCGATGGCAGCGTCACGCACGAACGGATCGTTCTTCCAACACCGCTACAAGCGGTTGGCCGCGCGCCGCGGACCATTTCGCGCGCTCGTCGCGATCGAACATTCACTCCTCGTTGCGATCTGGCACATCCTCAGCCACGCCCAGCCCTACCGGGCACACCTCGCAGCCTGAGCACCACGACCAACGACCCGGCACCAGCAACGTGACCGGGACCCTCACCGCGCCCACTCACCGATGCATCTACGCGTCAGACACCGAGGTTACGAGACACTCTCCGCGAGGCTTCGGTGCCCTTCGCTCTAGGAATACGCACGCAGCGACTCGTGAAACTGCACAGGACCAATCCGCCTGATCTACGGCGTGGGCGGTGCATACGTTACAAAGGGCAAAGCATCCTCGAAGATCATGAGCGTGTAGGTTCCGCGATCTTCCGGGGATAGCTTGGGATTGTTTGAGGTGGCCCCGATACTGCCCACAGTTGCAGCCTCGAGACAGGCTCCAGCATTGGCACCGGGGACCCCGAAGTCGACGTACATGCAGGTACTCTTGCCCTCATCCTGCGTTCCGATCCAGACGGGCCTGTCGTTAATGACAGTCGAAAGGAACAGCGACCCCGAATCGAAATCGACGTCCGAGGGGGGCTCGATCGCCAATTCGCTGGTGAACTGACTGCCGTAAGTGGCCAGTATCTCGTCCGGGCTTAGATATGGCGAAGACGGGTTCAGCGCCCCCACGAACCCACCGACCAGCCCGCCCAGCACTAGACATGCGGCGGCGGCAGACAGCAGCCCGCGCCACCCGAACACCCTGGACGTGGACGCCGAGTCCACTGGGTGAGGGTGTGCCTCCGCCTCGGGCATCTCGTCGATTTCGTCCTCGGAACTCTGCGGATCGTCCGTCGCGCGAGGCGTTTGCAGCTCTTTCAAGCGGGCTTGCTCGTCGAGCGAAAGGCCGCGCGCTTCAGGAGAGTATGCGAGGGCCAATAGCGCGTTGAGTTCTTCGTCACTAGAGCTGGCGGGCATGTATTACACGCTACGTCAGTCGATTGGCGGCGAGCGAACCAGGCGGCAGTCTCGAAATGCTGCAGCCTGTCGCATATTCCATGGGTGGCGAGTTCAAGCGGTGAGCGCAACGCCCTGAGTTCTGCGGGGTGTTCTCGATGGTTCGACCATTGTCGCCGTTGGGTGTTCGTTTAGCGTTCTGGGATGGACTGGACGCG
>NZ_JCAIUD010000002.1:0-427931 GCF_059445345.1 Microbacterium sp. Y355 | reverse complement strand
CAAGTGCACGCTGTTGAGTTCTCAAGGATCGGATGCTCCCACGACCCAGTCATCACAACCAGGCCCGCAGGGCAACTTCTCAATCTTACCTGAGCCACACAGCATGTCAAAACGACACGCCGCAAGACCCAAATTCGAGTAGTTGTTCGAAGCTCAGAAAGCTTCAGGACAACTTCTCTATCTTACCCCGTGGCATCCGTTTGTCAAATCAGCGATCCGAGTGAAACTCGGTTGCGATCTGCGGAACCACAGAGCATCCCGACCCAGACTCTCACCGAGGTGAGCTTCTGTGTTGGGAGGTGGTCCGCTACTTGAGGGGAGCTGAGCCGAGGCCCTGTCTCAACCCTGTGGGGCGAACAAGTAATAACTTACGCGGGATCCAGAGGTCGGGCAAATCATGGCAGTCCCCCGGGCGTGTCCGAGTCGACACAGGAACACTTCTCCCCAGGTCACGAGACTTTTCCGTTCAGAGCCGCACGCTGAGGCGTACGCTCGTGCCATGGATTCCCTCCCAACCAGCGCGGATACAGAGGATTCCTTTCGGAGGCCCGTCGCTCTCCCTTCTCTTCTTGCTACCGGAGATCTGGCATGGGCCAGTGTCGCGTCGGTTCTGCTCGCCGCTGGCATCAGTCATCCTTCGGAGCTCGACCCCGATCGCATCGCGATGGCGTACCGCAGCGACCGGCTGTTCCGCATTGACGGTGAGCAGCCATCCGTGTGGTCGCCGTTTTCCGGTTTCTGGCAGACGAAAGACGGCTGGGTACGTACCCATGGCAACTATCCGCATCATGCGCGCGCCCTCTGCCGCGGTCTTGAGGTGCCGGAGAGTGCGAGTGCCGATGACCTACGAGCGACATTCGCTGCGGCATCCGTTCGAGAATCCGTCGAACGCATCACCCACGCAGGAGGCCTGGCCGTCGCTGTCGCCCGCGAGAATCCGGAGTACGACGCGGCGCTGCGATCGCGACCCCTCGTCGAGATTTGGCGCATCGGCGACGAGGCGCCAAGTCCCAGGACGCTGACAAGACCAAGGACACCGACAAGATCCACGGCGTCAACGCGAACTCCCGATGCGGCAGCTCAGCCAGCACCACTGGATGGCATCCGCGTTCTCGACCTCACGCGGATCATTGCCGGCCCGGTCTGCACCCGCACTCTCGCTTTACTCGGCGCCGACGTGCTGCGAATCGATCCGCCCCACATCCCGGAGCCGGAATGGCAGCACCTCGATACCGGCCACGGCAAGCGGACGACTCTTCTCGACGCACGCTCCGAACAGATGACGGCACTGCTGAATGAGGCGGATGTCATCGTGCTCGGTTATCGCCCCGTCGCGCTTGAGCGTCTTGGCCTCTCCCCCGACCAGCTCGCGGAACGACACCCTGGACTGGTCATCGCTCAGTTGAGCGCGTGGGGCGTCGATCACCCAGACCGCGCCGGCTTCGACAGTCTCGTTCAAGCCGAATCCGGAATCGCGCTCATCGAATCGCCCGACGGCACGCGACCCGGCGCACTACCTGCGCAGGCGCTCGACCACAGCGCCGGTTATCTGCTCGCCGCGGCCGTCTGCACAGCGCTCGACCGGCGCGCCCGCGAAGGAGGAACGTGGCACATCGCCACTTCGTTGCGCCGCGTCGCCGCTGAATTGCTCGGGATGCCGCGTCGAGATGCTCCGCAACCGGAACGGGAGATCGACCCGGCCCTGCACAGCCAACGTTTCAGCGTCGATGGCCACTCGCTCATCACTGCCGCACCCGTGCTGCCCGGGTTCAGTTTTTCGGCGCCCCAGGCGTGGGGCCGCGACGACCCACGGTGGTGAGGATCACGCACAGGGCGAGAGTGAGCATCGCCCAGATCCCGCAGGCCTGCGGCAGCACGCGATAGGCGAGATGCTGGATCGTGAACTCCTCCGTGAAGGGTCCGAACACGAAGTAACCGATCACCCAAGATGCGATGAGGATGACGGGGAGCGAGATCCACCACGACACGCGCACCCAGGTCGGAAGCACGTACACCCAGGCGCCGCGCGGCTCATTGCGACGCAGCCAGAGCAGTGCCCAGATACCGATGATCAACAGACCCGCGACGCTCGAGCCGTACTGCAGCCACTTGAATCCCTGCAATGGCCCCCACGGATCTGCCAGCGCGGGCAAGAGCTGCAGACCGAGACGTCCTTCGTGCGTGAACTCGTCCCAGAGAATGTGCGAAACGACGCCCAGCAGCAGCGAAACCACCAGCAATGGGACGTGCGACCAACGACGCCCGATTCCCAGGGCCTCGTTCATCGCATCCGCGGGTGTCAGCCCCCAATCGGACGGGAGCCGGCGTACCAACCATCCCGGCGACAGCTCGGAAGCGGCCGGCCGCAGGACGATCCGCCAGAGCAGGAACAGGCCAAACGCGATCACCATCGTCCAGAGGATGTTCGCGTAGGTGTGCGTGAACGAGTACGTCACTCCGAAGCCGCGCAGAAAGAGCGGCAGATCCGGCGTCATCGCTCCGATCGCGATGGCGGCGGGAACCAACGGAGTGCGCAGGAACGGCAGCGCCACCACGGCATGGCTCGGTGTGAACGGCACGAATTCAGCCCAGGAAGACGCCCGCGAGAGTCTTCTTGCCTCGACGCAGCACCGATACACCACCCGGCAGGCTTGCGTGCACAACGGCAGCGTCATCTTCAACGCGTGCTCCGTCAAGCGAGACACCGCCCTGGGCGATCGCGCGTCGTGCCTCGGAAAGGCTCGCGACGAGTCCGGTCGCGACGAGCGCGTCGACGACCGTGGTTCCGGCCGAGATTGTCGCGTTGGGCAGCTCTTCAAGCGCTGAACGCAGAGTCGCAGCATCCAGCGCAGCCAAATCGCCCTGGCCGAATAGTGCCTCGGATGCCGCGATCACGGCTGCCGTGGCGTCAATTCCGTGCACGGTGGCGACGACCTCGAGGGCAAGGCGCTTCTGCGCAGCACGACGGAACGGCTCCGACTCAACGAGTGCCGCGTACTCTTCGATCTCGGCTCTCGTGAGGAAAGTGAAGATCTTCAGACGCTCGATGACGTCGGCATCAGCTGTGCTGAGCCAGAACTGGTACATCCGGTACGGGCTGCACATCTCGGCATCCAGCCAGATCGCGTTGCCCTCACTCTTGCCGAACTTGGTGCCATCGCCGTTGGTGATCAACGGGGTGCCGATCGCGTGCGCCGACTCCCCCTCGACGCGACGAATGAGGTCAGTGCCGCTGGTGAGGTTGCCCCACTGATCGGACCCACCTGTCTGCAGCACGCAACCGTACTGCCGGTAGAGCTCGAGGAAGTCCATACCCTGCAGGATCTGGTAGCTGAACTCGGTGTAGCTGATGCCGGCATCCGAATTGAGGCGCGCGGCGACGGCATCCTTCTTGAGCATGGTTCCGACGCGGTAGTGCTTGCCGATCTCGCGAAGGAAGTCGATCGCCGACATCGGCGCCGTCCAGTCAAGGTTGTTCACGATCCGGGCGGCGTTCTCGCCTTCGAAGCTGAGGTAGCGCTCGACCTGCGTCCGCAGGCGCCCGACCCATTCCGCGACGGTCTCCGGTGTATTCAACGTGCGCTCGGCCGTCGGCCGGGGGTCACCGATGAGACCGGTAGAGCCTCCGACGAGGCCGAGTGGCTTGTGTCCGGCGAGCTGCAGACGACGAAGAAGAAGAAGCTGCACGAGGTTGCCCAGGTGCAGGCTCGGTGCCGTCGGGTCGAATCCGCAGTAATACGTGATCGGGTCCCCGCCGAGAAGGGCGCGCAGCGCCTCCTGGTCAGTGGACACGTGGACGAGGCCACGCCACACGATCTCGTCCCACACGTTTTCGAACGTGGGATCGATCGCCGGGGCGGCAGTCGTCAGAGAAGAATTCGACACGCGCTCCAGGCTATCAGCGCGGATCCTCCTCCAACTCACGGATGTACCCGGCGAACCCGGGCACGGGAATGGTTACTCTGCCATGCCCCTCTGAGCGGATCAGGCCTTTTGCGATCAGGCGAGCGCGTACTGAGGAGAGGCTGCGGGAGGATACATCCAACACCTCAGCCAGGTCGGCCCGGTCGACGGTCTCTTCCTTCTCCTGCAACCAGGCGACCACGACGAGAAAGCGTCGCTGATTCGGTGTGGTGTTTGCCCAGCGCGCGGCGAAGAGGTTTCGGAGGTCGCGGTCGACACTCGCACGTGCCGTCTTCACATTGCGCTTGGTGATCGTGCCACCGGCATCCGGTCGTCCTGCCGCGACCCACGCGGCGTCGCCATAGAGCTGCACCGCGTAGGGATATCCGGCGGCGAGCTCGGCAGCCCGCTCGAGCGCATCCGACTCCCATGTGACTTTCAATTCCGCCGCGGGGTCGCGCAGTGCGGCCACCTGCGCGCCGACAGACAGCATCTCCAACGGGCGATACGCGAAGCGTTCGCTGAAGGTGACGGCGTCAGCGATCTGCTCCGGAGCATTAGGAAGACCTGCGGCATATACCGCCGCTGGAATATCCGGATGCTCTGCCTGCAAGTGCTGCCAGGCATAGGCGAGAGTCCGGATTCCTTCGGCATCGGCCGACTGCACCTCGTCGATGAACAGCACGAGGGCCTTCACGCGCTTGCGGTCCTCCGCAGTCGCGCGGATCAGCTTCTCGAGCGCGCGTGCGCCGACGGTCTCGGTAGTGGTCGCGGCCTTTGCCTTGGCGCTGACGGAGGCGACACCCGGTACGCCGATCGTCACCGTCAGCTCGTCGAGGTGTTCACGGATCGCGGATGCTGCCACTTGCGGCCATGAGCTGGTGGCTTCGCGAATGCCGTCGATGATCTGTGCGACCAGTCCGCCCTGTTCTCCGGCCGTGACCCAGATGCAGAGCGCTTCACGTTCTTCTGCGAGACGTTGATATGCCCGCAGCAGAGATGTCTTACCGATGCCTCGTTCGCCGAACGCGACGTGAACCCGACCGATCAGCCTCTGGAGGTCGATCATGAGCGAGAGCCGCTCGGTGAATTCCTCGATCAGCTCACCGCGCCCTGGTACAGCGCGTGCGATCTCTCCTGGGGTGTATGGACTCGGCTGCATCGGTGCTCCAGAGGAAGGATACTTCGGGATACTTCGACCCAAGTATCTCAAAGTATCTGTCGAACGGCAATGGCGCTAGGGTGGCGAGCATGATCGCCTGGACAGATGGAATCTGGACCACCCCGCCCGCCTCGAGCACGGACAATGGCACGCACCTGGAGGTTACAGCCATCGAGGGCAGCGACGCCTGGCGACACACAGCATACGGATTCGTGCATGAGAACGCCCATGCTCTGCTCTCTCCCCTGGCGGTCGGAGACGCGATGGAAGTCTCGTTCCGCGCCCCGTGGGATGGCCAGTTCGATCAGGCCGGTGTCTTCGTCCAGATCGACGATGAGCACTGGATGAAGGCAGGACTGGAGTTCGCCGACGGGCATCTGGGACTCGGCGCAGTCGTCACCGACATCCGCTCGGATTGGTCCGTCGGGTTCGTCGACGAATGGCGCGACGCGGAGATCACCGTGCGGGTGAGCAGGTGGAAGGATGCGCTCATCGTGCGTGCCCGCGCGGATGCCGGCGAGTGGCGGCTCGTGCGCGTGGCCCCGTTCGCCGGTGATGCCGCGGCATCCGCAGGTCCGTTCCTCGCAGCCCCCGCACGTGCAGGCCTCGTCGTGCGTTTCACCCGTTGGGAGCGGAGCTCCGCAGACTCCGCGCTGCACTAAGGACTGCGCACTGAATTAGGAGACCGCGCTGCACTAAGTGCGGTCAGTCGGTCACAGCCCCAGGGCGTGCACAGCAGACTGGGCGCGAGCGATGAGTTCCGCCCGCTGCTCGGCGACGCGGATGGGTGCTGTGCCACCGGCACCGGTGCGGGACGCCACCGAACCTTCGATGCTCAGCACCTCGCGCACCTCGGGCGTGAGGTGCGGCGAGACCTCGGCGAGCAGCTCATCCGAGGCATCCTCCAGACCGATCCCGCGCAGTTCGCAGGCCTTGACCAGGGCGCCGGAGATCTCATGCGCATCGCGGAACGGGACGCGGCGCTTGACGAGCCATTCGGCCACATCCGTCGCGAGAGAGAAGCCCTGCGGGGCGAGCTCTGCCATGCGCGCGGTGTCGAAAGTGAGCGTCGCGACCATGCCGGCGAACGCGGGCAACACGACCTCGAGGGTGTTCACCGAGTCGAAGACCGGCTCCTTGTCCTCCTGCAGATCACGGTTGTACGCGATCGGCAGTCCCTTCAGCGTGGCCATGAGACCAGACAGGTTTCCGATCAGACGACCAGACTTGCCACGAGCCAGCTCAGCGATATCGGGGTTCTTCTTCTGCGGCATGATGCTCGACCCGGTCGAGTAGCTGTCGTGCAGTGTGACGAATCCGAACTCGCGCGTGTTCCAGAGGATGATCTCCTCAGCGAAGCGCGACAGGTCAACACCGATCATCGCCGTGATGAACGCGAACTCCGCCACCACATCACGCGCCGAGGTGCCGTCGAGCGAGTTCTCCGCCGGGCGGTCAAGCCCGAGTTCGCGAGCGACCAGCTCAGGGTCAAGGCCCAACGTTGAGCCAGCGAGCGCTCCCCCGCCGTAGGGCGAGACTCCGGCGCGCACGCGCCAGTCGACGAGGCGTTCAAGTTCGCGCACGAGCGGCCAGGCATGTGCCTGCAGATGGTGCGCGAGCAGCACGGGCTGCGCGTGCTGAAGGTGGGTGCGACCGGGGAGGATCGCACCGGGGTGCGCCTCAGCCTGCGCTACAAGAGCATCGATGACGCGCAGGATGTCGCGGGCGATGACCTTGGCGTGATCGATCAGATACATCCGTACGAGCGTCGCGATCTGATCGTTGCGGCTGCGGCCGGCACGAAGGCGACCACCAAGTTCAGGTCCGAGTTCGACGATCAGCGCCTGCTCGAGGGCGCCGTGCACATCCTCGTCCGAGGGTGCCGGGCGCAGTGTGCCGTCGGCTACCTTTCGTGCGACGGCATCCAGGCCCGCGTGCATCCGCTGCTCTTCGTCTGCCTCAAGGTAACCGGCTGCGGCAAGCGCCTTAGCGTGTGCGTGCGAGCCGGCGATGTCGTAGGGCGCGAGGATCCAGTCGAAGTGCGTGGAGCGGCTGAGCTCCACCAACTCGGGCGACGGCCCACTTGCGAATCGTGCACCCCAGAGTGCGCCCTCGTTCGTGCCGTCGTTCTTCGCCTCGCTCATGGTTCCAGCCTAGCGGCGCACCGGGCTGGGCCCGACGGCTCTGGTCGCTCTCTCGAGCAACCACTCCAGCGGACCACGGCCGATCAGCAGCGCCCACGCCGTGCATCCCAGAATCGTTCCGAGCGTGAGCGGCCAGAACGGCTCGAGCGCCACGAACCCGAAGAAGTCGCTCGTGTCACCCAGCGTCGCCAGCGCCACCACTGCCCAGACGAGCAGTTGAACCGTATAGGCGGTCAGCGGCATAGCCCCGGTCGCGCGCAGCGGCAAAGTGACCGCCTTCACCACACGCAGGCGACACAGCAGAAGGCACCCGCCGATCACCGCGATGACGAAGCCGCCCGAGCCGATGACCTCGAACAAGCCGGAGGAGTGTGGATCGGCCGTCCACACCGCTGACCAGTACGTGTCGTCCTGCGGCGCCGGCAGGGCCGCCAGTGTGTAGCCAACCGCTGCCAGTGCCGCTCCCCCGAACAGCATCCGCACCTGCACGACGAGTCGCATCACTCCCGCTCGCGCGACACCGAGGCCCGCAAGCACGAACGCGATCCATACCGTGAACGGGTAGTGCCACCCCAGCATGGCGTCGACTTCGCCGTCGATCGGCAGCCCAGCAAGCACCGGCTGCACGAACGACATCACGATGCCCGACCCCGCTGCGATCCACAGCAGCGTGCGCGCGGATAGGCCGGTGAACGGCAGCGCGATCAGGAACAGGATCGCGTAGGCGGGCAGGATCACGTACACCGGCACACCGGTGAGGATCAGCAGCACGCCGAGCACCCAGAGCATGAGCGCGCGCAACACAAGCTTCCAGCGTGCGACAGTCATCGTTTTGGTGGGCAGCGGCGTGCGCCCACCGGTCACCAATCCGATGGAGACACCAGCGAGAGTCGCGAACAGGATCGACGACCGACCGTCGACGACCGCCATCCAGGTGGAGGGATCGGTCCAGACGAATCCATCGGCGATCAGCAACAGGTGGGCTGCGAACATCCCGACGACGGCAAGACCGCGCGCCAGATCGATGCCCGCGATGCGAGCAGGACCGTTCAGACGACGCCAGTGCTTTGCTGGCCATCCCGCTCGCATCGTTGGGGGATCAGCTCTGCCGAAGCAGCCAGACCAGAAGTGCCTTCTGGGCGTGCAGACGGTTCTCTGCCTCGTCCCAGACGACGCTCTGCGGGCCGTCGATGATCTCGGAGTCGACCTCGTAGCCGCGGTCGGCCGGGAGGCAGTGAATGAAGATCGCCTCCGGGTCAGCGAGACTCATCGTCTCCGCGGTGACCTTGTACGCACCGAGATCGCGGATGCGCGCGAGCTTCTCCTCTTCCTTGCCCATCGACACCCAGGTGTCGGTGACGATGACGTCCGCACCGGCGGCAGCCTCGACGGGATCGGTGAACAGGGTGATCGAACCGCCGGTCTCGGCAGCGCGGCGGTCGGCGTCCGCAATGACATCGGCGCGCGGAGCGTACGACTCCGGCGATGCGATCCGTACGTGCATGCCGGCCGTTACGCAGGCAAGCGCATAGGAGTGCGCCATGTTGCTCTCGCCATCGCCGAAGAACGTCAGGGTCAGGCCCTTGAGCTCACCCTTGTGCTCACGGATCGTCAGCAGGTCGGCGAGCAGCTGGCACGGGTGGAAGTCATCAGAGAGCGCATTGACCACTGGCACGCGTGTGCCCTTGGCCATCTCCTCAAGCCCAGCCTGCGCATAGGTGCGCCACACGATAGCGGCGACCTGACGCTCGAGCACGCGAGCAGTGTCGGACGGGGTCTCCTTACCGCCGAGCTGACTGCTCGCAGTCGAGATGATCAGGGGCGTTCCACCGAGGTCGGCGATACCGACGGCGAACGAGACACGGGTGCGGGTGGATGACTTGTCGAAGATGACCGCGACGGTCTGCGGGCCTGCGAGCGTTTTGTCAGCCCAGCGGTCCTTCTTCAGTTCGACAGCGAGGTCGATGATCTCGGCCTGCTCGGCCGAGGTCAGGTCATCGTCACGCAACAGGTGGCGGGTCATGCGGGTACCTTTCCGGTTTCGGATGCCGCAAAGCTCGCCTGAACGTCGGCGAGGGCTGCGGAGAACAGCGTCTGGAATTCTTCGATCTCGGCGTCGCCGATGTTGAGGGCTGGTGCGAGGCGCACCGTGCTCGAGTTCGCGGCGTTGATGATGAGGCCGCGCTCCTGGGCTGCGGCGACGATGGCACCGGCGACGGGAGCATTAAACGCCACACCGATCAGCAGTCCGCGTCCGCGGACCTCGTCGACCAACTCAGAGCCGAGGCCCTCGATCACAGCACGCAGCTGCGCACCGCGCACGGCGGCGTTCTTCACAAGCCCCGCGTTCTCGATCTCGGCGAGAACCGCGTTCGCGACGGCGGCACCCAAGGGATTGCCGCCAAAGGTCGACCCGTGGGACCCGGGCGTGAACAGGGCGCTTGCCCCACCGTAGGTGACGAGCGCACCGATCGGGAAGCCGCCACCGATGCCCTTGGCGAGGGTGATCACGTCTGGAGTGATGCCCTCGTGATTGAACCCGAACCAGTCTCCGGTGCGTCCAGCACCGGTCTGAATCTCGTCAACGATCAGCAGCGCGCCGTGCTTCAACGTGAGCGAACGTGCTGCGGCGAGGTAACCCGCCGGCAGTTCGACGACGCCGGCCTCTCCCTGAATGGGCTCGACGAAGACAGCTGCGACACGTTCATCCAGCGCAGCCTCTAGCGCCTCGATCGTGGCGGGGATGTGCTCGACGCCTCCGGGCATCGGCTCGAAGGGCTCTCGATACGCCTTCTTCGCGGTGAGCGCGAGCGAGCCCATGGTGCGTCCGTGGAACGCGCTCTCGAGGGCGATGATGCGGGGGCGCTCGGCGCCGCCGTGCAGGCGGGCAAGCTTGAAAGCCGCTTCGTTTGCCTCAGCGCCCGAGTTCGAGAAGTACACCCGCCCGTCGATGCCAGCGCCCGCCAAGCGTTTCAGGCGCGCAGCGAGTTCGAGCTGCGGCGGCGTGGCGAAGTAGTTCGACACGTGCGTGAGGATTGCGGCCTGCTTCGAGATCGCCTCGACAAACACCGGATGTGCGTGGCCGAGCGAAGTCACCGCGATGCCAGCGAGGAAGTCAAGGTGTCGCTTGCCGTCACCGTCCCACAGATAAGAGCCTTCGCCGCGGGTCAGCAACGCCAACCGGTCGCCCGCATTGAGCACCAGATCTCGTGCTGCTTCTTCCTGCCAGACGGTCATGCCGTCACCCCCGAATTTCCGAGTACCACTTGTGTTCCGATTCCCTTGCTTGTGAAGAGCTCTACGAGCACCGAGTGCGGCACGCGTCCATCGATGATGGCCGCCGCATCCACTCCGCCTTCGACGGCATCCAGGCATGCGCGCATCTTCGGGATCATTCCCGATTCCAGCGTCGGCAGCATCTCGGTGAGTTGCGCGGACGTCAAGTGCGAGACGAGTGAGTCCCGGTTGGGCCAGTCCGCATACAGCCCAGCCACGTCGGTGAGGACGACCAGTTTGCGTGCATTCAGTGCGATAGCCAGAGCGGATGCCGCGGCATCCGCGTTCACGTTCAACGACTGACCTGGGTGATCAAGGTCGGGCGCGATGCTGGAGATCACCGGAATACGGCCCGCCGCCAGGTGATCGAGCACCGCGGTCGGATCGACCTGCACCACATCTCCGACGCGACCGAGGTCGACCGTCTCACCGTCGATCACGACGCCGCGGCGACGTCCACCGAATAGGCCGGCGTCCTCACCGCTCAGACCGGTCGCGATCGGACCGTGCGAGTTGATCTTCGCAACGAGCTGCGGGTTCACCTGGCCGGTGAGCACCATACGCACAACGCTGATCGCCTCGGTGTTGGTGACCCGGTATCCGCCCTTGAACTCGCTGGGGATCGCAAGGCGATCGAGCATGCTCGAAATCTGCGGCCCACCGCCGTGCACGACGACCGGCTGCACGCCGACGTAGCGCAGATACGCGATGTCCTGCGCGAACGCCTCTTGCAGTGCATCCGAGACCATCGCGTTGCCGCCGTACTTGACGACGACGATCTGATCGCGGAACTTTTTCAGCCACGGCAGCGACTCAATGAGCGTCGTGGCCTTCTCGGCAGCGACGTCGGGCGGTGTGTCCTGAATGTCGGTCATGAGGCGTACGCACTGTTCTCATGCACGTAATCGTGCGTGAGGTCGTTGGTGCGGATCGTGGCCTCGGCCTCGCCCACCTGGAGGTCAATCAGCAGGTCGGTGGCGCGCGGGGTGAGGTCGACTTCCTCACGGGGCCGGTCAGGTCCGCCCTCGCTGCAGACCCGCACGCCGTTCATCCAGACGTCGACGTTGTACGGGTCGAACTGGGCATTGGTCGTGCCGATCGCGGCAAGCACGCGGCCCCAGTTCGGGTCGTTGCCGAAGATCGCCGCCTTGAAGAGGTTGTTTCGAGCGACGGAGCGGCCGACTTCCACGGCCTCCTGCTCGCTGATCGCGTTGGTGACACGGATCGTGATGTCGTGGCTCGACCCCTCGGCATCACCCTGCAGCTTGATCGCGAGCTGATCGCTGAGCTCGGTCAGCGCTGCCGCGAAATCGTCGAGATCAGGGCGGATGCCGCTCGCGCCGTTGGCAAGCAGCGTCACCTGGTCGTTGGTCGACATGCAGCCGTCAGAGTCGAGCCGGTCGAAGGTCTGGCCAGTGGCACGGCGAAGCGCGGTGTCGGCTTCGAGCGCTTCGAGGTCGGCGTCGGTCGTGATGACGACGAGCATCGTCGCAAGGCCCGGTGCCAGCATCCCCGCGCCCTTCGCCATGCCTCCGATCGTCCAACCGTCACGCGAGACCACGGCGGTCTTGACGACGGTATCTGTCGTCATGATCGCCTGGGCGGCAAGGTCTCCACCCTCGGCGCTGAGCTCGGCAATCGCCTGCTCGGTGCCGGAGAGGACCCTGGAACGGAAGACGTCATCGCCGGTGCCGATGAGACCAGTGGAGCAGACCAGGATGTCGCCGGCGCTGACGTCCAACAACTCGGCGGCCTTCTCGGCGGTCTGATGCGTGGTCTGGAAGCCGAAGCTACCGGTGAAGCAGTTCGCGCCGCCGGAGTTCAGCACAATCGCTTCCACTGTGCGGTCGGCGATCACCTGCTGTGACCAGATGATGGGGTTCGCCTTGGCGCGGTTGCTGGTGAAGACAGCGGCGCCGATCTTGCGCGGACCACGATTCACGACGACAGCGAGGTCGGGCTTCCCTGTCGATTTGAGCCCTGCGACCACGCCGGCCGCTTCGAATCCTTGAGGTGCAGTGACGCTCACGGGGCGACTCCGTTCAGTGAGAGGGCACGGTCTTCGGGAAGACCAAGCGCGAGGTTCATGGATTGGATAGCCGCACCGGCGGTGCCCTTGACGAGGTTGTCGACCGCTGTGACGACGGTGACGCGGTTCGCGCCGCGGTCGATGGCGAGTCCGATGAGGGCTGTGTTGGCGCCGATGACGTCGGCGGTGCGAGGGAACTGGCCTTCCGGCAGCAGCTGCACGAAGGTCTCGTCGCCGTATGCGTTCTCCCACGCTGCGCGAATCTCGGCGTCGGAGACGCCCGGCATGATCGGCGCCGTGGACGTGGCGAGGATGCCCCGCGCCATCGGCACAAGAACGGGCGTGAAGGAGATGCGCACGCTGTCGGCACCTGCTGCGGCGAGCGCCTGCTGAATCTCGGGGATGTGCCGGTGCGTGCCGCCGACCGCGTAGGGGTTGGCGGAGCCCAGGACCTCACTGGCCAACAGGTTGGTCTTCAGGCTCTTACCTGCGCCCGAAGGCCCGACCGCGAGCACCGAGACGATGTCGCTCGGGTCGATGACACCTGCAGCGACTCCCGGTGCGAGGCTCAAGCTCACCGTGGATGCGTTGCAGCCAGGGGCGGCGATGCGCTTCGCATCACGTAGGTGCTCGCGCTGCTTCACACCATTGTCGATCAGCTCCGGCACGCCATATGCCCATGGCTCATGGAAGTGCCCACCATAGAAGGCGTCCCAGGAAGCCTGCGAGGTCAGGCGGTGATCTGCACCCGCGTCGATGATGAGCGGCACATCGTCCAGGGCATCCGTGTACTGGCCGGACTGGCCGTGCGGAAGCGCGAGGAAGACGATGTCGTGGCCAGCAAGGATCTCGGGGGTGGTGTCCTGCAGAGTCAGGTGCGCGAGTGAACGCAAGTGCGGTTGGTGCTGGATGAGCGGCTGGCCGGCGTTGGAATGCGCGGTCACGGT
This sequence comes from Microbacterium sp. Y355, assembly GCF_059445345.1. Taxonomy (NCBI): domain Bacteria; kingdom Bacillati; phylum Actinomycetota; class Actinomycetes; order Micrococcales; family Microbacteriaceae; genus Microbacterium; species Microbacterium sp. Y355. The sequence continues at coordinate 414,470 of NZ_JCAIUD010000002.1, read as the reverse complement.
GCGGATCTCAATGTCAGGGTGACTCGCGAGCAGGCGCAGGATCTCGCCGCCCGCATAGCCGGATGCGCCGGAGACGGCGACGGTATACGTCATTCTTCTACCTTAACGGTCTGGAGTGGTGGGCCGAAGGCGGCGACACCGGTGCTCGACCCGCAAAGCCGAAGATCGGCGTTCGGGGAACACGGGGTCGCCTAGAGTCGGCGGCCGCCCAGACGGCTGCGGCGTCGGCGCACCACGACGACGCTCGGAGCGAGCGTCGGTGAAGCGGATGCAGCCGAAGACATGTGGCGAGAATAGACCCGCGGCTATGGCATCCGCAAATCGCACATGCGTCAGGTAGGCCTCACGATCCGGTCGGCGCGGCGAAGAAAGCCAGCTCATGCCGAGCCGAAGCCTCGAAAGCCGTCCGCATCCGAGCGCGGGTGTCAGAAGTGACCGTCGTCGCCGCAGCAGCCACATATGCGATCGCCTGACCAGTGGCATCCTCGAACGCGGGATCGGCGTACGTGGCCAGCCAGGACGCGTATGGATGCTCCGCGCTCTGCGCGTACGCGCCGAACTCCCCCGCGTGCAAACGCTGGCCGAGGTCGGTGTACAGCCAGAAGCACGGAAGCGCCGCCGCGATGAGTTCTGCATAGTTCCCGGAGTGGGCGGCCGCCCGCAGATGATCGAGATACGCGATGGTCGCCGCCGCTGGTTCGGCAACGAAGGTGTCGTGTGTGACACCCTGCGCTGGGGTGAGCCAGGACGCGTGTAGTTCGATTTCCCCAGCGATGGCGCCGTGTGCGGACTGCGCCCAGAACGCCTGCTCCGCGGAGGTGGGCGCCAGCCGCGCGGCCTCGGAGAGGATCCTGGCGTATTCACGCAGATACAGAGCATCCTGCGCGAGATAGAACAGGAACACGTCCTGCCTGAGGGTGCCGTCAGCGAGTGCGCGGATGAACGGCAACTCGTCGATGTCGGCACGCACCTGAGCGGTGGCGTCCCACCATTCGGCGGTGAGTTCTTGCACTGTGGGGCGAGTCTGCAGACCGCCGCGCTCCCAGAGCCCGGCGAAGTGATGCACAGGACCGTGTCCTCCCCCGACGTCGAGATCAGCACCAGCCCTGAGCGATTCACGCAGCCAGGAGCGAGCGGATGCCACGGCCTCCGGCCACTCTTCACCAAGACCACGCCTGGTGGCGAGCGCTGCGGAAAGCGAACATCCGGTGCCGTGTGTACTCGTGGTGTCGATGCGCGTGCCGGGGAACTCGTGCACAGTACCGGCGCCGACGAGCGCGTCTGGTGCCTCGTCTCCTGTCAGGTGACCGCCCTTCACAAGCACCGCCGCCCCGGTGCGCTCGGCCAGTTCGCGTGCGACGGCGATGCCTTCCGCCCAGTCGTCGATGCTGTCTCGGCCCGTGAGTGTGGCCAGTTCGGGAAGGTTCGGAGTGATCACATCCGCATATCGCAGCAGATCGTCAAGCGCGGCTTCCGCCTCGGCGTCCAGCAAACGATCTCCGCTGGTGGCGACCATGACCGGGTCGAGAACAACGACAGGCGGGCGCACCTCCACGAGCCAGGAGATGACGGTGCGGATGACCTCTGCACCCGCAAGCATCCCGATCTTCACGGCGTCGATCTCGATGTCGTCCGATATCGCGTCCAGCTGCGCGCGCAGGAAGTCCGTCGGGGGCACGTGCACTGCTCGAACTCCCTGCGTGTTCTGCGCGGTGAGCGCGGTGATCACCGCCATCCCGTAGCCACCGTTGGCTGCGATGGACTTGAGATCGGCCTGGATGCCTGCACCGCCGGAGGGGTCGCTGCCCGCGATGCTGAGCACACGCGGCACTGTCTTTCCCCGCCACCGCTGGCGGAAGATCTGCGCCGCCGCGCGCGGATCATCGGCTGCACACAGCGCCGAGACCACGGCGACTCCGACTGCTCCGGCTTCGCGCAGCGCCGCGACGTCGTCGAGGCCGACGCCACCGATCGCGACGCACGGCAACGGACTCGCCGTCGCGAAGGCCCGGAAGCCGTCGATGCCCAGTGCCGGTGGATGATCAGGTTTCGTGCTGGTCGGGTGGATGACCCCGACGCCGAGGTGGTCGACCGTGCCGGCAGGGAGGGCGCGCACGGCGTCGAGGTGTTCAAGGGTGTTCGCGGTGAGACCGATGATTGCATCGGGCCCGAGGAGCTCGCGGGCACGCAGCACAGAGGCGTCCGCTTGCCCGAGGTGGACGCCGTCTACCCGTGCTCCCCTCTCCCTCGCCGCAACTGCAGCGTCCAGCCGGTCGTTGACGACAAGCAACGCGCGCCCATCGATCACGCGGGAAAGCTCCAGCAGTTGCTCGACGATGTCGGCATCCGTTGCCGTCTTGTCGCGCAACTGCACGAAGCGCACACCGCCGGCGACCGCGCGTCTCACGGTCTCCACGACCCCGCGCGAGCCGCACAGGTCGGGGTCAGTGACGAGGTAGACCGAAAGGTCGACGTTCATGGCTCATCCGTTCCGAGTCGCGCCGCGGACGCGATGTCTTCGGGTGTGAGCGCGGCGAGCGCGTCGAGCAGTGCCACCGCGAAGCTCCCTGGTCCGTGAGACTTCTCCGCCGCGTGTTCTGCGGCAATCGTGTATACGAGGCTCGCCGAGGCGACGGCCCTGAGCATAGACACGTCGGCGGTGCGGGCAGCGCCGAGGAAGGCTGCCATGACGGCGCCGAGGGCGCAGCCACCGCCGGTCACCTTCGTGAGCAGCTCGTGACCGTTCGCGATGCGGATGATCTCTTCACCATCGGTGATGAGATCGACGGGTCCCGATACTGCGACGACGCTCCCGAAGCGCTGGGCGAGGGCACGAGCGGCGTCGGATGCAGCATCCGTCGTGTCGGTGGCATCCACTCCCCGGCCTCCGGCTGTCATGCCAGCCAAGGCGAGGATCTCCGAGGCGTTTCCACGGATCGCCGACGGGCGCCGTTCTGCGAGTTCATGAGCCAGCGCCGTGCGAACCGGCAGTGCGCCGATCGCGACGGGGTCGAGCACCCATGGCGTGCCGGCGGCCACGGCTCCGGCCGCCGCCTCGCGGCACGCGTCTCGTTGCTCTGGCGTCGGGGTGCCGAGATTCAGCAGTACGCCAGAGGCGATGCCGGCGAACATCTCGCTCTCCCCCACGATGTCGACCATCGCGGGCGCTGCGCCGATTGCCAGCAGCACGTTTGCGGTGAAACCGGTCACGACGGTGTTCGTGATGCAGTGGGTGAGTGGAGGTTCAGCCCGCAGGGACGTCAGCAGGCGAGCTGCGTCCTCGACGAGGGTGGTGGACGGTGGACGCAGAAGATCGCTCAATGCGACATCCCTTCGCTAGTACGAACTAGATCAGGTTCGACGGGTGTGCTCTCAGCCGCCCTGTGGCGGCACCCCGTGTCACTGCTCGGAGTCTAGCGGAGCGCACCCGGCGTGGTCGGGGAGCGATGGTCCTGGTCGAGTGCCGCGATCAGGAAGCTCGATTAAGAAATTTCGCCGATCCACGAGAGCGTGGGCGTCGTCCACTCGGCATCCGGTCGCCATGTCGTCCAGGATCGCTCGAATGGCCAGTCGCCCGCGTGGAAGGATGCGATCGCCGCATCCGCATGCTTTTCGATCTGCGCAGCATCCGCGGCTGATAGGCGTCCCTGGATGACCGCTTCGATGAGCTCATCCTCGTCTTTCAACCCGATCTCGCCGTCGAAGCCAATCTCGACGTCGAGGACGTGGTCCGATGAGTAGGTCGCCGCGTCGGTGCGCTGGTGTGCGTTCTCGAGGTTCACGTACCAGCCGGCAAACGTCCACTCGTCTCCGCTTGTCTCACTCCAAAACAGCCAGACAGACCACGGCATGCCAGCGGGCGCGATCCGCAGCACGCCGTTTCCCCACCACTCCTCGACGATTCGGGTGCGTTCAACGAGCCAGCGCTCGGCCAGCGGCACGGTGCGGATGCGTTGCCCGTCTGGCGCTCCCATTCCCTCGAGCTTCGCCCCGGGAGCGAGCCAGGCGACGATCCCTCGTTCGTCATCACGCACCACCCGCATCGGTGCGACGTTCGAGACGTCACCCTTCTGCCAGCGAGGCTTGCGGTAGTGCCAGTCAATCTGCGCGCCCGGCGCGAGGAAGGGCTGGGCGCCAAGCTCGCGGGCCTCGGCTGGAGCTGTGGGCGCGGTGGCGCGCGGAACCGTCACGATCAGTCGGTCCAGGGCATCGGGCGTTCAGGATCGCGAGTGGCATCATCCGGAAGGTGCGGAAGCTCTTCTCCCGCCGCACGGATGCAGAGCCAGCGCAGTTCACCTGGGCTGTCGGGACGAGCACGCCAGGTGCGCCATACTCCCTGGCCGACGCGGATGGTGGAACCAGGGCCGACGTCGACGACATCGTCGTCGAGCCCCATCTGGCCGAGGCCCTCAAGGAATACGTAGAGCTCCTCAGCTGTGCTGTGCGTGTGCCAGTAGCCGGCTTCCTCCCCAGGAACGAGGGCATTGGCGGTCATGCCGATGTACTGCATCGCCAGTTCGTGGTCGACGACACGTCTGCCGTCACGTGAACGTGCCGGCACAAAACCACCGAAGTGGTCGCGCCACTGGTCTGGGGCACCGATCTCGGTCACTTCGTAGTCACTCATGGGGCGGCCTTCCGCTGATTCTCGTCGTGGGTGTACTGGGCTTCACGCGACAGGGGTTCGCGACCATGCATCGCCCGCGCGCTCATAGACGATGCGCGTGTGATTGCGATCCACTGAACCCTGCCAGAACTCGATGCGGGTGGGGACGATACGCCACAGCACCCACTCGCCGGGGAGGATGCCCTCGCGCGCAGCAGGCGAGCGGGCTGCGAGATCGGCCGCACTATCCTGCTCTGATGCCTCGACGACTGTGCCGCGCACGCGCACCGCCCGAAGCACGGGCTGCCACCAGAAGTTCATCGCCGCCACCGGCCGCGCTGCCAACTGGGCGGCTTTTCGTGAGTCTCGAGATCCGGCGAAGCCCCACCCCTTTTCGCTGACGTCCTTCAGGCTGAGTGCGCGTGCATCGGGAATGCCCTCGGCGTCGACGGTCGCCAATGTGGCCGCCTGCGGTTCGGGAACGCCGCGCGCTGCGGCGTCGTGAATCCACGCCAGAAACATCGCCGCAGGATCGTCACCGAAAGAGTCTTCGTCGAGTGGTGGAGCGGTTCCGGTCAGCGCAGGCTGGGCGCGCAACCATTCGGCGACAGAGTTTTGTGACATGCCGTCATCCTTTCGGATCATTCAGCGTCCGCCGATAAGGACACGCGTACACCGCGCCAAGAACCGCGCTTAGAAGGGTGGAGTTGCAGGAGTTGGTGGTCTGGTGCGATGACCAGTCGGTGTGGTGACTTCGACTGTACGATCGGGCCGGCTTCGGTAGACGGCCCGGGTGAGATGTCGATTCACATGATCGCGTGGGCACAATGGGCGCAGCTCTTCGATATTGGTTCTGCCGCCCTGCGCCCATGGGATCTCGTGATCGATGTCTGACTGCTGCGCCAGTCGTGTGCATCCGTCTCGGGAGCAAGTACCATGTTGCAGGATCAGCCATTCTTTCTGCGCCGACGTTGCTCGGCGGCTACGTCGTTCCATATCGAGCACGATGCTGTCGATCGGGTCAATGATCACTCTGCGGAACACCCCAGTGTCGAGGAAGATCTGCTTCGCCGTCAACGCGTCGAGCGGCCCATAGCCGACGAGCTCGGCCTGCGGCTCAGGAAGCGATGCGATCTCGGTCGCATCGCCGGAGAGCAACTGGACAGGGATCGTGACAAACACCTTGGTCTGCACCGCCGTATCGGTGCCGATCCCGCACAGCCACTCCGCGCACAGATCTGCCCGAATCTGCGCCCGAGTACGGCACTCGTTCGGATGCATCTGCAGCTTCTTCGCTTTCGTATCCGCACGCTGGTACGCAGCGACGGCATCCTCGGTGGACATCAGCACACCAAACCAGGTCATGCCCTCATCCCGGTGACCTAGGCTCACCCTCCGGTCACGCAACGCCCTGGTATGGCGGACGCTCGGGTCTTCGGGTGTGAGTTTGTCGACCAACCTTCGCAACCGCTGCATGAAAAGGGCGGGGGCACAGGTCAATGCCCATTCCGCGGTCGCCTCATCGATCCGACGGCAGGCGTCTCGTTCGGCCTCGCGTTCGAACTCTGTGCTGTGCGCCGGAGCACGCACCTTCAACAGCGCACCGACAGTATGCGAGACGAGATACATCGAAGCGAACCCGTCACGCGCATTGCGCCACAGCGTCGGCAGATGTGACTGCGCCTGCTCTGCAACATGCAACTGCCCGCGCACATAGTCGTCTGAACTCTTCAGTCTCAACGCGATATCGAAGATCGCTCCTCGCTCGGCGACCGCCACTGCATCACGGTCCGTTGTCAGCGCATACAACTCAGGGTTGCGACGTGCGAGAGCAACGGCATCCGCAATACGCGCAGCCCGACTCGCCGCCTGACGATTCAGGTCGATGTCAGCACACTGCAGATCATCAAGCACAGACTCGACGATGAACGCGGCGTCGTGGGGCCGGTCATCCACATCGTCGAACCAGGAGTCCATAACTCTAGTTTAGAATATACGAACCCATTCTGGCAAGGCTAGTTTCGAATATAAATTCGAATATCTCAGACCCGATTCTGCAGGAACAACAAGATCGCGCGCACGCGGCGATTCTCATCCGCCGGGCTCAGACCCAGCCCGGCGAAGATGTTGCCGACGTGCTTACGCACTGCCGCGTCGCTGAGGAATAGCGTCGATGCGATCTCACCGTTCGAGAAACCTTCCGCCATCAGCGCCAACACCTCGCGCTCGCGCGGAGTGAGGGCATCCAGCGGTCCCGATGACCCTGTGCGCAGGAGATGCCTGGTGACCTCCGGGTCGATGACCGTTCCGCCACCGGCAATGGTTGTCAGCGTCCGATCGAAGTCTGCGACACGGTTCACACGCTCCTTGAGCAGGTACCCGACCGCACCCTCAGGGAGCATGAGCAGTTCCCTGGCGTAGCGGTCGGCGACGTATTGCGACAGCACGAGCACGGGCTGCGCAGGATGCGCTGCTCTGATCTGAAGGGACGCGCGCAGGCCATCGTCTGTGCCATCCGGAGGCATCCGTACGTCGGTGATGACGAGTTCGGGTGGGGCCACGAGGGCGGCGTAGGCGCGCAGCAGCTCCGGAGCATCGGATGCCGTAGCCACGATCTCGTGCCCGAGTCGTTCCAGCAGTGCACCCAGCGCCTCCCGCAGCAGCGTTGCGTCATCGGCGAGGAGGATTCGCATACGCGTCCCCTTCCTGACTGCCCAGATCCGCAGCGCCGGCAATCGGCAGTTCCATGCGCAGCACCGTCGGGCCGCCTGTTGGACTGGTCAGCGTCAATGTTCCTCCGAGAGACTCTGCCCGTCCTTCGAGCCCGGAGATCCCCGATCCGCGCTCCGCATCCGCACCTCCGTGCCCGTCGTCCATCGCCGAGACATATGCAACGCCCGCGTCGGCGCCGAGCTCGACTGTGACCCTCGAGGCGACAGTGTGTTTCGAGGCGTTGGTCAGCGCTTCTGACACCAGGAAGTACCCCGCGGCCTCGGCTGCGGGCGACAGCCGAGGAAATCCGTTGTCCGTGATCTGTAGCAGCAGGGTGCTGCGCCCTGCCAGTTCTTCGAGCGCACTCGGAAGCCCGTGGTCGGTGAGCACGGCGGGGTGAATCCCACGTACTGTCTCTCGCAGAGTCGCAAGCGCGCGCTCGGTCTGGTCCTGTGCTGTGCGCAGCGCCCGGTTCGCAGCATCTAGGTCGTGGGAGGCGAGCTCCAACTCGAGCAGGCCGAGCCGCGCCGCAATGCCGACGAGTTCCTGCTGGACTCCGTCGTGCAGATCGCGCTCGATACGCCGACGCTCGGTTTCATGCGCTACCACGATGGCCTCACGCGAACGGGTGAGCTGAGCGACACGGAAGTCGATCTCCGCCGAACGTGGTGCGATGAGCCACCCGATTGCACTCGCATGCAATGCGGCGAGCGCAGCATTCGCATAGGCCATGATCAGGAGGATTAGCGGCAACCACAGCAACGGGTGCCACCAGTTCTCCGCACCAACGGAGAGCCAGACATCCTCGAAAAGGTTCACCTCAGCGGGCGGACGGGTGTAACCCAACACTGCGAGCGCGATCGGTATTGCGACGGCCACAAACTGCAGGAGAAGCAGGGCCAGCGAGAGGGCCCCGATCACGAGTCCGGCGACCAGCGCCGCGGTCTCCCGCCAGGTGGCCGGTTCCGTGAGCCGGATGTTCAACCAGTTGTGACGTTCTTCACGTGGGACGCGCACGTGTCCGCTCCCACGACGTGGGGCGCCCAGCATCCTGAGGCGACGTCTTTCGAGAGCAGCGAGCAGGATCGCCCACAGCGGCAATGCGATCACCGTCACTGCGACGACGGGCAGCGTAATCAGAAACAATGCGGCGGTGAGTATGACGTGCACGAGCGCCAACCACGACCAGCGCGAGATGACGAAGCGCCATGGCGGCAGCATGAGTCCCTGCCAGATCGTCGATGCGCGCATGCTTTCAGCCTATGCATCCGCAAGGTTCTTTCCGCACGTTGCGGCACGAAGGTAGCGCCAGGTCTACCCCGTTCAGGGGCCGCAGGCGGGTGTGCTCATGCCGGGCATGGAATGGACTGGATGCATGACACAGACGCACCAGCCACTACCCGCTGCCCCTGCTCTGCATGCCCACGGCGTGACCAAGAGCTTCGCCGTCCGTGGCGGTCCCGATGTGCCGGTACTGCGTGGCATCGACGTCGATGTCGCACCCGGCGAGATGCTGAGCATCGTCGGCCAAAGCGGATCCGGCAAGTCGACACTGCTCTACTGTCTGGCAGGGCTCGAGCGCATCGACAGTGGCGAGATCACTGTCGGTGGACAACGCATCGACGACCTCTCTTCTGCGCATCTGGCGCGGATGCGCCGCGACCGGATCGGCTTTGTCTTCCAGAGCTACAACCTCATCGCTTCTCTGTCTGTGCGCGAGAACGTGGCGTTGCCTGCACGGTTGGCGCGTCGTCGAACACCGGATGTGGAGGCAGCGCTGGCCGCCGTCGGGCTGGCGGATCATGGCAGGAAGCTGCCCGGGGCGCTTTCCGGCGGTCAGCAGCAGCGGGTTGCCATCGCACGCGTGCTCACCGCACAGCCGGATCTCGTGTTCGCGGATGAGCCCACCGGGGCTTTGGACACGGCGACGGGTGTGCAGGTGCTGGATCTGCTGCGCGAGCACGCGAGCGGTGATCGCAGCGTCGTTCTGGTGACTCATGATCTGGATGCCGCGGCCCGCGCCGACCGCACTCTCGTATTGCGCGATGGGGTGATCGTAGCGCAGCTGGTTCACGCCACGGCATCAGAGATCCTGTCCGTCATGCAGGCGCCGATCGACGCAGGGATCAGCGCCGGAACAGTCGCATGACCCGGCTGCTGTGGGCAGAGCTGCGACGCGGATGGGCGAGCTGGGCAGGACTTATCGCCGTGACCGCCATCACCGCGCTGGCGTTCTCAGTCGCCATCGCGATGCTGGAGCGCGGGCTACGCGAAGGTGGCGAGATTTTCGCGGCATCGACAAGCTTCCTGTCGGTTTTGCTCATGTTCAACATCCCCGGTGGTGCGATCGTGATCGCCGCAGTCGCACGCCTTGCTGTCGACCTCCATCGGCCCGTGTACGCGCGCTGGCAGCTGAGCGGTGTCGGGCCCGCACAGACGTCGAGCGTTGTACTCGTGCAGCTGGCGTGCATGGGTCTCATCGGCGGAGTCCTCGGTTTTGCCGTATCGATTCCGATCGTTCCCGCGTTCCTGAACGCCGTCTTCGCCAAGGACACCAGTTGGTGGGCCGATGCCACGATTACCCCCGGGATGTTCACTGCCCGTATCGTCATTCCGCTCACCGTCATCGTCACGCTCCTGGGCGGATTGCGCGCAGCAGTTTCCGCCGGGCGCACGCCCCCGTTGGCGGCACTACGCGATCCCGAACCGCAGGCGAAGCGGATGCGGTGGTGGCGATGGGCACTCTTCCTCATCGTGCTCTTCGCTGCAGGAGCTGGGGTCATCGCTCCGCTTCGGGCTGAGGCGCGCAGCACCGTCATCTCGCAGTTGCCACTGCTCCCGGCGTTTCTGATGGTTATCGTGGCTGCCGCAGGCCCTGTGCTGTATCCGCTCGTTCTGCGGGGCTGGACCGCAATCATCCCGGCCCGGGTCTCGACGTCGTGGTATCTCGCTCGCCATCAGGCGCGTTACCACCTGAGTCGCAGCACCGCGTCGATCACTCCACTGTTCGTCGGCGCTTCGTTGCTGGGCGGTCTCATGACGATGTCTGCCACGACGAGCGCCGCCATAGATGCCGCCGGCCTCGGAGGCAACTTCGATCTGGACATCATGCAGGTGATGCTGCTGGTCGGCGGCCCCGTGCTGCTCGGAACGGTCGGCGCAGCCGTGGTGATCTTCATGAGCAACCGCACTCAGGGCGCTGAGCAGGCACTACTGCGCGCGAGCGGAGCGACCGAACTAACCGTGCTCGCCTCAGCGCTGTGGCAGGGCGTGATTCATGTCGTGACAGCGTGTCTGCTCACCGTCCTCGTCCTTGTCGGCACCGCTGTCGTGGCGGCCACGGCGCTGGCTCGGTTCATTCCGGCGGTCCCCGTGGTCGATCTCGGTGCCGCTTCGCTGCTGGCTGCGCTCGGTCTGGTGCTCACAGCATCCGCGACTGTGTTGCCTGGTCTCGCGCGTCTCAGGGAACCCGTCGCCGGCCAGCTCGCCGCGGCGTGAGCAGCGTCCAGATCCTCCGGACTTGCTCTCTCGGTACGCTGACACGGTGAGAGTCCTTGTTTGGCTTAATCGCCTAAATTCCAATCATCCTTGGAGCCACAACGACTTCTACGGTCCGTGGGTCGCACGTCAGGTGAGGTCGAGCGAAGCTCAAAACGTTCTTGACATCGGGTGCGGAACCGGGAACCTCGTGACTCGATTAGTGCCTTGGGTAGACACGATCACGGGCTTGGAACCGCACGAACCCACAGCGAAGATTGCGACCGGACGATTCGTAGGCAACGGTGCCGTCACGATCAGGCAGGAGTCCTTCGAACAACTCGACCCAGGCGAAGGATACGACGCGATCACGCTTGTCGCCGTGCTGCACCATCTGCCGCTTCAGGACACGTTGAGGAACCTCGCTTCGAGGCTCAACCCCGGTGGCCGCCTCGTGATTCTGGGGTGCTATCGCGAAGCAACGGGAACTGATCATCTGGTCTCGCTCGGTGCCCTCGTGCTCAATCCGGCGATGGGCTTGATGAAGCATCCCCGACGCGCACGTGTCGTTCCCGAAGGCATGACCGCTCCCACCGCGCCCGCACGAGAATCGCTTGCGGAGATACGTGCTGAAGCTGCCCGATTCCTACCCGGATCACGAATCCGTCGCAGACTTTTCTGGCGGTACTCGTTGGTCTACGACGCGCCGCACTGAGGGTGCGGCTTACCGGTCGCCCTGCGACGAGATATCGCTCAAAGCGGCCTGAATACTCCGAATGATTGACCCCAGGATGCCCGACGCGAGAAGTCCAGAACCGAGCGGGCCCGCGGAGCTCTCACCCAGCGCCGGCAACTGCTGAAGTACCGCTCTGACCTGAGCTGTCATGTGCGCGAGTTGCCACGCGACCTCATCAGAGACCGCCGTGGGCGCATCCGCAGCGGCCAGCCCGGCCGCTTTCGCGGCGTAAGCGGCTGCGCCGAAAGCGTGCGCGCCCATGTGAGCGACACCAGCAGCTTGTCCAGCCGCCCGGGCAGCCGCCACAGCCGCAGGAGAACTCACTGCGTGCGCGGCCCGACCCGCGACGAAACGCCGGCGAATCTCACCGGCGGCATCAAGTTCACCCCGCGCAAACGCCCGCGTGCGAGCGATCGCATCACGTGGTCGACCGTCTGCCGGAGCCTCCGTCTCGAACAAGATCAAGACTCGCTCAGCGCAGTCCGCCGCCCACGTTGCGACGAGGCGGCGATCATCTTCGCTCAGCGACTGTGGAGATAGCATGCCCGCATTTTCGCACGCCGATCGCGGGGCCTCCTGCTCAACCCCCAAGACCGAGCGCCCGGATGGTGCATCGACGGTGGCGGGCAGCCTCGAGATGGGATTGACTTAGAAGGATGCCCGACCGCAAGCCGCGCTATGTACGCCTCGTTGTGACCCTGCTCGTTGGCGCTCCCGTCGCTGTTCTTCTCGTGTGGCCGCAGGCTTTCGGTGCGCACGCAGTGCTGGTGGTCGCCCAGCTCGTCGCATTCCGAGCTTTGCTCGCACTCTTCCTCGGCCTCGGCGCAGTTCTCTTCGTGATCGTTGCTCTATTCAGCAAACGGTGGGGAGTTGCCGCGGGAGCCGCGATTATTCTCGGCATAGCATCGATCGCCAATGGTGGTGTCTTACTTTCCCGTGGCGCGGAAGGCGCGCTACCCGACGCGGATCTGACCGTTGTCGCGTGGAACACTCAGGGTGGCGCTGCATCCCCCGAGAGCGTTGCGCGTCTCGTGCTGACCACCGACGCTGACATCGTGAGCCTGCCGGAAATGGATGACCTTGCCGTGACTGAAGTGGCACGGCTAGTGGCAAACGAGGGACACCAGATGACAGCTGACACCACGTACGGCGAAACTGGTGACTCATGGATCCCGACGTCCGTGCTCATCGCAGATGACCTCGGCGAGTACCGAGTCGACACGTCGGCGGGTTCGACGCCCGGGTTGCCGAGCGCCGTGTGGCGTTCTGTGGATGGGAGCGGGCCGACGATCGTCGCCGCGCACCCGTCGCCTCCACTTCCCGAAAGCATGGATGAATGGCGATCGGGGCTGCAGTGGATTGCCGAACAGTGCGACGCTCCTGACGTGATCATCGCGGGTGACCTCAACGCGACTGTCGACCACCTGTCAGGACTGGGCATCGGCGATGCACTCGTCGGTGGCTGTCAGGATGCCGCGATCGCAGCCGGCGCCGGCGCGATAGGTACTTGGCCTGCAATGGCGCCATCCTGGCTCGCGTCGCCGATCGACCATGTCCTCTTCGGAGCGGCGTGGACCGTTCACGGAGCACAGGTCGTCACTTCGTTGGACCAAGCGGGAACCGACCATCGCCCGATCGTCGCTGTCCTCAGCGCCCGATAACAGACAACGCCGCCGCGTGACCGCCGTCCGAATCTGGCTCGCGGTCCTGCTCGGCACGTTCGGCGCGCATCGGTTCTACCTTCGGCGCTTCGGAACAGCGTGGATGCTGGTCATCGCGTCGGCGATGAGCGTGCGCCAGCGTTGTTGAGCATTAGCTCTCGTCTTCCTGCTTCACCGTGGGTATCGTCGTCTTTGTGAAGATTGATTGGTATCTACTCATCGGCTCCCTGTTCCTGCTCGTTTTCGTCGCCACCCGGTGGGTCGACAGTTCCTTCTGGAACGGACTCGGAGTCGGCCTCGGCCTCGTCAGCGTTATCGCGCTCGGGGTCGGTATCAGCAACCATCGAAACAAGGCGCGAGACGAGCAAGCCTGACCGCAAGAACGAACTGGGTGCCGACGAGCCTGCTCGGTCTTGGTGTGATCCTGGCCCTCACCATCGGCGCGGTCGCGCTAATCAACTGGGTCTTCGGCTGACGGCAGGCCATCGTCTGCCCCTTCCTGCCTCACGAGGCAGCCATCGCTGCGCAGGCATTGCACACCTCATCTTCACGGCTTGTCAACGGGTACCCCTCGGTATCGAAGCGGCGTACGGTGAGCGGCATGTGGACCGTACTCGTTATTCTTCTCGTCGCATGGGCAGTGCTCTCGGTCGTTGGCTTCGCCATCAAGGGTTTGTTCTGGTTGGCGATCATCGGCATCATCCTGTTCGTAGGAACGGTCGTCTTCGGCCTTGTCCGTCGAAGTCGCGGGAAGCGGGAGGTGTGACGTGTTCGCTGCAGACCGTCCCAAGAAGAAGGCTTACTCTCAAGATCGGGCTGACGACCGGTGGGAAGGTGAAGGAGGTTCCCAAGAGGAACCCGAGGAAGAGACGCCTGGTAGTGGTGGACCAGAGAGCGATGACGAACCTGGTTCATGACCTCTGCCTTTCCTGCTTCACCGGCGGCTGTGATGTCCCCGCTACGGGGGATGTGATTGCCCGTGCGCGTACGTATCGTTCTACACATGACCGAACCAAATGAGAGTTCCAAGAAGAAGGCAGGCCATGGCATCGCGCTCGGAATCGCGATCGGGCTTCCGGTTGGTGCGGGGGCGGGGATGCTGCTGTTCGACAACCTCGCCATAGGCGCGGGACTTGGCCTCGCGCTGGGCATTGCATTGGGCGTAGCGCTTGAATCTTCGTGGAAGGGCGAGAAGTCCGAATAGGTCGCTGTCCCTCACACTCCTGGTAGTGAACGGCGACGTCTGTGCCTGCCTCATAGTGAAGAGCGCCAGCATCCCTCACGGGACACCGGCGCTCATCACCTCAAAACGAGGGTCACTCGCGCAGGGTCGCACCGAATCGCTTGGTCGCCACAGCCACACCGGCGAGCTTCGCCTCAGTAGCCTCGGCGGCGGTCAGCGTACGGTCAGCACGGAAGCGCAACGCGAACGTGAGGCTCTTCTGCCCGTCATCGACGCCCTGGCCGCGGTAGTCGTCAACCAGACGCAGCGATTCGAGCAGCGAGCCAGCACCCTCCACGAGAGCTGCACGCAGTTCACCGGCAGTCACCGTAGCCGGAACGACAAGCGACACGTCCTGTGTAGCGGCGGGATACGTCGACAGTGACTCGGCAACGACGCGGGAGCCCGCGAGCTCGAGGACGCCATCGAGATCGATCTCGAGCACGACAGCACGACCGGGAAGATCAGCGTCAGCCGCGACGTCCGGGTGTAGTTCGCCGATGTAGCCAACTTCCGTGCCACCAACGCTCAACACACCGGTGCGTCCCGGATGCAGCGCCATACGCTGCGCCTGAACGACGTCAATCTCAACGCCGGCAGCAACAGCGATCACGCGGACAGCATCTAGCGCATCAGACAGCCCAGCCGGCTCGGCATCGCGACCCGGCTGACGTGCAGACACATTGCCGGCGAAGAGCGCGGCCACGTGACGGTCCTGCGGCGGAATGGAGGCGTTCAGCGCTGCGAGCGTGTCATCCGAGGGGCGCTGCCCCAGGGGCGGCACTTCATCGGTGCCGTAGACGACTCCCGGCTCTGGCAGGAACACCAGACCGGTCTCGTAGATCGCAAGATCTGTCAGACCGCGCGCGATGTTGCGATGCGCGATCTGAAGCAGCCCGGGAACCAGCGAACGGCGCAGGAACGGCGACTGTCCATCGAGAGGGTTCGCTAGACGGATGCTCGGAAGGTGCTCCCCCGATGCCGATCCGTGCAGGTCGTTGTGCTGCTCAGTCGTGAAAGGGAACGACGGCGTCTCGACGAGACCTGCCGCGGCCAGCGCATTCGCGACACGACGACGGCCCTGCTGCAGCACAGTGAGGCCACGACCGGATGGCGGCGTCGGCAACACGGACGGGATGCGGTCGAGGCCATGGATGCGCGCGACCTCTTCGGCCAGCGTCCACTTGTCAGTGAGGTCAGGGCGCCAGCTCGGCGGGATGGCCTGCCAGCCGTCAGCGGTCTCGGTGACCTCTGCGCCAATCGTTTCCAGCGCGCCGACGATCTCCTCATCGGTGTAGTCGACGCCGATGAGGTCGGGGACGAACTCTGCGGGAAGCTCAATGCCATCGATGGAGACGTCAGAGAACAGCGCCCCACCGACCTCATCGATGCGCCCGCCGGCGAGAGAGACCATGAGGTCGGCCACGCGGCGAGCCGCGACGAAAGGCACCAGCGGGTCGACACCACGCTCGAAGCGCTTGGATGCTTCGCTGGGCAGCTTGTGACGACGGGCACTGCGCGCGATCGAGACCGGGTCGAAGATCGCAGCTTCGATGAGCACGTTGCGGGTCTCATCGCCCATCTCAGTCGTGCCGCCGCCCATGACGCCGGCAAGACCGATCGGGCCCGAGTCGTCGGTGATGAGCAGGTCCTCGACGTGGAGCGTGCGTTCCTGGCCATCGAGCGTCTTCATCGTCTCGCCATGCTGCGCGCGACGCACGGTGATGCCGCCGGAGAGCTTGTCGAGATCGTAGCCGTGGATCGGGTTACCGAGCTCGAGCATCACGTAGTTGGTGATGTCGATGAGCACACCGAGCGACCGGATGCCGGCGAGCGACAGCCGCGCGATCATCCACGGTGGCGTCGGACGGGACGGATCGACATCGCGCACGACGCGCACGACGAACTCCTGCACAGCAGGGTTCTCGCGCAGCGGCTCTGCGTCGACCGAAAGTGGGAAGCCAGTACCGGGCTCGACGTCAGACCATTCGTGCTCGGCCGGATCGCGGAAGTCCGCGCCGGTGGCATGGGAGTACTCACGCGCGACACCGCGGATGGAGAATGCGTAGCCGCGGTCCGGCGTGACGTTGATCTCGACTGCGACGTCATCAAGACCGAGAAGCTCGATCGCGTCAGCGCCGATAGGAGCGTCGACACCCAGCGTTGACAGGATCAGGATGCCATCGTGCTCATCCCCGAGTCCCAGCTCGCGCGCAGAGGCGATCATCCCGTCGGAAACATGACCGTAGGTCTTGCGAGCCGCGATCGGGAACGGCCCTGGCAGCACCGAACCTGGCAGCGTCGCGACGATCTTGTCGCCGACGGCGAAGTTGCTCGCGCCGCAGACGATGCCGCGGACGCCTCCGTTGTCGGGGCCGACGTCGACCTGGCACCAACGGATCGTCTTGCCGTTGGACTGCGGCTCTTCTTCGAAGGAGAGCACCTGACCGACGACGACGGGACCTGAGATCTCGAAACCGTGGATCTCCTCCTCTTCGAAGCCGACCGACACCAGCGCCTCGAGGACATCTTCAGGGGTGGCATCCGCTGCCACATCCACGTACTCACGCAACCACGAAAGCGGGACGCGCATCACACCACCATCCCGAACTGTTCGCTGAAACGGACATCGCCCTCGGCCATGTCGCGCATGTCTTGTACATCGCTGCGGAACATCAGCGCGCGCTCGACGCCGATGCCGAATGCGAAGCCGCTGTAGATCTCTGGGTCAATTCCCGCCGCGCGCAGCACATTGGGGTTGACCATGCCGCAACCGCCCCACTCGATCCAGCGGGCGCCGCCCTTGAACGTCGGGTGCCACAGATCGAACTCGGCAGAGGGTTCGGTGAACGGGAAGAAGTTCGTGCGAAGACGGGTCTTCGCATCCTCTCCGAACAGCTGCTTGGCGAGATGATCGAGCGTGCCCTTGAGATGGGCCATCGTGATGCCCTTGTCTACGACCAGGCCTTCGACCTGTGTGAACACCGGCAGGTGCGTGGCGTCGAACTCGTCCGTGCGGTAAACCCGTCCAGGGCAGAGCACATAGATCGGCACCTCACGGTCGAGCATCGAACGCACCTGCACAGGGCTCGTGTGCGTGCGCATGACCAGATGACGATCAACCGGATCGACGAAGAAAGTGTCCTGCATCTGACGCGCGGGGTGGTCGACATCGAAGTTCAGCGCGTCGAAGTTGAACCACTCGTGCTCGAGCTCCGGTCCTTCCGCGACCTCCCAGCCCATGCTGACGAAGATGTCGGAGATGTCATCCTGCAACTGCATGAGCGGATGCCGCGCTCCGACGCGTGTGCGCGAGGAGACAGCGGTGATATCGACGCGCTCCGCCTCCAGCCGTTCGGCAGTCTCGGCCTCGGCTAGCTCGCCTTCTTTCGAGGCGAGAGCCTTGGTCACCTGACCCCGGCCTTGGCCGACGAGCTTGCCGAAGGTGGCTTTGTGTTCGGGCGCTACCTGGCGCATCGAAGCATTCAGCACCGCCAGCGGCGACCCCTCAGCGACGTGCGCGGAGCGAGTCGCTTTCAGCTCGGTGGTATTGGCAGCGGCACCGATCGCAGCGAGTGCGGCAGCGACGGCGGATTCCACCGCCTCGGGCGTGATCTCTGGAGCATCTGACACGAGACATGAGTCTACCGGCGGTCGCCGGTCCTCCCCTACGGGCATCCGCCGTGCGAGTCAGAGCGGATGAGGCTCGGTCAAAGACCCAGACCGGAGTCGGGTTTCCCCGTGCCCCTTTGCAAGGTGATGAGCTCGGTGTCGGTCCCGTCGTGCATGAGTGCCGCGGCATCCGCCTGGAGTGCCTTGACCTTCGGTGAGCGCCGAGTACGAATCTCGACCCACTTCGCGATTCCGGCAAGGATCAGACACATGAGGATGTAAATGCCACCGATCACGAATGCCGACTGCAGAATCGGGCGCCCCTGCTGAGACGTGAGCTGCTTGGCGTAGTACAACAGTTCGGGGTAGGTGATGATGAATCCGAGGGCGGTGTCCTTCATCGTCACGACGAGCTGCGCCACGATCACTGGCAGCATCGCTCGAATCGCCTGCGGCAGCAGGACCAAGCGCATGACGCCGCTCTTGCGCAGCCCGATCGCGTAACCGGCCTCCTTCTGACCGCGGGGTAGCGATTCGATGCCAGCGCGAAGCACCTCTGCGAGCACGGAACCGTTGTACATCATCAACGCGATCACGACGGCCCAGTACGGATCCATCTTGATTCCGATCACAGGCAGCCCAAAGTAGAGCAGCATCATGAACACGAGAACGGGAACGGCCCGGAAGAGTTCAGTAATCACCGTGACGGGAACGCGCACCCAGGCGTGCTCGGAAAGCCGTCCGATCGCGAGGGTGAAGCCAAGCACGATACTGAGCACCGCAGCGAGCGCGAACGCTGCAAGAGTGTTCCCCAGCGCCTTGAAAATGCCCGTCCATACGTTGGAGAACGTGAAGACGTACCACTTCTGCGCGGAGAACTGACCGGTAACGACCATGCGGTAGATGACGAAGCCGATCGCAGCAAGTACCACGATGATCGTGACGACCGCCAGAAGACGATTGCGCAGGATCGCCTTGGGTCCGGGGACGTCGTACAGTACGGAAGTCATCGGATGATCCTCCATCGGTTCTCGAGATATCGCTGAAGCCAGCTGAGCAGCATGACCAATGCCACGAACAGCACGGCGACCCACAGCAGGACCTCCATCGGGTTTCCTGGCCGGTCGGCTGCGTCGTTGACGGTGGCGCGCAGTGCACCGAGTTCTGCGATGGAGAATCCTGCCGCCACTGTGGTGTTCTTCAACAGCGCGATGAAGACGCTCATCATGGGTGGCACCACAGAGCGGAAGGCCTGCGGGAGGATGACGTTCGTCATTACCTGCCCGAACGGGAGGCCGATCGCCCGAGCTGCCTCGGCCTGACCGACAGGCACCGTGTTGATACCGGCGCGGAGCACCTCTGCAACGTAGGTGGCGGTGTAGATACCGATCGCGAGGATGCCGAGGACCGTGTTGGAAAGCTCTGGGAGGCCCAATTGCGGATACCCGAACACGAAGAAGAAGAAGACAAGAGTCAACGGCGTGTTTCGCACGAGGTTCACATACACCGTGCCAACTGAGCGCGCGATCGGCACCGGCGACACGCGCATCGCGCCGACGATGATGCCCAGCACGAGGGCGATGATCCCGCCGATGAAGAACACGAGCAGCGTATTGCCGATCGCTTCGCCCCACAGGTCGAGGTTGCCGAAGATGACGTCCATGCCGTCCTCCCCTTCTGAAATCAGGAGGGGACGGCCCTCATAGGCCGCCCCCTGGGTCAATCAGTCGACAGTGGGCTGCTCGACCTCGATGCCCGAGGAACCGAGGTTCTCGTCGAAGATCGCCTGCCAGATGTCGCCACCATCGGTGAAGAGTGTGTTGATGTGCTCCTGAAGCACGGTGTCTCCCTTGGTGAGGCCAACACCGTAGCGCTCCTCCGTGAAGAGATCGCCGACGACCTTGATCTCATCCGGGTACTGCGCGGCATAGCCGATCAGGATGGCCTGGTCTGTTGTGACAGCGTCGACCTTGCCGTTGAGGAGATCCTCGACACACGCGGAATACAGGTCGTACTCCTGCGTCTTGATGTCCGGGAAGTTCGCCTTGATGTTCTGGATCGGCGTTGAGCCGGTAGCAGAACAGACGGTCTTGCCACTCAGATCCTCGAGCGTCTCGATGCCTTCGGTGTCGGTCGCGACGAGGAGGCCCTGTCCGGTGATGAAGTATGGGCCAGCGAAGTCAATGAGCTCTTTGCGCTTGTCGTTGATCGAGTAGGTACCGACGTAGTAGTCGATGTCACCGTTCACGATCGACTGCTCGCGGTTCGCCGAGGCGATCGGCTTGAACTCGATCTGCTCCTCATCAAAGCCGAGTGATGCCGCGATCCAGCGGGCGATGTCGATGTCGAAACCACTTCGCTCGCCAGTCGTGACATCGAGGAACCCGAGCCCAGGCTGGTCTTCCTTCACTCCCACGACCACGCCGTCCCGCTCGACCATCGCGTCGAAGGTGGGGCTGCCCTCGAGCGTCACATCGGTTGCCACCTCGAACCAGGTCGATGGCTCTTCGCCGGCGTCTCCATCAGCGTCGCCGCCACCGGGCGTGCTGGGTGTGCCGCTGTTACAGGCAGTCAGTGCGAGCAGTGCAACTGCCGCGATTCCGATTCCTGCCAATGTCCGTGTGCGTCGCATGAGCGTCTCCTTGTGTGCTGTGTGTGCGGAAAAGGTCAGTGGGTGAGGAGCTTGGACAGAAAGTCCTTCGCGCGGTCACTCTTCGGGTGCAGGAAGAATTCCTCGGGAGTCGCCTCTTCGACGATCTGTCCGTCCGCCATGAAGACCACTCTGTTGGCGGCCTTGCGCGCGAAGCCCATCTCGTGCGTGACGACGATCATCGTCATGCCGTCCTTCGCGAGGCCGACCATGACGTCGAGCACCTCGTTGATCATCTCGGGGTCGAGGGCGCTCGTGGGCTCATCGAAGAGCATCACCTTCGGGCGCATCGCCAGTGCCCTGGCGATCGCAACACGCTGCTGCTGCCCGCCTGACAGCTGGGCAGGAAGCTTCGAAGCCTGTTGTGCAACGCCGACGCGCTCGAGAAGCTGCATTGCTTCCTTGTCGGCATCCGCCTTCTTGAGACCTCGCACCTTGATCGGGCCCAGCGTCACGTTCTCGAGGATCGTGAGGTGCGCGAACAGGTTGAACGATTGGAAGACCATGCCGACGTCGGCACGAAGGTTCGCAAGTCCCTTGCCCTCTGCAGGAAGCGGCTTGCCGTCGATGCTGATCGTGCCGCTCGTGATCGTCTCGAGGCGATTGATCGTACGGCAGAGCGTCGACTTACCAGAGCCGGACGGCCCGATCACGACCACGACCTCGCCCTTGTTGACGGTGAGGTTGATATCGGTCAGCGCCTGGAACTCGCCGTAATGCTTTTGAACGTTATCCACCACGACAAGGGGTGCACCAGTCTCGGTCATGTCCCCACACTAGGAGTACAGAGGCGTGGGAACCAGCATCCATGTCGGCGGGTTATCGAGTTGTAACCGACACGAAACAACCCGCGAGGAGAAGTAGGACTGTCAGTGACCGTCCGCGGCCCGCTGGGCGAAGGCACTTTCGTACAGGCAGACGCTCGCGGCGGTCGCGAGATTGAGTGACTCTGCGCGGCCGAAGATCGGCAGTTTGAGCACGTGATCTGCCAACTCCAGAGCGGATTCCTCAAGACCATGGGCCTCGTTACCGAACAGCCAGGCCGTGGGCTGGGCGAGCACGCCATCAGCGCGTGCCTGCAGCAGGTCATCGCCCTTCACGTCGGCCGCTAAAACCAAGAGCCCCGCCGCATGAGCGCGCTGCACGACGTCTTCAAGTGCACCGCCGACCGAGATCGGCAGGTGAAACAGTGACCCGGTAGTAGCGCGCACGACCTTGGGATTGTATGGGTCGACCGTGCGGCCGGTCAGCACCACAGCATCCGCTCCCGCGGCATCCGCGGCGCGAATGATCGTGCCGAGGTTTCCGGGGTCTCGTATTTCCTCGCAGATCGCGACGAGACGGGGGGATGCCGCGAACACGTCGCGCACAGACGTCGGGGTCTGCTGTACGACAGCGACCACCCCCTGAGGCGTGACGGTGTCAGCCATGGCGTTGAGCACGTACTCGGTGACGTACTCGACCTCGACGTTGTGCTCGGCGGCAGCAGCACGCAGATCAGGGTGTTTCTCCCATCCGTTGTGCGTCGCGAAGAGTTCGATGATCGACTCGGGTTGGTACGCAAGAGCCTCACGAACGGCCTGCGGCCCTTCCAGAAGGAAAAGTCCAGTTTCCGTACGCGCGCCGCGCTTGGTCAGCTTCGCGACGGCTCGTACACGGGGGGACCGGGGATTCTCGAGCACGCTCCCAGTTTAGGGACACCGGACCGCTCACGCGCACACTGCCAGCGGCCAGTCTTCGTTCGGCTACCACGCAGGCTGCCGGATTAGAGTTTCCGCGTGTCACCTGCCGCTCAACGCTCGTCGATGCGGCGCTGTCTCATCGTCGCGTCGGCCGCTGTGCTGACTCTTTGCACGGGTCTCCTCGTGCATCGGTTCGGCACCGGCATCCGAGGCGACATCGTGGGCGACGCACTGTACGCCGTGCTGATCTACCTCGTTCTCGCCCTGCTGATGCCCCGTGTCGCGAAAACCGTGCCCGCAGCGCTCGCGATCATCTTCTGCACCAGCATTGAACTCCTGCAGCTCACGGCCGTGCCGTCAACCATCGCCGAGGATTTCCCACCGGCCGTGCTCGTGTTCGGAGCATCCTTCGATCATCGCGACCTCCTTGTGTACGCGTTCGCCGTCATCGCGGTGATGTTGTTGGATATCGCCATCTCGCGCATCGCAGGCCGCAGCGCACGCCGTCAGACGCGCTGATAACGCAGAAACGGGCGCTTCCCCTGAGGGAAGCGCCCGTTTCGTGAAAGATGCTTACGCAGCCGACCTCGGAGCGTTGACATCCGAAGGCAGAGCCTTCTTGGCCGTCTCGACGAGCGAGACGAACGTGGCCGGCTCGTTCACCGCGAGCTCAGCGAGCATGCGACGGTCCACCTGGACGCCAGCAAGACCGAGGCCCTGGATGAAACGGTTGTACGTCATGCCGTTCTGGCGAGCAGCGGCGTTGATGCGCTGGATCCAGAGACGGCGGAAGTCGCCCTTGCGCTTGCGGCGGTCGCGGTACGAGTAGACCAGGGAGTGAATAACCTGCTCTTTGGCCTTGCGGTAGAGGCGCGAACGCTGACCGCGGTAGCCGGAGGCGCGCTCAAGGATGACGCGACGCTTCTTGTGGGCGTTTACCGCCCGCTTGACTCTTGCCATTTTCCTGTGTTCCTATTCCTGCGATCGGACGCGTCAGCGGCCGAGAAGCTTCTTCGCGGTCTTGGTGTCAGCCTTCGACAGCAGCTGGTCCTGGTTCAGGCGACGGGTGCGACGGCTCGACTTGTGCTCGAGGTTGTGGCGCATCCCGGCCTGCTGCTTCTTCAGCTTGCCGCTGCCGGTGATCTTGAAGCGCTTCTTAGCACCCGAGTGGGTCTTCTGCTTCGGCATCTTCTCTTCCTTCGTATGGCGCCTTCTCAGGCGACGGTGTCAAACCCGCGGTGCGGGAGCGTGGGGGCGGGAATTACTCCGCGGTTGCTTCAGCCGGCTCATCCGTCTCATGGGCGGAATGCTTGTTGGCGGCGCGCTGCGCGTCGCGCTGCGCGTTCTGCTCGGCCTTCGCGTCGGACTTGTTCTTCAGTGGTGCCACAACCATGACCATGTTGCGACCGTCAATTGTCGGGTTTGACTCGACAGTGCCGAGTTCGGCGACGTCCTCAGCGAACTTGCGGAGCAGTCGAACACCCTGCTCAGGTCGCTGCTGCTCGCGGCCGCGGAACAGAATCATGGCCTTGACCTTGTCTCCGGCCTTGAGGAAGCCCTCAGCGCGCTTGAGCTTGGTCGTGTAGTCGTGAGCTTCGATCTTCAGTCGGAAACGGACTTCCTTGAGGATCGTGTTCGCCTGGTTGCGACGAGCTTCCTTCGCCTTCTGGGCGGCCTCGTACTTGAACTTGCCAAAATCCATGATCTTGACCACGGGTGGCTTCGAGTTGGGGGCAACCTCGACGAGGTCAAGATCGGCTTCCTGCGCAAGGCGCAGCGCTGCCTCGATGCGGACGACGCCGATTTGTTCACCCGCGGGGCCGACGAGGCGGACCTCGGGGACGCGAATGCGCTCATTAGTACGGGGATCGCTGATGCGGAACTCCTTAGACGATGGGATCAAGCCACCGCGACGCAGTCTGCGTCACGGGCGAAATCAGAATCGTCTCCCACCCACCGGCATTCAGACGCCGGCTCTGCACCCTTAACATCAGACTGTGTCCGATCTGCCGACGTGAGCCGGTGGAGTGCAAGACCCGGTAGCCTGGAACGGCAAGCGCGGGTGGGAAGTGAATCCTCTTTCGTTTCAGAGCGTACAGCTCTGAAGCCCGACAAAGTCTAACAGAAGGCAAGGCATAGTGACGATTCCGGTTCAGAGTGATGGCCACGACGAGCGCCACGAGCGCTGGCAGCAACAGGAAGACGCCGCAGCAGCGGCCACCCGAGACATTGCGGATGTGCCCGCCATCGAGGTGATCACCACCGCGGCCGTGCACCTCATGAGTGCAGCAGCAGTCAAAACCGGCCTCGCAGATGACCCGGACCACGAACTCGACCTCGACGAGGCCCGCAAGCTGATCAACGCCCTCGCCGGGCTCATCACCGCCGGTGCCCCGGAGATCAGCGACATGCACGCCCGCTCGCTGCGCGACGGACTGCGCTCACTGCAGCTCGCATTCCGCGAAGCATCCGTCATCCCCGACCCGATCGGCAAGGGACCAGGCGAGAAGTGGACCGGACCGGTCAACTAGTCCTCGGTTGGCTCCGCCGGAGCGCTATGCGCTGCGGCGGAGCTTGACGGTCAACGAGTCGGCAAGGACGGCGATGCGATCGTCGGCGGCCCAGCGTTGTGCGAGGCGTGCCAGCACTGCATCCAGAACTTCGCGCTCGAGCCCATCGATGAGCTCGAGGATCACGATCAGCTCGGCGCCGTGTAGCCGCGCTTCGGGGTCTCCTGGCGCCACCGCAACATCGATCACCGCAAGCTCGTGGGCGATGCTCTCCTGAAGCCCGGTGAACACCTCGGGTGACAGAAAACTCGGC
The DNA here is from genome assembly GCF_059445345.1 of Microbacterium sp. Y355. Taxonomy (NCBI): domain Bacteria; kingdom Bacillati; phylum Actinomycetota; class Actinomycetes; order Micrococcales; family Microbacteriaceae; genus Microbacterium; species Microbacterium sp. Y355. Next base: position 389,289 of record NZ_JCAIUD010000002.1, on the reverse strand, counting down.
TCCCAGTCGTGCCCCTGCGCGATGGCCCACACAGCGGGGCGACGGATCACGAACTCGGTCTCCGACGTCGGGTCCAAGACGATGAGATCGGTCTGCTCCGATGACGCAGCCAAAGCCGCGCGTACTGCCTCGACCGGGATCGGCCGCGCCGTGGCATCCCACTTCTGCATTGCGGTGACAGACGAGAACACCGGCTGCACCGTCCGACCGTCAGGGGCGGCGACCGTCACGATCGACAGCTCCTGCGTTTTGTCTACGGCGAGGCCGCTGGGCGCGACACCCTCTTCGCCCTTCTCAGCGATGAGGGGAATCAGAACCCTTGCCGAGCGGAACGCGTCAATGACCTCGGTCTGACTGCCCTCTCCCGCGCGAAAGCGCAGCAGGGCTGAGAGCAGTGCGGGGTCGGCGGAGCCGTCGTCCCCTGCGCGCGAGTTCGACTCGAAGCTACGGCCTTCCCACGGGACGCCCGCTGAATCGCCGGCTCCACCTAGAGGCGCTGAAGCACCTGCTCCGTCTGGAGACGTTGAATCGCCGCCGTCGTGCTCGCCGGCGTCGTCAGTCCCCTGCGACATCCAGTGCCTCTGCCAGCGTGAACGCGCCGGCGTAGAGCGCCTTGCCCACGATCGCACCCTCGACACCGAGGTGCACGAGTTCGCGGAGAGCGGCGATGTCATCGAGGCTGGAAACGCCACCGGAGGCGACAACGGGCTTCGGGGTACGCGAGGTGACTTCGCGCAGAAGTTCGAGGTTCGGGCCGCGCAGCGTGCCGTCCTTCGTGACGTCGGTGACGACGTAGCGACTGCAGCCTGCGTCTTCGAGGCGCTCGAGCACCTCCCAGAGGTCTCCGCCTTCCTTGGTCCAGCCGCGTGCGGCGAGCGTGGTGCCGCGCACGTCCAATCCGACAGCGACCGCCTCGCCGTAACGACCGATCACATCGGCTGCCCACTCTGGGTTCTCTAGTGCGGCCGTGCCGAGGTTGATGCGAGTCGCCCCGCTCTCCAGCGCCGCCTCGATGCTGGCGTCATCGCGGATACCGCCGGACAGCTCGATGTTCACGCCGCGGAACTGCTTGATGACCTTGCGAATGATCGCGGTGTTGTTTCCACGACCGAAGGCGGCATCAAGGTCGACAAGGTGGATCCACTCGGCACCCTGATCAACCCACTCACCCGCTGCATCCAGCGGATCGCCGTAGCTGGTCTCAGTGCCGGCCTCGCCCTGCGTCAGACGGACGGCCTTGCCACCGGCAACGTCGACTGCGGGAAGAAGTGTGAGCTTGGGTGTGGACGCGAAGTCGTTCATGTCATCCTCGGGTGGGGCGAAGGGCGCCGTAGACGGGCACGAGAACTGAGGGTACCCCGCGGTCGGGCGCTCCTCAAATGCGAGTCGACTCATATGGCGACGTGGCGTGGCGTCCCGGTCGACAGAGAAGAACATCAGGTCGGGACGCTAGGCTCACAGGAAATGTCTGATTCACCTGAATTCGCCACGCCCACGCGCGCAGAGATCGCGCGAGCGAACGGCGGCGAGCATCCAGTCATCCAGTCGGTTCCGCTGTTGGGTTCTGCCGTTCCGTCGGCTCCATCACGGCGCCGTCCAGACGCAGACGCGGACGCAGACTCGATGCCGCAGTATCGCAGGAACGGCAATATCGCCGACCAAATCGACGCGCCCGCTCCGGAAGCAGAGCAGTCCTCGCGAAAGCAGCAGCGCGAGGCACGCGAACGGCAATCGTTCCTGCAGACCGATCGACCGGAAGAACCCGCTCGCCAGGGCGCCCGCGGCACCTTGAACAAGCTGGGCCTCAAATTGTCCCCCAGCGCGGCCGAGCAGTCGTCGCGAGACGATGAGCTGTCGGTGAGTCAGCACTGGCCGGGTCCGCGGACGATCGCGGTGGTCAACGGCAAGGGCGGAGCGGGCAAGACTCCGACGACAATCCTCCTCTCCGCGGTGTTTGCACGCTACGGCGGCGCTGGTGTTCTCGCCTGGGACAACAACCAGACGCGCGGAACGCTCGGCTGGCGGACCGAGGCCGGCGCGCATGATCGCACACTGCTGGAGATGCTGCCCGAAGCGGAGCGACTGCTCGGCACCGGAGCACAGTCGGCAGATCTGGCGCACTTCGTGCACCACCAGCCCCGCGAGAAGTATGACGTTCTGCGTTCCAAGCCGATCAGGCTTGCGCACGAGAACCGCCTGAACCCCGAGGACGTGGATGCTATCCACGCCGTGGCCGCGAAGTTCTATCGGCTGATCATCATCGACTCAGGCAACGACGAGTCCGATCCCATGTGGCTCCGAATGATCGATCGCGCCGATCAGATCGTCGTCGCGACGACGACCCGCGACGATCACGCCGAAGCAGGAGCATTGCTGCTCGAGGCTCTCGAAGACCGCGATGAGCGCTCGGCGAAGCTCGCCGAGCAGTCGGTGGTCGTGGTTTCGCAGGCAGATCCGAAGGCGACGGCGGCGGATGTGAATCATGTCGTCGACGGGTACCAATCACTCGCTCGCGACGTCGTCACTATCCCCTTCGACCACGAAATGGTAGATGGCCATCTCCACTATGGAGGACTGGCCAAGCACACTCAGCGCGCCTGGCTCGCGGCCGCTGCATCGGTCGCCCGCGGATTCTGAGTCGGACCTAAGTCCGGCGTTCGACGGCGCGGGCGCGTCAGAGGCTCTGAACCCAGTTCTTCAGCAGGCGGATCCCGGCATCGCCGGACTTCTCCGGATGGAACTGCGTAGCCGACAGTGGACCGTTTTCCACGGCCGCGAGGAATGGATTCCCGTACGTCGTCCAGGTCAGTTTCGGCTTTGGGAACGGCGGGATGACATCAAGCTCCCAGTGCTGCGCGGCGAACGAGTGCACGAAGTAGAAACGTTCATCTTCGATGCCGTCGAAGAGCACGCTGCCCTCGTCTGGTGTGACCGTGTTCCAGCCCATGTGCGGCAGTACCGGCGCGTCGAGTTCTGTCACGGTTCCTGGCCACTCGCCGAGGCCTTCGACATTCTGTCCGCGCTCGACACCGTGAGAGAACAGCACCTGCATGCCGACGCATACGCCGAGCACCGGTCGCCCACCGGACAACCGTCGATCGATGATCTGGTCACCACCCTTGGCGATCAATGCCTCGCGTACAGCAGCGAACGCACCGACACCGGGCACGAACAGCCCGTCTGCTTCGTACGCCTCTGTGCGATCGCCAGTGAGCTTCGCGTCGGCGCCCGCAGCGATCAGTGCTTTGACCGCAGAGTGGACGTTGCCGGACCCGTAGTCGTAGACCGCGACAGTGGGAGTGCGGGTCACAGCGCGCCCTTAGTGGATGGGATGCCAATCACCAGAGGGTCAAGAGCCTTGGCCTGGCGGAACGCTCTCGCAAAGGCCTTGAACTCTGCCTCGGCGATGTGGTGTGGGTCGCGGCCGCCCAATACACGCACGTGCACGGTGAGCGCGGCGTTGAAGGTGATCGCCTCGAAGACGTGGCGAACGAGCGAGCCAGTAAAGTGCCCGCCGATGAGGTGGTGTTCAAACCCTGCGGGCTCACCAGTGTGCACAAGGTACGGACGACCGCTGATGTCGACCACTGCTTGCGCGAGCGCCTCATCGAGCGGCACCAGGGCATCACCGTAGCGAGAGATCCCGGCCTTGTCGCCGAGTGCCTCGCCGATCGCCTGGCCGAGCACGATCGAGATGTCTTCCACAGTGTGGTGAGCATCGATGTTTGTGTCACCCGAGGCACGCACGGTCAGGTCGGTGAGCGAGTGCTTCGCGAAAGCCGTCAGCATGTGGTCGAAGAACGGCACCGAGGTATCGATGTGACTCTGCCCAGTGCCGTCGAGGTTCACCTGGAGTTCAACTGTCGACTCAGATGTGCTGCGGGTACGGGTCGCGGTACGAGAAGCGCTCATGAATCTGATTCTATCGAGGCCAGCGCATCGAGGAATGCCGTGGTCTCGGACTCAGTACCGGCCGTGACCCGCAGGTGGTTCGGGATTCCGACATCGCGCACCAGAACCCCGCGATCATACAGAGCCTGGAAGGTGGCCTGCGGATCAGCCACTCCCCCGAATAGAACGAAGTTCGACCACGATTCGTGTGGCAGGTAACCGAGCGCCTCCAGCGTCGCTGTGATGCGATCGCGCTGCTCGACGATGTCGTCGACCATCGCCAGCATCGTGGACGAGTTGCGGAGAGCCGCGACGGCCGCAGCCTGCGTGAGCGCACTCAAGTGGTACGGCAGACGCACCAGCCGCAGCGCATCGATAAACGCTGGGTCTGCTGCGAGGTAGCCGACCCTGGCACCCGCGAACGCAAACGCTTTACTCATCGTGCGCGACACCGCGAGACGCGGACGCCCCTCGAGGAGAGTCAAAGCAGAGACGGCGTCTCGTGGGGCGAACTCCCAGTAGGCCTCATCGACAACCACGACACCCGGTGCAGCTTCGTAGACGGCCTCGATGACATCGATGCCGAGCGGAGTGCCCGTCGGGTTGTTCGGCCTACACAGCATGACGACATCGGGGGCTGCCTCCCTGACCTGGGCAGCAGCGTCATCGGCAGTGATCGTGTAGTCGGGCTGACGAGCGCCGACCTGCCACCGTGCGCCCGTGCCCTGCGCAAGAAGCGGGTACATCGAGTAGGTGGGAGCAAACCCGTAGGCGGTGCGCCCTGGGCCTGCGAATGCCTGCAGGATGTGCTGCAGCACCTCGTTGGATCCGTTGCCCGCCCAGATCTGCGATGCGTCGAGACCGTGCCCGAGATAGCGGGCGAAGCCTTCGCGGAGGGCAGTGAACTCACGGTCGGGGTATCGGTTCACATCGCGCAGTGCGACGGCGATGTCATCGAGTATGTCGCTGGCCACCTCGTCCGGAACGGGATGAGTATTCTCATTCACGTTCAGCGCGACAGGAAGTGGAACCTGCGGAGCGCCATAGGGGGTAAGCCCACGAAGATCGTCGCGGAGGGGTAAGTCGCCAAGTGAAGAAGTCACCCTCCCCATGTTAACGGTGAGATCAGTTGCTGTACTGCGCAGGAATGGCCAACTGCTGGCCGACCTGGAGCGAACCGTTGCTGAGGACATTGAGTCGCTCGATATCACCAATCACGGTGCGCGGGTCAGTCGACGGTGCGAGCGACTCTGCGATCGACCACAGCGTGTCACCAGGCAGGACCGTCACGGTGTCGAAGGTTACCGTGCTCGCCGATTCGCCCGATGCGATGGCAGAGCCGCCGCTGATTGCTGCGAAGCCGATACCCGCAGCCAGCGGGAGTGCCGCGACGGCAAGCAACACGCGACGCCCACGAGTTGTCATTCGCAGCCGCGTCATTCGAGGCCGCGTGGTGCCAGTCGAAACAGCGGCGCCTGCGGTGATGCTGATGGTGCTCATGGGATTCTCCTCTGCGTCTTTGGCGTAGCGTTCGCATTCACCACTCGGCCGGGAGCAGTGAATGCGAAGCTACGTACCGAATGTATCTTCGAATTCGAACATCTGTCAAGAATTATTCGAAACCGAACCGCTGAAATCGCCGACACGCTCGAACAGATCTTCCTAATCAAGGTGTTTCTCGGATACGGTTTCGATAGACACACCTCATCACGGACCTCAGACATTCGAAGAGCCGCACCGGAATCGCGTACAAAGGAGCACCCATGAGCGACATCTCCGCACCCGACCCAGAGGCTCCGCGCACTCGCCGGCGTAAAAGCCTCAGCCCGAAGCAGATGGCGATTCTCGAGGTCATTCAGACTTCCATCGCCACGCACGGCTACCCGCCGAGCATGCGCGAGATCGGCGATGCCGTGAACCTCAAGTCGCTATCGAGCGTGACGCATCAGCTGGGTCAGCTCGAGCTCAGCGGTTATCTACGACGCGATCCTGGCAAGACACGTGCAATGGAGGTGCTGATCGATCTGCCGGGCTCCAGCGGTGAGAACCCTGCCGATTCCAGCACTCCCGTGGGCGACGCAGCCATGGTGCCGTTGGTCGGTCAGATCGCAGCCGGCGTCCCGATCACGGCGGAGCAGCAGGTCGAAGAGATCTTCCCTCTCCCCCGTCAACTCGTCGGCAAGGGCGATCTGTTCATGCTCAAGGTCACTGGCGAGTCGATGATCGACGCGGCGATCTGCGACGGCGACTGGGTCGTCATCCGTACGCAGAACACCGCAGAAAACGGTGAGATCGTAGCGGCGATGCTTGATGGCGAAGCCACGGTGAAGACGTTCCGCCAGCGCGATGGCCACACCTGGCTGCTGCCTCGCAACTCCGCCTTCGAGCCCATCCTCGGCGATGACGCCACGGTGCTCGGCAAGGTCGTTGCTGTGCTGCGGGCTGTCTGACCGAACACCTATACATACGTACGCACATCGAGAACACAGAAACCGTCCTTCCTATGCTTCGGGAAGGACGGTTTGTGCGTTCTCGGCGGCGCCCAGCGCCGAGAACGGAGCGCGCAGCGCCGCCAGAGGGTCAGACCGTTACTGAGATGTCTTCGCGCACGCGACGGGTGGCCTCGACGATGTTGCGCAGCGACTCTGTGGTCTCGTCGTAGCCGCGGGTCTTCAGCCCGCAGTCCGGGTTCACCCAGAGCTGACGCGTCGGGATCTCATCGACTGCGCGACGTAGAAGCGACTCGATCTCCTCGACCGTGGGAACGCGCGGGGAGTGGATGTCGTAGACGCCAGGTCCGATGCCGTGGTCGAAGCCGACCTCTGCGATGTCCGTTACGACGTCCATGCGGCTACGCGCTGCCTCGATCGAGGTCACGTCGGCATCCAGTGCACGGATCGCGTCGATGACGACGCCGAACTCCGAGTAACACAGGTGGGTGTGCACCTGCGTTGCGGCTGCCGCTCCACCCGTCGACAGGCGGAAGGAACCCACCGACCACTCCAGGTACGCAGGCTGGTCGGCCTTCTTCAGCGGCAGCAACTCGCGCAGCGCGGGCTCGTCGACCTGGATGATGGCGATGCCGGCAGCCTCGAGATCCGTGATCTCATCGCGCAACGCGAGGGCGACCTGGTTCGCCGTCTCTCCCAGCGGCTGGTCATCACGCACGAACGACCACGCGAGGATCGTCACGGGCCCAGTGAGCATGCCCTTCATGTGCTTGGCGGTCTTGGACTGCGCGTAGGTCGACCATCCGACCGTGATCGGAGCAGGACGTGAGACATCGCCCCACAGGATCGACGGGCGCGTGGCGCGCGAGCCGTATGACTGCACCCAGCCGTTCTCCGTCACCGAGAAGCCGTCGAGGTTCTCGGCGAAGTACTGCACCATGTCGTTGCGCTCGGGTTCGCCGTGCACGAGCACATCAAGACCCAGATCTTCTTGCAGTTCGATGACGGTGTCCACCTCGCGGCGAAGGAACTCGTCGTAGTCATCCTGCGACAGCTCGCCACGAATGTACTGAGCGCGGGCACGGCGGATGTCGCCGGTCTGCGGGAATGAGCCGATCGTGGTGAGCGGCAACGCCGGCAGTCCGAGTGCCGTTTCCTGAGCCGCTTCACGCTCGGCATACGAGACGCGCGAAAAATCGTCGTCGGCAAGTGCACGCGAGCGCACAGAACCATCACGCACACCTGGTGCGTTGCTGCGGTCGGCGAGTGCCGCGGATGCCGCATCCAGCTCTGCCTGGATCGCCTTACGGCCCGAGCCGAGGCCACGAGCAAGGGCGACGACCTGCTCGACCTTCTGGTCGGCGAATGCGAGCCAGCTGGCGAGGCGCTCGTCGAGCTTCGACTCGTCGGTCACGTCGTGTGGGACGTGCAGCAGCGAGGTAGAGGTGGATGCCGCGACCTGAGCCGCACCGAGCGACCCCAGCGCCTCCAGCGTTTCGAACGCGGCGGCGAGGTCGCCGCGCCAAATGTTGTGACCGTCGATCACTCCGCCGACGAGCACCTTGTCGGAAAGCCCCTCGACCGCCGTCGGGACGCTGCCGCGCACGAGGTCGACCGCGATGGCCTCGATGGGAGCCGCGGCCAGCACGGCGAACGTGGCGTCCAACGACGCGTACGGAGCCGCAACGAGGATTGACGGACGCTCAGTCGCACCACCGATGATTGCCAGCGCGCGTGCCGCGGCATCCGCCAACTGCTCAGCGGACGCGGGAAGTGACTCGCTGACGAGCGCCGGCTCATCCAGCTGCACCCACTCTGCGCCGGCGGCCTTCAGACGAGCAAGCAGCTCGACGTACACGGGGACAAGGTCATCGAGACGCGACAGCGGGTCGAAGCCCTCGGGCGCGGCATCCGATGCCTTCGCCAGCGCCAGCAGGGTGACAGGGCCGACGACGACGGGGCGCGTGACGAACCCGGCGGCGACAGCCTCTTCGACCTGACGCACGACGCGGTCGCTGGACAGCGAGAACGTCGTCTCAGGGCCGATCTCGGGAACGAGGTAGTGGTAGTTCGAGTCGAACCACTTGGTCATCTCGAGCGCGGCGCGCTCGCCCTCGCCGCGCGCGATGGTGAAGTACGCCGGTAGCCCGATCGAGCCGTCCGCCTCGCGAAGGTTGTCGAAGCGGGTGGGGATTGCGCCGACAGTGACGGCGGCATCGTGCACCTGGTCGTAGTACGAGAACGACTCCGGGATCGCCGAATCGGTGCGGCCGAGGCCGAGGGATGCGAGGCGCTCACGGCTCGCTGCACGCAGTTCGGCAGCAGTCTGCTCCAGCGCTGCGAGGTCTGAGCGGCCGGCCCAGAACGCCTCGACGGCCTTCTTCAGCTCGCGGCGGCGGCCGATGCGCGGGTAGCCGAGGATAGTCCCCTGGGGGAATGCGGTCATGATGTTTCCTTTCGGGGAGGGATCTAGTGACGCAGGGCAGGAAGAACGCCTGCCTCGGCGAGAACGGTGAGAACGGTTTCGTGTTGGTTGAACGCGTACAAATGCACTCCTGGTGCGCCGCCGGCCACCACCTCGCGGGTCAGACGTGATGCCCACTGGGTGCCGATTTCGCGACGACCTTCGGCCGTCGGCTCGACCTCCAGCGCGATCGAAAGTTCGCTGGGCAGGTCTTCGCCGGTGAGCTCGAGCACACGGCCCAGACGGGCGGGCGAGGTGATCGGCATGATGCCAGGAAGGATCGGAATCGTGACTCCAGCGGCCCGCGCACGCTCGACAAACGCGAGGTAGTCGTCGGCGTGGAAGAACAGCTGTGTGATCGCGAAAGTCGCCCCGGCGGCCTGTTTGGCAAGCAACGCCTCGACGTCCTGCGTGCGGTGGGCAGAGCGTGGATGCCCCTTGGGAAAGGCAGCCACCGCGATGTTGACATCGCGCCCCCGGGTGACGCGAGCGGCCCCTGGAAAACCAGGAATCGGCGTCTCCTCATACGGAGCACGCTCGGCCTGCACACGGCCAATCAGCTGTACGAGCTGCGCGGAGCTCTCCAGATCGCCGAGGAAGGTTTCCGGCTGACCGGTGGGTGGGTCACCGCGAAGGGCGAGGAAGCTGAGGATGCCAGCATCCAAGAATTCACGAATGAGCGCAGCCGCACCCGCATAGGTATTGCCGACGCATGTCAGGTGCGCGAGCGGCTCGACGTCGGTGTACTCGCGGATGAAGCGCAGCACGTCGAGTGAGCGTCCACCAGTGGAGCCGCCGGCGCCGTACGTGACGGAGATGAATTCAGGCCCCGCCGCCGCTAGCTGACGGACAGTCTCGCGCAGCGCCTCGTCGCTCGAAGCCGAACGCGGCGGGTAGAGCTCGAAGGAGAAAGGGACACGTGGGGTCCCGAGCGTCAAAGACTCGGAAGACATCATTCTCCTGGGGTGACAGAGTGGGCAGGGCAGCCGCGGACGACCCCAGACACTGGATCGTTCGCGGGCGGGTGCCGGGCTCGGCTGTCGCTCCACGTCCGGATAAACCGGCCGTTTCCAGAAACTTATGGCACTGATGCCACCTCGCGCACAGTGTGTGACGCCGTGTGTCAGAACGTCACCGCATAGGGTCGAAGCATGCAGCCGTACGGTACCTGGCCTTCTCCATTTCACGCAGTCGATATCGCCTCATCCGCGCCCCGTATAGACGGTGCGCGGTTCGTCGGCGATGAGATCTGGTGGGGCGAGTCGGTGCCGGCCGAAGGTGGGCGTGTCACAGTGCGCAGCTCGAACGGCAACGTGCTGCTGCCTGAGCCATGGAACGCTCGTTCGCGGGTGCACGAGTACGGTGGCGGCGCATGGACCGCGGACACCGACGGCACGTTGTTCTTCGTCGATGCGAACGACCAGAGGGTGTACCGGATGCTCCGGGGCGGCTCGCCGCAGCCACTCACGCCCGTTGGGCCGAACGGCATTGGCCCGAACCACGGCGGCCTACGACTGCAGCACGGTCGCCTCTTCGCGGTGCGCGAGGACCTCACCGACGATCGGCACCGCCGCGCGATCGTCGAGATCCCGACCGACGGCAGCGACGTTCAGCAGATCATTGCGACCTCCGGGTTCGTCGCACATCCTGCCCTCTCCCCCGACGGCACGCGCATCGCATGGGTGCAGTGGAGCGACCACCACATGCCATGGCAGCTGGCCCAGTTGCACGTCGCCCAACTCGGCGGCGACACGTTTGCCAGCACCCCCACACGCGCCGCACTGCAACCCGAATGGATCAGCGACACCGAACTCACCTACGCCGATGATCCCACCGGACGCTGGCAATTGCAGCGGATCTCCCTCGACGGTCTGGAGCGCACCTCCGGCCCAGACTCCATCGCGCCGGCCGATGCCGACACAGGGTACGGATTGTGGGTGCTGGGCAATCGCTGGTACCAACCGCTGTCGGACGGCCGTATCGTCGCCGTGCGCACTAACGGCTCAGATGAGATCGTCCTGATCGAGCCCGATGGATCGGAGAAGCGCCTCGATGTGCCGGCTACCGCGCACGTGAGCGTCGACGATACCGCAGGCGTCCGTGTGCTGCTTTCCGGTGGGGGCGCGGGCGTCAATGCCGGGCTGTGGTGCGTGGATGTCGATTCCGGCGCGGTCGAACGCGTCCGCGGAGGCATACCTGTCGATGAAGAATGGATGCCTCCGGCCACGCGTGTCACATTCGATGGGGCCAACGGACCTGTGCACGCATTCGACTATCCGCCGGCGAACCCGAACGCCGATGCACCCGCTGGCGAACTGCCGCCGTACATCGTGTTCGTGCATGGCGGCCCCACCGCGCACGTGTCAGGCGGAGCATCCACCGCCATCGCGTACTACACGAGCCGAGGGATCGGCGTGCTGGATGTGAACTACGGCGGCTCCACCGGCTACGGCCGCGCCTACCGCGAGCGCCTCGACGGGCAGTGGGGCATCGCCGAGGTCGACGACGTGCTCGCCGCCGCGCGTGGCCTTGCCGAGGCTGGCAAGGCCGACCCTGCGCGCATCGCGATCCGCGGTGGCTCGGCGGGCGGATGGACGGTGCTCTCAGCGCTCGTGCGCGGTGGCGTGTTCGCCGCCGGAATCAGCCGCTATGGCGTCACCGATCTGCGGATGCTCGCACAGGACACCCACGACTTCGAGAAGTACTACCTCGACGGCCTGGTGGGCCCGCTACCCGAGGCCGAGCAGGTGTACATCGAGCGCTCGCCACTCACTCATGTCGATGACATTGACGTGCCGGTGCTGCTGTTGCAGGGTGCGAACGATCGCGTCGTTCCGCCGTCGCAGTCCGAGGCGATCCGCGATGCTCTCGCTGCCCGCGGCGTCGACCACGAGTACGTGCTGTACCCAGGAGAAGGACACGGCTTCCGGCGCGCAGAAACCATCATCGACGCCCTGGAGCGTGAACTGACGTTCCTCGGCAGGGTGTTCGGGTTCGACCCGAAGCTGTAGGGCTACTCGCCCGTGCGGTTGCGCAGCCGCATTGCGCGCTCTGCCTCGCGAGTGTCCTGACGCTCGCGCAGGGTCTGACGCTTGTCAAACTCGCGCTTGCCCTTGGCCAGCGCGATCTCGACCTTGGCGCGGCCATCCAAGAAGTACAGCTTCATGGGGACGAGCGTGTAGCCGCCGGCGGAGACCGCGTGTTCCAGCTTGTCGATCTCGTCGCGGTGCATCAGCAGCTTGCGGATGCGCTTGGCGGAGTGGTTCGTCCAGTGGCCCTGCGAGTACTCCGGAATGTGCACGGAATCGAGGAAGAGCTCATGGCCTTTGATGAAGGCGTAGCCGTCGGAGAGGTTCGCACGACCCTGCCGGAGCGACTTCACTTCGGTGCCGGAGAGCACCATTCCCGCCTCGTACGACTTTTCGATGTTGTAGTCGTGACGTGCGCGACGATTGGTCGCGATGACCTTCTCCCCGCGTTCCCTGGGCATGATGGTTCCTCTTCTTTCGGTGGCCAGCTCTTTCTGTGGCCAGCCCCTCAGCCTATATCAGGTGCGCAGCCAACGACGGATCGCGAAGCCCGCCGAGAGCGCGGCCAACAGCACGCCGATGCCGATGAGCACCGGCACCACGAGCACGGCATCCTGCATCGACACCCATGTCGTGATGAAAGGCACACGACCCTTCAGATAGCCGTTCACGCCGAAATGCATTCCGGCGATGACTGCGGCGCTGGCAAGAGCCGACCCGAGGAAGGCCGCGAACACGCCCTCCAGGATGAACGGCGTCTGGATGAACCTGTTCGATGCGCCCACCAGCCGCATGATCCCGATCTCTTTGCGGCGCGCATAGGCAGAAAGACGAATCGTTGTCGCAATGAGCAAGATGGCAGCAATCAGCATCAGCACCGCGATACCCACCGCAATATAGGTCGCGACAGTGAGTGCCGAGAACAGCGGATCGAGGTACTGCAGCTGGTCACGCACCTCTTCGACGCCGTTGATTCCTGCGAACGCCTCGACGATCACTTGCGATTGGCTGGGGTCCTTGAGAGTGATGTAGAAGCTCTCCGACATCTGCTCCTCGGTGAGCACGCTCGCCTGCTCTTCGCCGAGCAGTTCAGTGAGGTTGGCATACGCCTCGGCCTTGTCTTCGAAGCGCACGCTACTGATGAGCGCCCCGAGAGCATCGCCGGCCAGTTCAATGCGCACCTGGTTGACCTGCTCTTCAGTGGCGGCGCCATCCAGGCAGGTCTCCTGACCGCCCGAGACCGGCGAGCACATCGAGACCGAGACCTGCGCACGCTCGGTCCAGTACCCGCGCATCGTACTGATCTGACCTTGCATGAGGATCGCTGCGCCGACGAACGTCAGCGAGACGAAGGTCACGAGCACGACGGAGATCACCATCGAGATGTTGCGCCTCAGGCCCCCGAGGGCCTCCATGAGGATAAGTCCCACTCTCACGAGGTCGGCCCTACTTCCTCGTCATCGTCGGTATCCGACAGGCCAAGGCGGTCGGCGACGCCGAGCTCGGCGACGTCAACTTCCGGCAGCACGATCGGGTGCGTCCGCTGGCCGACCTGGGCCGGGGCTGGCGTTTCTGGGGCCTGCGTCTGGGCAGGAACATCCTGAGGGGCGACTGCCGGAGCGTTGCCTGCTGCCCTCATCGACGCGATCAATTCGGCGGTGAGGGGTTCAAGCCCCTCGGTCTCGCGCTGTACCTCCTGCATCGCGGTGCGCGCAGCGGTCGTCGCTGCGCCGCGCTGCTCCTCAGGGCCCAGCTGCGGAATCATCGAGCGGTCGCCGTAGCCACCGCGCACCTCGTCGCGCACCATCTCACCGTCGCGGAGCTCGATCACGCGGCGCTGCATCTGATCAACGAACGCTGCCTCGTGCGTGGCCATCACGACCGTGGTGCCGCCGGCGTTGATCCGAGCGAGCAGCTGCATGATGTCGACCGAGGTCGCAGGGTCAAGGTTTCCGGTCGGTTCATCCGCAAGCAGAATCTGCGGACGGTTGACCAGCGCACGAGCGATCGCCACGCGCTGCTGCTCACCGCCGGACAGCTCATGAGGCATCCGCTTCTCTTTGCCTTCAAGCCCGACCAGGGCGAGTGCTTCCGGCACTGCTTGGTGGATGAATCCACGCGACGACCCAGTGACCTGCAGGGTAAAGGCAACGTTCTGGAACACCGTCTTGGACGAGAGCAGACGGAAGTCTTGGAAGACCGAGCCGATGTGACGACGGAAGTACGGCACCTTGCCGTTCGCAAGCGAACGCAGGTCGCGTCCGAGGACCGCGACACGGCCGGTGGTGGGGACATCCTCACGCAAGATGAGTCTGAGACAGGTGGATTTACCCGAACCTGATGCTCCGACAAGGAAGATGAATTCGCCCCGCTGGACTTCGAAGTCGACCCCGGCAAGGGCCGGTCGCTTCGTCCCGCGGTAGCGCTTAGTGACGTTCTCGAACCGAATCATGGCGTTACGAGCCTAAGCGCGCGTTCCTGCCTGACAGCGAGCGACACCCGGTGCGGGTCAGTCGTCGTCGTCCCTGCGCTTGCGCCATCGGATGCCAGCCGAGATGAAGCCATCGAGATCCCCATCGAAAACCGCTGCGGGGTTGCCCGATTCGTGGCCGGTGCGCAGATCTTTGACGAGCTGCTGACCGTAGAGGAAGTACGAGCGCATCTGGTCGCCCCAACTCGCCGTGATGTTGCCGGCGAGTTCTTTCTTCTTGGCTGCTTCCTGCGCCTTCTGCAACAGCAGGAGTCTGGTCTGCAGCACGCGCATTGCTGCGGCGCGGTTCTGGATCTGCGACTTCTCGTTCTGCATCGACACGACAATGCCGGTGGGAAGGTGGGTCAGGCGCACGGCCGAGTCGGTCGTGTTGACCGACTGTCCACCAGGACCGGACGAGCGGAACACATCCACCCGGATGTCATTCTCGGGAATCTCGACCGCGGTGGCCTCCTCCATCAGAGGGATGACCTCGACCGCGGCGAAGCTGGTCTGGCGCTTGTCGGCAGAGCCGAACGGGCTGATGCGTGCGAGTCGGTGCGTGCCAGCCTCAACCGACAGCGTGCCGAAGGCGTAGGGAGCCGTGATCTCGAAGGTGGCGGACTTGATGCCTGCACCCTCCGCGTAGGAAGTGTCCATGACCTTGGCGGGGTAATTGTGCTGCTCGGCCCAGCGCAGGTACATGCGCATGAGCATCTCGGCGAAGTCGGTGGCGTCGTCGCCGCCGGCGCCGGAGCGGATGGTGATGATCGCGTTGCGCTCGTCATATTCGCCGTCGAGCAGCGTCTGCACCTCGAGCTGACTGATGACCGCGCTCAGTGCCTCAAGCTCACGCTGGGCCTCCTGAGCGGAGTCTTCGTCTTCCATCTCGTTGGCGAGCTCCACCAGCACTTCGAGATCATCGAGGCGACTGCCAATGCCGGTGATGCGAGCAAGCTCGGACTGTCGGTGGCTGAGTGCGCTGGTGACCTTCTGCGCGTGCTCGGTGTCTTCCCAGAGGTCGGGTGCGCCCGCTTCCTCACTGAGGCGGACGATATCCTCGCGGATTCGGTTGACATCGACGACCTCGCTGATGTCACTGAAGGTGTGCTTGAGCGCCTGAATTTCGGCGGCGATATCGAGTTCGAGCATGGCACCTCAGCCTATCGTGCGTGGTTACCCTGATATGTGCATATCTCTGTGAGCCGTTTTGCCGCCGTCGGCGTGGCCCTTGTCGTGGCATCCACTCTCGTCTCGTGCGCGGCATCCACTCCCGATGCGCAGGGCGCTGCGCGAGCATCTCTTCCCGACGGCGTCGCGTTCGATTACCAGCTCGGTGGAGGGTATCCACCAGCGGAAGGTGTCGGGATCATCGTGCGCGACCGCACAGATGAGCCGCAGCCTGGCGTCTATTCAATTTGCTATATCAACGCCTTCCAGACGCAGCCTGGAGAGCTCTCGGACTGGCCCGATCAGAGCGTGCTGATGGATGCCGATGGGCAGCCGGTGCGGGATCCGGACTGGCCGGATGAGGCCCTTCTGGACATCTCCTCCGCTACTGCGCAGGACGTGATCGCCGCGCGGGTCGGCGAGTGGATCCGCGGCTGCGCATCTGACGGGTTCGACGCGGTGGAGCTGGACAACCTCGACTCGTTCACCCGATCCGACGGGGCCCTGTCGGCCGAGGATGCGTCCGCTCTCGCCGGCCGGATCGTTGTCATTGCACACGAAGCCGATCTCGCGGTGGGCCAGAAGAACGCCGCCGAGCACACCCAGATGTTCCGCAAGGAGAGCGGCTTCGACTTCGCCATCAGTGAAGAGTGCGCTGCTTACCGCGAGTGCGCGGCGTATACGGACGTCTACGGCACCGCAGTGTTGAACGTCGAGTACACCGACACGCTCCCCCGCACTTTTCAGGAGATGTGCGCCGACGTGGAGACGCCGACGACGATACTGCGCGACCGCGACCTCACCACCCCCACCGACGACACGTACGTGCGCGAAATCTGCTGAACCGCGAGCAGAGTAGCGTGGCACCGTGAGCAGCGCGTCGTCAGTCCTGAAGCAGTTCGGGCCGATGGTGTACCTGCCCACCATTCTGTTCTCGCTCGGCGAGGGCGCCGTACTCCCGCTGATTCCGATCATCGCCGCGAGCATGGGTGCCGATGTCGCCTTCGCTGCCCTTGTCGCCTCGGCGCTCGTCGTCGGCCAACTGTGCGGGAATCTGCCGGCCGGGTGGGCCGTGGCCCGCATCGGCGAGCGCTACACGATGGTGATCGCCGGCCTCATCGCGATGGTCGCCGTACTCGGGATGCTCCTTGCCCCGGCCCTCGGAGTGTTCGCGGCATCCGTGTTCGTACTCGGATTCTGCGCTGCGGCATTCGGCCTCGCACGACACGCGTTCATGACGACGCGCGTTCCAATCGCGTTCCGCGCCCGTGCGCTATCGCTGCTCGGCGGCAGTTTCCGCCTTGGCATCTTCATCGGGCCGTTCGTCACCGCAGCCCTCCTGCAGGTTTTCGGACGCGAGCAGGCGTCGATCTGGTTCTTCCTCGCGTGCTTACTCGGCATGGTCGTGCTCGTGACTTTCGGGCCCGACCCGGAGAAAACGATCCCTCCGGTGCGCGCTGCCTCATCCTTCACCATCTCGGAGGACACCGGCGAGGCGGTGACCGGATCGATCCTGACACTGGAACGGGCCGGGATCTTCCGTACCATGTGGCACTACCGTGGGGTGCTTGGCCGTCTCGGACTGGCGGCAGCATCACTGTCGGCGGTGCGCTCCGCTCGACAGGTGGTGCTGCCGCTGTGGGGCCTCTCACTCGGGCTTGACGCGCAGACGATCGCCCTCGTCGTTGGCATCTCTGGCGCGATCGATTTCGCGCTGTTCTATGCCAGCGGGCAGGTGATGGATCGTTTCGGCAGGCTGTGGGCGGCGATGCCAGCGATGGTGCTGATGGGCGCAGGCTTCCTCGCACTCTCCTTCACTCACGATGGTGATACCGCCGTTCTGTGGTTCGGGATGCTCGCCGCGGTGCTCGGTGTCGGAAATGGCCTCTCTAGCGGCATCCTGTTGACGCTCGGCGCCGATATCGCACCGCAGCAGGAGCCGGCCACATTCCTCGGCTCGTGGCGAACATTGACGGATGCCGGCGGCGCAGTCGCTCCGCTCATCGTGGCGGGCGTGACTGCCATCGCCTCGTTGTCGTTCGCGAGCGGGGTCATGGGCATCGTCGGACTTCTCGGCGCGCTCGGATTCATCCGCTGGATTCCCCGCTTCAGTCCGCGACGACCAGACGCCCGTTAACGCCCGTTGTCGTCAGCGGTCCCGAGAATTGAGGAGAATCCCGCCTCGAGAGAACCTGCGAGCGTGAGCGAGTCGCCGAGGTAGCCGTTGACCATGGCGCCGTCGCGAAGGATCATGAGCTGATTCGCCACGGAACCGGCATCGCGCACGCCCGACTGGTCCGCGATCCCGGCGAAGAAATCAATCATCCAGCCTCGGTGCGCATCGACGGCGAGGCGAACCGGATCCTGAGGGTCGGGATACTCCGCGGCCGCATTGATGAACGCGCATCCGCGGAAACCCGGGCTGCAACTGGCTGCACCGATGCCGGCAGCGATCGTGCGCGCCGTGGCGAGCGGGTCCCCCTCGTTGACCGTGCTTCTCATCCAAGCCTGCTCGGCAGCCGACTGCTGCTCGAGGTAGGCGACGATGAGGTCGCTCTTCGTGCGGAAATGTCGATAGAAGGTGACCTTGGTGATGCCGACCTGCTCGATGATCCGGTCGGCGCTCGTCGCGCGGATGCCGTGGTTGTAGAACAGCTCGTTGGCAGCGTCGAGAATCCGCTGTCGTGTGCTCGCACCCTTCGATGACTTCGCCGCGGGGGTGGTTATCTCATCTTGCACTTCGGGCTCCGGTCTGGGTCGGGCAGGTCGCATCAGAGCTTCCAGGATTTCACGGTTTCTTACCTAGTCGTACTAGTCAGTCTCGATGGCGGTGATGGTGTCGCTTGCGTTCGAGGCCGAGACGGGTTATCTTTCTATGTAGACGTACTAGTAACTCTACCAGTCGATCTCTATAAGAAAGAAATGTCGAGCATGTCAGATACCACTTCCTCTTCCAGCTTGAGCGGCGCGTTGCGCCGCCTCTACTTCATCCGCTTCGGCTTCACCGTGGTCTGGGCAGCGTTGCTGTTTCTGACCGGCGGTACCGCGGGGCTCGCCCTCACGATCCTGCTGATCGTGTACCCGTTGTTCGACGCGGCATCCGTCTTCTGGCAGATCCGCTCTGCAGGCGACAGCCACCGGGCGAAGGCCTCGGAATGGATCAACGTCGTCGTCAGCGTGCTCGTCGCGATCGCGCTGGGTTGGGCATCGACGGTGTCCGCAGCCGCTGCGCTGATCGTGTGGGGTGTGTGGGCCATCGGCGCGGGTCTCCCCCAGCTGATCACCGCCATCCGCAACCGCCGCAACGGCGGGCAGGTTCCGCAGATGCTGTCCGGCGGCATCTCGCTATTCGCCGGTGGGGCATTCGTCGCGCAGGGCCTTCAGGGCAACGGGATGATCACCGGAGTCGCCGGCTACGCCCTTCTGGGCGCGATCTTCTTCCTGATCTCCGCCATCCGCCTGTCCATCGTGCTGCGCAAGAAGGTCGCAGCATGACCGCCTCCGCTGCATACGACTACGACCTGATCGTCATCGGCGGCGGGGCGGTCGGCGAGAACGTCGCCGACTACGCCAAGAAGCGCGGCATCCATGTCGCGATCGTCGAATCCGAGCTCGTCGGAGGCGAGTGCTCCTACTGGGCATGCATGCCCTCCAAGGCGCTCCTGCGCAGCGGACACGCGATCCGCGCCGCCCGCCGCCTGGCCGGAGCGCGGGAGGCGGTCGCCGACCACATCGACGCCGCCGCTGTCCTCGCACGACGCACGTCGTTCACCGACGGCTGGAAAGACGACGGACAGGTCTCCTGGCTCGAGTCCGCCGGGATCGACCTCATCCGCGGGCACGGCCATATCACCGGCCGCGGGCAGGTCCTGGTGGGCGATCGTGTCTACGCAGCCAGGGCGGTGGCAATCGCGACGGGCTCCGTTCCCGTGCTCCCTCCGATTCCCGGCCTCGCCGATGCCTCGGTATGGGGCACTCGGGAAGCCACCTCTGCAGATCACGTGCCTGCCCGACTCGCCATCATCGGTGGCGGAGTCGCCGGCACCGAACTCGCCTTCGCGTTCTCCTCGCTCGGCTCTCAGGTCACGCTGCTCTCCCGCACCCCCCTGCTGGAGCGCGAAGAACCGTTCGTGGGCGAGCATGTCGCGGCAGCATTGCTCGCAGAAGGCGTGCACGTCGACACCGCGGCCACCCCCACCAGAGTCGACCGCGACGCCGACGGCATCGTCACCATCGCTCTCGCTGACGGCACCAGCATCAGCGCGGACGAGCTCCTCGTGTCGACGGGGCGCCGCCCCGCTACCGACAATCTGGGTCTCGAAGCCCTGGGGCTGGACGTCAGCGGCGGAATCGCCGTGGATGACACCATGCTCGTGGGCGGCACCGATTGGCTCTACGCCGTCGGCGACGTCAACAGGCGTGCGATGCTCACTCATCAAGGCAAGTACCAGGCACGAGCCGCCGGCGAAGCAATCGCGGCACGCCTGAATGGCTCGCCGATCTCGGACGAGGCGTGGGGACAACACGTCGCCACCGCAGATCACACAGCGGTGCCGCGCGTCGTGTTCACCGACCCTGAGGTCGCCGCCGTCGGACTCACCGAAGAAGGCGCCAAGCAGAAGCAGCTCAACTACCGGGCCGTCGAGTACAACCTCGGCTGGGTCGCCGGAGCGAAGCTCCATGCCGACGGCTACGCCGGGCAGGCGAAGCTCATCGTCGACGAAGATCGGCACCTGATCGTCGGCGCCACCTTCGTCGGACAGGACGTCGCGGAACTCGTCCACGCCGCCACCATCGCCATCGTCGGAGAAGTCCCCATCGAACGCCTCTGGCACGCCGTGCCCGCATACCCGACCATCAGCGAGGTCTGGCTCCGGCTCCTGGAGACCTACGGCCGACCGGCCGCATAGCAAGTGACGCAGTAATAACCAGAAAAGGAAAGTGAAATCATGCCCACGAAGATCACCATCGTCATCGAGAACCCCAGCGACCCAGACGAGTTCGAAATCGCCTACCCGGAGATCGCCGCTCTCGCCGAACAGCTCCCGGCGCTGCAACGATTCGAGGCAGCAAAAGTCTGGCCCAAAGAAGACGGGACACCCACGCCGGCGCATCGGACCCTCGACCTGTACTTCGAGACCTATGAAGCGGCCTCGGCTGCTGTCGCCACACCGGTCGCGGGAGAGTTCTTCCAGCGGTTGATCGGCACCGGGGTGCCGTTCATCGGCTTGTTCTCCGACATCCAACGAGCCTGAACGTCGTCGGGGGCGCAGTAATGCGAACTGCGCCCCCAATGGCAGTGCCGTTCTTCCGGCAGGTCACCGCATCGCCGTGCGACTGGTCGCGGTCGACTCGAGCAGGATGCCGTCCGGGACGAACGGTGAGAACAGGGGCGGATGCCACGCGGCGGCGACCGTGACCTGCGCAGACACGCCATCGGGCGCGGATGCCGACACCAGATTCGCCTCCGTCGAGATGGCCGCTACGATCACCTCTGCCTGCTCGCGTACGCCGTCATCGGTGAGCACGGCACGCACGGATTCCCCGTCGATGACGAGCGTGAAGCCGTCGGCTCCGGCCAGCGCAGCGGAATCAGCGAGGGAATCGAGTCGCTTCTGCGTGATGTGCAGGTCAGTAGCGCAGACGCACACCGAAATCACGGCGAGCGCGAGCACGACGTAGCCGAGCAGGAGCGGCAAGATACTGCCGCCTTCATCATCCGCCTGCCCGCACTGCCAAGTCATTCCGTGCTCCACAGCCGCGACAACTTCTGCGCTGCTTCTGCCTGCAGCGGGATGCGCGTCGCGCTGTCGAGTCCGAAGATCGGCGGAACGAACGGCAAGGAGACCCGCGTGTCCACCGTGACCAGCACCGTCACACCGGAAGACGGGCAGGGCACGCCTGCCGGAATACAAGAGATGGAGACTCCGGTGTTGTCGGAGTCCAAGCCATACTCGTCGATGATGTTAGCCAGCACCGCGGCGCTGCTGCGCGCAGCAGATTCGGCGTCGTGTGACTGGCCGATCACGCGGGCAGTGTGGCGGGCTGCGGCCTCCGCACCCAACGTGCTCTGCTGGATCACCCCCAGCGTGATGATCAGGTAGGCCAGCGGCACGAGGAAGATGACCCCCGCGGTGAGGAACTCCAGCGCGGCTGAGCCCTCGTCGTTATGGCCCCAGCGACTCCATCGGCGCATCGGCATCCACCTCCAGCGCGAACGGAACACCCAGCAATCCAATGAGCGGAAGGGTCGTTCGCACGGTGACGACCGCGGTGGGATGCCCCAGCCTGCCGCTCTCAGCGATGCTGACGTCCTCCGCAAACGAGCCGCCCACGGCGCGCGTGATGAAGAGGCGAGCGTGCTCGGCGCCCTCCTCAAGAGAGGTATCCGCGAGCGCCGCGTAGTGTGCGCCCTCGACTGCCGCGTCATGCACGACATTGCGCACGTAGACGGCGAGCCCCAATTGCAGAACGGCGAGCGTCAGGACAGTCAGCAGCGAGCCGACGAGCACGAAATCGACGGGACTAGACCCGCGATCATCCGCCGCCTCTGCTCGCCACCGCATGTCAGATTCCGGACACGCTCGAGATCGCCTGCTCGAACAGCCCGAGCAGCGCGGGGCCCGCGACAGCCCAAATCACCACGACAAGGCCAGCCGTCATCAACGTGACGAGCACCCAGCCGGGAACGTCGCCGTTCTCATCCTCGCCGAATGCTCGCGCCTCGGCCGTTGCCGTCGTCCACCAGCTTTGAATTCGATTCATCATCGGTCCTTTCGTCGGTAAATCACAGATCTTCGGTAGCTCAGAGGCCTCAGCCGATGCCGATACCAAGGCGCAGAATGAACATTCCAGGGAACACAGCAAACACCACAGACAGCGGCAGGATCAGGAATACCAGAGGCACCATCATCAAAATCTCGCGCCGCCCCGCCTGCTCGATCAGCATCCGCTTCGCATCTTCACGGGCATCAGACGCCTGCGCGTGCAGCACTCCGGCCAGCGGTGCACCGTGCTCAAGCGCGGCGATGATCTGATCGGTCGCACGCGACACCCCTGGCAGGCGCAACCGCGCCGCCATCTCGCCGAGCGCGTCGGCCAACGATGACCCGGTTCCGACCGCCAGCACGACCTGCCGCAACTCTCCCGTTAGCTCCCCCGAGCCGATCGCGGCAACTCTGCGCAGCGCATCCAGAAACCCTTCGCCTGCAGACAAGCACAGTGCCAAAAACTCCAGCGTGGTCGGCAGTTCGTCGCTGAGTCGACTGAGCCGCGCCTTCACTCGCGCCGAGAGCAGCATGTCAAGCGCCATCGCCGTGCCGGCACCGAGCACCACCGGCAGGGCCGCCGCAGGCGGCGTCATCCGCCCAGTCAGCGCGAGGATGATGACCAGCACGCTCCCGCCGCCGAAACCTGCCAGCGCCCACCCCAACTGTCGTCCGCGGAACGCCGCGGGGCCCTCGTTGATTCCGGCTTGGCCGAGGCGTTGTGTCAATGCTTCACTGTCTCCGAACCCGCGCAGCAACAGTGCCTTCAGCCTCGCCACACCACCGGCGGCGTGCGCGGGAAGCACCCCTACCCTCGGCAGCATCCCGATCGGAAGCACCGCATCATCGACGGCATCCCGCACATAGGGTGCGATGCGCATGGTCAGCGATGCGGCACGCCATCGCGGCGCCGCCGCAAGGATGCAGAGGACGCCAGCGGCCAGCAACCCGCCCAGCAGAATCGCCATCGCGGCATCCGTGATCCCGGTCATGCGAACCACCTCCGAGGCTCGGGCAGGCGGCCGATGCGCACCATGATGCGGAACGCGATCACCGACACGGCGGCACCACCGCAGATCACGAGCACGCCCTCCGGGCTGGCATAGGCCTGCGCGCCCTCTGGGCGCATCGCGAGGAGCACCAGGATCACCCAGGGCGCGACGACACCCAGCACCGCTGCACCGCGGACCCACGACTGTTTCGCCTCGACTTCACCTCGAAGCGTGGCATCCGCACGTACGGACGATGACAGTGCCCGCAGCACACCAGTGAGCTCGGTGCCGCCGACCTGTCGTGCCATCTTCAGCGACTCGATGATGCGGTCGGCAATGGGATCGGCGAGCGCTGTCTTGAGCCGATCGATACTGCTTTCGAACCGCCCGGTGCCGCGCAGATCTCTGGCGAAGACGACGAAAGCCGGCCGCACCATCGACGGGGCGGAATCCGCCAGGCTCGCCACCGCATCCGGCAACGAGAGTCCCACTCTGATCGACGCGATGAGCAGATCGCAGACATCGGGCCACAGCTGTCTGCGTGCCTTCAGCAGGCGCAGCTTGCGCGAGCGTAGGAAGGCTATCGGTGCGCTCGCAGCAGCCGCGCCGCCGAGCACTGCCAGCACCGCGATGCCCGTGATCAGCCACACCACAGAGGCTGCAAGAAGTCCGACGGCGACGACGACCGCGACCACGGTTCGCTGTTCGACCGACGCAAACCCTGCCTCGTCGATGAGCCGAGCCAGCCATCCGGAGTCCGGAGGTCGACGCGCCTCCCGCTCACGACGTGGCCAGAGCCACGGTGAAACGCACAACAGCATCCCCGCAGCGAGCATCGCGCCGACGAACAGCGTCATGAACGCGGCTCCGCGCGATACAGCGATCGAGTGATGATCCGCCCCTCGACGACCTCGCCAGTCGGCGCAACCACCTCAGCGACGAAACGCGCGCCTGCGCCATCGCGCGCGCAGTGCACAATGAGCGAGACAGCTGACGCGAGAGCGGGCGCGATGAACGAGCGATCGATGTTGCGCCCGGCGAGCAGCGGCAGGATCGTGAGCTTCTCGAGCGCCTCGACTGCAGAGTTCGCATGGACGGTTCCTGCGCCAGGCACGCCGGTGTTCAGTGCCAGCACGAGATCCAGCGCTTCGGCGTCACGCACCTCTCCGACCACGAGCCGGTCAGGTCGCATGCGCAGCGCCTCCTTCACCAGCCGGCGCAGCGTGATCTCACCGGTCCCCTCGAGACTCGCCTGCCTGCCCTGGAGGGCGACAAGGTCGGGGCCGTCCACGGCGAGCTCAAACGTCTCCTCGACCGTGATGATTCGCTGCGATTCGGCGCAAGACGCCAGCAGCGCCCCCAGCAGCGTCGTTTTCCCGGTGTGGGTCGCGCCGGACACGATGACGCTGGCCCCATCGTTCATAGCCGTTCGCAACATGGCGGCGATGTGCTCCGGCATCGACCCGACCGCCACCAGGGCATCCAGAGTGCGGTGATGCGGGAGGAACTTGCGAATATTGACGGCCCACGAACCGCGAACGACATCCGCGATCGCAACGTGCAGGCGTGATCCATCCGGCAGCGAGGCATCAACGAATGGCTGACTGATATCCACCCGGCGGCCAGTGGACTGCAGCATTCTCTCGACGAGATCACGCACCATTGCATCAGTGAGTCGCAGCGGAACCCGCTCCGATACCCCGCCTCGCGCGATGTAGACATGGCCTGGGCCATTCAGCCAGATCTCTTCAATGCTGTCATCGTCGAGAAGTGGCTGCAGGGCTCCGAATCCGCTGACGGAGGCCAGCACATCCTGCACGCAGGCCGATTCGTCATCGATCATCGCGTCCCCACGCGATAGTGCGAGGTCGTTGTGCCGCCGGACTTCTGACTGCGCGATCCGCCTGGCTTCCTCAGGCGCAAGCGAAGGATCCGTGCGCTCCGCGCGCAGGCGCCTGCGCACACGTTCGGCAACGAGGAGGGACGGCTGGCTCACTCCGGCATCCTCGCAAGAATTCGCGGTCAGCCTCGGAAGTTATCCACAGGGCAATGTTTCGGGATATCCAGAAGTATTCGGCCGGGCTGCCCCGCTGCCAGCAGATCCGGCATTCCCCTAGACTGAAATCACCACGCGGGAGTGGTGAAATTGGTATACACGCAGGATTTAGGTTCCTGTGCCTTAGGGCGTGTGGGTTCAAGTCCCACCTTCCGCACGATCAACACAATTCCATCCCCTATGACGGGACACCATGCATCAGATCGCCTTCCTTCCGGATTGGCTGAGCCCCGAGAGCATCATCAGCTCTGCGGGTGGCTGGGCATTGCTCGTCGTATGCCTGATCATTTTCTCCGAAACCGGTCTGCTGGTGGGGTTCCTGCTGCCCGGTGACACTCTCCTGGTGATCGCGGGTCTACTCACCCACACCAATGACGTATTCCACGTGAACATCTGGATCGTCGGGCTCTGCATCGCCTTCGCCGCTTTCCTCGGTGGCGAAGTGGGGTACCTGATAGGCCATAAAGCAGGCCCCGCCATCTTTGAGCGCAAGGACTCCGGCATCTTCTCGCGCACGAACGTCGAACGCACCAACGCCTATTTCGAACGTTTCGGCGGCCTGACAGTCGTACTGGCCCGCTTCGTTCCGATCGTGCGCACCTTCACTCCGGTCGCGGCTGGCGTCGGTCACATGCCGTGGAAGCGATACTCGCTGTACAACCTCATCGGCGCTGTGCTGTGGGGCTTCGGACTCACCATGCTCGGCTATCTCATCGCCTATATCGATTGGATCGCCCATCTGGTTACCGAGTACATCGACCTGATCCTGCTGGCCGTCGTCCTCGGCACCGTGATCATCACCGTCTGGCACTACCTTGCAGAGCGCCGCAAGGTCGCAAAAGCGATCGCCGCCGGTGGAACCAGCAATGCGGATGCTGTCGGCACTCAGGACTGAGCCTGCCGATCACCCGGCGTCGCGCTTCTGCTCGCGAGACCGCTCCACACTGGCGCGCAGCGCCTCCATCAGATCGATGACCTCGCCGCCCTTGCTCTCGACCTGATCGTCCTTGAAGGTCTCGGTGACATCGAAGCTCTCGCCCGCCTCGATCTTCGCGTCGATAAGCGTCTTGAGTTCCTTCTGGTATTCGTCGACGAAAGCCTCAGGATCGAAGTCGCTGGAGTAGCTCTCGACCAGGCTCGCCGACAGCTCCATCTCCTTCTTGGAGATCTTTACCTCTGCACTGAGCGACTCGAACGCGGCTTCGCGCACCTCGTCCGCCCACAGCAGCGTCTGCAGCACGAGCACATCGCCGCGTACGCGAAGCGCCGCTAGCCGCGTCTTCTGCCGCAGTGTGAAGCGCACGATCGCGGTGCGCTCGGTCTGCTCCAGGGTCTTGCGCAACAGCACATAGGCTTTCGGAGACGTCGAGTCCGGCTCGAGATAGTACGCCTTGTCGAGGGTCAGCAGATCGACCTGGTCACTCGGAACGAATTCGACGACGTCGATCTCGCGGCTGCGCTCAGCGGGGAGCGCGTCGAGGTCCTCCTTGGTGAGCACGACCATCTGGCCGTCATCCTCGTAGGCACGGTCGATATTCGAATACGCCACCACCTCACCACAGACCTCGCAGGTGCGCTTGTAGCGGATGCGGCCGCCATCTTCATCGTGCACCTGATGCAGCGACACGTCGTGGTCTTCGGTGGCGGAATACACCTTCACCGGCACGTTCACCAGCCCGAACGTCAAGGCGCCTTTCCAGATCGTCCTCATACACACCAGTAGACACCGTCTACTCCCCCGAATGCCACCTCTTGCGGTTACTCTTTCGACATGCCAGGCGACGCGCAGGTGGTCGAAGTCGATGGCAGGCGCCTGCGCCTGACGAACCTCGACAAAGTGCTCTATCCCGAGACGGGCACGAGCAAGGGCGAGGTGATCGCCTATTACACGCGAGTGGCTCCGCGGATGCTGCCGCTTATCGCCGACCGGCCAGTCACTCGCAAGCGCTGGGTGCACGGCGTCGGCACAGCGGATGCCCCGGCAGAGCCGTTCTTCGCGAAACAGGTGGAGCCTGGCACCCCAGAGTGGGTGGAGCGCCTGCCGATCGACCAC
Organism: Microbacterium sp. Y355; assembly: GCF_059445345.1. Lineage (NCBI taxonomy): Bacteria > Bacillati > Actinomycetota > Actinomycetes > Micrococcales > Microbacteriaceae > Microbacterium > Microbacterium sp. Y355. The sequence continues at coordinate 361,947 of NZ_JCAIUD010000002.1, read as the reverse complement.
TCCGGCGGCGCGAAGGAATACCCCCTGGTGCATGATCTGCCGACGCTCGTGTGGCTCGCTCAGGTGGCGAGTATCGAGCTACACGTACCGCAATGGCGCTTCGCGAGCGACGGAACTCAGAGCAACCCGGACCGGCTCGTGCTGGATCTCGACCCTGGCCCAGGAGCCGATCTGACGCTGTGCGCCCACATCGCAGGTCTCGCCAGAGTGATCCTGAGCGATATCGGCCTGAAACCTGTCCCCGTGACGAGCGGCAGCAAAGGGCTGCATCTGTACGCGCAGTTGGATGGCACCTACACGAGCGACCAGGCCTCAGCGATCGCGAAAGAGCTCGCCAGAGCGATCGAATCCGATCATCCGGATATCGCAACCAGCACCATGGCGAAGGCCGCACGCGGTGGAAAGGTCTTTCTCGACTGGAGTCAGAACAACGGCTCGAAGACCACCATCTCGCCGTACTCATTGCGCGGGCGCGCACAGCCAACTGCGGCCGCGCCGCGCATGTGGGAGGAACTCGACGACCCCGAGCTGCGACAGCTGACATTCGAAGAGGTTGCGTCGCGGGTTGAGGCAGGCATCGATCCTTTTTCGGTGTCTGCGCAGAAACGCTCCTCTCGTCACGCTCAAGCGGCGGAAGCCAGGCCAGTCGTCACAGCGGCACCGACGGCGCGCGCGACGGCGGCATCCGGACCGATCACGCCCATGCTCGCGGAGCCTGGCACGCCCGGTCTCGCTCGAGCGCTGCGCGAGCCGTGGAGCGAGATCAAGTGGGACGGCATCCGCGCGATCGGAACATGGCGTGATGGCCGGATGCAATTGCATGCCCGCAGCGGGATAGACATCACGGCGCGCTACCCAGAACTCACCGCCGATGGGGCACCGCGCTTCGCCTCAGCTGAAGCGATAGTTGACGGCGAGATCGTTGCACTGGATGCTTCGGGGCGGCCCAGCTTCAGCCTCTTGCAGCGCCGAATGCACCTCACCCGCGGTCGCGAAATCGAGCGCGAGGTGGTGCGAACTCCCGTTGCGTATTACCTGTTCGATCTGCTTCGCCTCGACGGGCACGACCTGACCAGACTCCCGCTCCGCGAGAGGCGCGCGCTCTTAGAGACTCTCGTGGAGAGTGCGGATGCGCCGGTGGCAGCGCCACCCGTGTTCGATGATCTGGATGCTGCCCTGACGATGAGTCGCGAGTTCGGCTTGGAGGGGATCGTCGTAAAGGAGTCGGGCTCACCATATCGATCCGGCGTGCGCTCCGGCTCGTGGCTGAAGATCAAGCACACCCGCACGCAAGAGGTCGTCATTGCTGGCATCCGCCCCGGCAAGGGGAATCGCGGAGGGAGCATCGGATCGCTGCTGTTGGGCGTGCCGGATGCCTCGGACGACTCAGCGGCCGACTCAGCGGCAGGTTCTGCGGCGGGTCCTGCGACCGGGCAACTGCGCTATGTCGGGCGTGTGGGCACCGGCTTTGATGACCGTGCCCTCCGCGACCTCACCGCACGCCTGGAACCGCTGCGCACCGACACGAATCCGCTTGTGGGCGTCCCGGATGCCGATGCACGCGACGCCCTGTGGGTGCAGCCGGTACTCGTCGGCGAGGTGGAGTTCGCGAACTGGACGCCGGATGGCTCACTGCGACACGCCAGCTGGCGCGGGCTCCGACCCGACAAAGAGGCTGGCGAGATCGTCATCGAATGACGGATGCTCAGGCGTGAGTGTCTTGGCAGTCCGGCGCGCCGGCGGACTCGATCTGGAACGTGGAATGCGCGACGTCGAAGTGGTCCGCGAGGCAGCCCTGCAGATGTTCCAGCAGTTCTACGGAACGGCCTGACTCCAGAAAGTCAGGAGCGACTTCGACGTGCGCGGTGAAGACGGGCGCACCTCTGGTGAGCTGCCACACGTGCACGTCATGCACGTTGGTGACACCGTCGAAGGCGAGCAGGTGATCACGGATCTCGCTGACGTGCGTGTCCTTCGGTGCAGATTCGGCGAGCACCGAAAACACCTCGCGCAGCAGCACGATCGCCCGAGGGATGATCATGACGGCGATGAGCAGCGAGGCGATGGCATCCGCCGGCATCCATCCGGTCGTGACGATGATGACGGCGGCGACGATCACGGCGGCAGAACCGATCAGGTCGCCGAGGACCTCAAGGTAAGCGCCGCGCACGTTGATACTGGTCTTCTGTGCGGAGCTGAGCAGCCACATCGCAATCGCGTTCGCGATCAGACCGATGACGGCGACCACGAGCATGAGCGGTCCGGCGATCTCAGTCTCGACAGGCTCCAGCAGACGTCTGACGCCCTCGATCCCGATCGACACCGACAGAACAATGAGGATGATCGCGTTGATCAGTGCGCCGAAGACCTCTGCCCGCTGATAGCCGAACGTGCGTCGGTCATCTGCGGGGCGCGCTGCCACAGCGCTGGCGATCAGCGCGATCACCAGTGCCGAGGCATCCGTGAACATGTGGGCAGCATCCGCAAGCAGGGCGAGCGATCCGGTGAGGATCGCACCGACGACCTGCACAAGCATCACCGTGGCCGTCAGGCACAGCGAGATGGTCAGCAGCCGACGGTTGCTGGAACCGCGGAGTCCTCCCCCATGTGCGTGATCGTGCATGTCACCAGGCTAGCCCGGGGCGGCACCCCGAAAGGTCTGTTGCGGCTAGTCGGGAAGGGTAACGAGAACCAGTCTCACCATCTTGCCAGCACCCGCGTCTAGCGATCTCGCTCGAGCGGTGGATCCGGCGGGGTCGGCACGCCCGATCTCGCGGAGTATCGAGCGTTACGTCGCATCAGCAATACTGCGACAACCACCACGATCACGAACACGGTCGACAGCGACGTGAAGGCGAACCAATTCGAATCCAGCGCGAGGACCAGCGCCGCAGAAGTCACGGCGATCGCAGCCGCCGCGAGCTTGCCACCGATTTTCAGCCCGTGTGCAGGGCCGAGGCCGCGTGTGGCACCTGCGCGGGCGAGCAGCATGTCGGCGAACGAATCCAGCGCCGCCAGCAATGCGGCGGCGTACGCCATTGCGCACCCGAGCGCTCCCCACAAGTTCGGCGCCTTTGGTGCCTGTTCGACCGCGGAGAACACCAGATCCCAAGGATTCACGGCGTCAGCTTACTGCGGCACCCCTCGCCACGGTATAGGTAGACGTTGAATCGGATGCGCGTCAGAGTGTCTTCAGCAGCGGGACAAACGCCTCGAAGGCACGCGCCCGGTGTGACTGCGACTGCTTCTCCTCGCTACTGAAATCTGCCGTAGTGCGCTCGGCGCCAGCGGGCTGACCGTCCGGGATGAAGATCGGGTCGTAACCGAAGCCGTTCGCGCCGGAGGGCTCGTGTGCGAGACGCCCTGGCCAGACGCCCTCCACCGTATGCTCTGTGCCGTTCGGCGTCACAAGCGCGATCGTGGAGATGAACTGTGCCGTGCGGTGCGGGTCGGCGATGTCGGAGAGCTGGTCTAGTAGCAACTCGAGGTTCGACTGCGCATCCTTCTTCTGTCCTGCCCAATATGCGGAGAAGATGCCGGGCGATCCTCCCAGCACATCCACGCAGATGCCGGAGTCGTCAGCGAACGCGGTGAGCCCCGTGAGTTCTGCCGCGGCGCGTGCTTTGATCAGCGCGTTCTCCGCGAAAGTCACGCCATCCTCGACAGGTTCGGGACCGTCGTAGCCGATGACCTCAAGGTCGGGCCTCGTCATCGCGATGATCTGCTGGAACTCAGCGATCTTGTGCGGGTTGTGCGTCGCGAGGACGACCTTGGTCATGCGTTCACTCCCCTGCGAGGGCTGCGAGCTGGCGTGCCTTCAGGACTACGCAACCGTTGACACCGAGTTCGAGCAGTGCGTCGAGCTCGCGTTTGTCAAAGGGAGCGCCCTCGGCGGTGCCCTGCACCTCGACGAACAGCCCGCGGCCGGTGACGACGATGTTCATGTCGGTCTCGGCACGCACGTCCTCGGTGTATGCCAGATCGAGCATTGGTTCACCGTCGATGATCCCGACCGACACGGCGGCGACAGAGTCCAGCAGCGGCGTGGCGTTCTTTCCGATGAACTTCTTCTCGCGACCCCACTCGATGGCGTCAGCGAGCGCAACGTATGCACCGGTGATCGCGGCGGTGCGGGTGCCACCGTCGGCCTGCAGCACATCACAGTCGATGACGATGGTGTTCTCGCCCAACGCCTTGGTGTCGACGACTGCGCGCAGAGCCCGGCCGATCAGGCGCGAGATCTCGTGCGTGCGGCCACCGATCTTGCCTCTGACGCTCTCGCGGTCGTTGCGGCTGTTCGTGGCGCGGGGCAGCATCGCGTATTCGGCGGTCACCCAGCCCTTGCCCTTGCCGGTGAGCCAGCGCGGCACACCATTCGTGAACGACGCCGTGCACAGCACCTTGGTGCCGCCGAAGCTGATCAGCGCAGATCCCTCGGCCTGGGCGCTCCACCCACGCTCGATCGTGATCTCGCGGAGCTGGTCTACGGAGCGGCCGTCGACGCGAACGATGTCAGTCATGAAGTTCCTTCTGGTTGGATGCCGGCTTCAGCCAGCTCGGAGAGGTCGGGAAGAGTGATGACACCGGTCTGCACGTGCTGCACGTTGCGCACCTCGGCGCCCATCAGCCGGTTGGCGAGAGCCGTGAATTCCTCGGTGGATTCTCCGGTCGCCTCGTATGTGTAGCTCGATACCGCATCCGGCGGTGCGAGAAGATCGCCGCGCGTCAACTGCCGGTAGACGTCGCCGGCGGTCTCATCGTCACTGGAGACGAGAGAGACGCCCTCACCCATGACGTAGCTGATCGCGCCCCGCAGGAACGGATAGTGCGTGCATCCGAGCACAAGCGTGTCGACGTCGGCGTCACGCAGGGGTGCAAGGTATGTCTCAGCCTCGGCGAGAACCTCAGGAGTGCCGGTGATGCCAGCCTCAACGAACTCGACGAACCGTGGGCAGGCTGCGGTGAACACCTGCAGGCGCTCGTCGACCTCGAGCATGTCCTGGTATGCGCGAGACCCGATGGTTCCAACGGTGCCGATGACGCCGATCCGGTTGTTTCGAGTCGTGGAGACGGCGCGACGAACGGCGGGCCCGATGACCTCGACGACAGGAACGTCGTAGCGCTCTCGGGCATCACGGAGCATCGCGGCGGATGCCGTATTGCACGCGATCACGAGCATCTTCACGCCCTGATCGACCAGCGTGTCCAGCACTTCGAGCGAATAGCGCCGCACCTCGGCGATGGGCTTCGGGCCATAGGGCGAATGTGCGGTGTCGCCGATATAGACGAAAGATTCACGAGGCAACTGGGCCCGGATCGCGCGAGCCACAGTGAGCCCGCCGACACCGGAGTCGAAGATTCCGATCGGCGCGTCGTTCATGACTACCCAGCCTACCCGCGCGCTGAAGTCACCGGCGTGCCGCCACGCTCACTAAGCTGAGCGCATGAACTCGTCGACGGCTCTGCTGACGGACCGATACGAACTCACGATGCTCTCAGCGGCGCTGCGCGATGGCACGGCTGCACGCCCGAGTGTGTTCGAGGTATTCTCCAGGCGTCTCTCCGGCGGGCGCCGTTTCGGCGTCGTCGCGGGCACAGGACGCCTGCTCTCTCTGCTCAGAGACTTCCGTTTCGGCGATGAGGAGCTGCGCTTCCTTCGCGATGGCGGAGTAGTGGATGCCTCGACCCTGACGTATCTGGAGAACTATCGATTCACCGGATCTATCGACGGATACCGCGAGGGCGAGCTCTACTTCCCCGGCTCCCCCATTCTTACCGTCGAGGGCACCTTTGCGGATGCGGTGGTGCTGGAGACGCTCGCGCTGAGCGTGCTCAATCACGACTCCGCAGTCGCAACCGCAGCCTCACGCATGAGCATCGCCGCTGGGGAGCGGCCGTTGGCGGAGATGGGTTCACGTCGAGCGGCCGAACAGTCCGCAGTGGCGGCGGCTCGGGCGGCATATATTGCCGGTTTCGCTGCAACCAGCAACCTCGAAGCAGGCCGAACGTGGGACATCCCGACCATGGGCACGGCAGCTCACTCGTGGACGCTGCTGCACGACACTGAGGAAGACGCCTTCCGCGCCCAGATCGAGAGCCTCGGTGTCGACACGACGCTGCTCGTCGACACCTATGACATCCGAACAGGCGTGGAAACCGCCATCCGAGTGGCGGGCACAGGGCTCGGCGGCGTGCGACTGGATTCCGGCGACCTGCCGACCGTCGCCGCAGTCGTGCGCGCTCAACTCGACGAACTCGGCGCGACGGAGACGAAGATCACCGTGACCAGCGACCTCGATGAATACGCGATCGCTGCCCTCGCGGCATCCCCTGTCGATTTCTACGGTGTCGGCACTTCCGTAGTCACCGGATCCGGGTATCCGACAGCCGGCATGGTCTACAAACTGGTCGCCCGGCAAGATCCGTCTGGCGGCTGGGTATCGGTGACGAAGACCGCCACCGACAAGGGCTCAAAGGGCGGGCGCAAGGCCGCGTTCCGCACGCTGCGCGACGGCGTGGCGACAGCTGAGACGGTGGTCGTATCCGACGGGTTCGAAGCGTTGGGGACCGCTGGCGAATATCCAGACTCGCGGCCGTTGCAGGTTCTGCTTGTCGATGGCGGCGAGATCAACAGCGCGTACGAAGGCGCCGTGGGCACGGCATCCGCGAGGGAGCATCACCTGCGCGTTCGCGAAGAAATGCCCGTGCGTGCGCTGGCGCTCAGCAAATCAGATCCTGCGATCCCGACAGTGTTCGTCGATGCCGGCTGACCGCTGAAGCTGTCGAACCGTCAGCGAATCATCGATTCGTAGATTTCTTTGCACGTCGGGCAGATCGGGAACTTCTCCGGGTCACGACCAGGAGTCCACTTCTTGCCGCACAACGCACGCACCGGCTTGCCGGAGAGCGCGGACTCCATGATCTTGTCTTTCTTCACGTAGTGCGAGAAGCGCTCGTGGTCGCCCGGCTCGAGGTTCTCTTCTTTGAGAAGTTCTTCCAGTTCGCGATCAAGCGTGGCGACACCGCCCTGATCGGGGCTGTCAAGCGGAGTACTCATAGCGCTGATTCTAACCGTCTTGGCGACGCGACGGGCGCGAAACGGCTTCGCTCATGCCGTCTCGACGAACTCCATGAGTCGTTCGCCCCCGCGATCATAGATTCGCCCGCCGATAACGGCACCGAGCACGAGGACGACCAGTCCCGATCCGATGCCGATCCAGAAGGTCATCGGGTTGTAAATGCCGTCCGCGACCACCGTCATGATGAACAGCCAGATCGTGGGCACGCTCATAATGATTGCGCCGATGAACGCGACGGCGGGTCCGAAGCCGCCACGGGATGCCGATCGCTGAGGCTGCTGGAACGGGCTGTCCCCTGGGCGTGAGACCGCGTACGGCGAGACCACCGAGGAGACACTGGAGAGCCCGAGACCCGAGAGGAACAGACTCGACGCGAGTCCGATCATCGGGAGGAGCAGATACCAACTCTCGACCAGGGCCAAGGTCAGCGAGATCGCGACGGCAAGGGTTGGAACTGCGACCAGGGCGACCGGGATGAGTCGTCCAAGGCGATCGGGCAGCCCTCGCACCCCGCTGGCGACGTGAGTCCAGAGTGCCGTGGAGTCATAGGCGACGTCGTTGTGCGGCAGCCAGCCGAAGAACAGCGCCATGAGTGGGACAGGCACGAGCGCGGCGATGTACAGCGGCACTCCGGCGACGAGCAACGGGAAGACCGTCAGCACGCCGGCGATGGGCACGATGGCGAAGTTCACGATGTAACGGCGATCACGCAGCCAGTAGACGAGGCTGCGAGCGGCGATGGCACCGAATGCGTTTGCTGGCAGTAGCCCGAACCAGCCGAGGCCAGAGCGTTCGCGAGATGTCGCAGGGCGCGGGGTGGTGGTAAGCAGTCGACGAGCGAGCCAGGACCACAGCATCCAAAGAGCAACGAGCGTGACAACCCCGACGATCCCGGTGATCCACATGTCCATGCCGTCTCCGGCCGCGATCGCAAGCGGGAAGGCCGCGGCCGCTGCGAACGGCGTGAATCCTGCCACGGTCGCCACAACGGCGACAGCTTCTGGCACCTGCCCGTCCCATTCCAACGAGGCGAAGAAGACAGCGACGGGGAACGCCACGACGACGATAGCCAGCCCGAACAGCGCGGTCAGCTCTCGAGAGCGTCGTTCGGGGAGTAGCAACGCGCTGAACGCCATCCCGATCCGCGCCGCAATGGTCGATGCGAGCAGCCGGACGAACGCAGCCAAAACAGCAGCGGGCCACGGCGTCCCGAGTTCGATGGTGACGATCGTTGAGCAGACGATGATCGCGAGCAATGCGAACGACGGCACGCTGATCAGCGAGGCGAGCGCGAGGATCCACGGCAGCTGTCGACCGTCGAGACCGAAGACACCGAACCGTCGCGGATCGAGCTGATCCGTTGCGCCAGTGAAGATCGGCCCGAGCAGGAAACCGAGGAAGGTCGCGGCGCCTCCCAGCACGAGCACGGTACGTGCGACAGGCAGCGGAGCATCCGCAAGGCTCAGGATGGCAACGCAGACCGCGCCAGTGATGACGATGAGCACGGCAAGGCCCACCAGCGAACGCGCTGCTCGTCCGCCCCGGAGGGCGCCGAACATCAGCGCAAACCTCAGTCGGAGAACGTGTGCAACCACTCGAGACCCTCCACCTCGCCGATGCCGCCGGAGAGCTCGACGAAACGAGACTCCAACGTCTGACCGGCACGCACTTCGTCGATGGTTCCCTCAGCCAGCACATCGCCACCGACGATGATCGCCACGCGAGAGCAGACCCGTTCGACGAGGTCCATTCCGTGGCTGGACAGGATGACAGTGCCGCCGTGGGCGACATAGGCACGGAGGATATCGAGGATCACCGCTGATGAAACCGGATCGACGGCTTCGAACGGCTCATCGAGCACCAGCACGCGCGGCGAGTGAATCATGGCCCCAGCGAGCATGATCTTCTTGGTCATGCCGGCTGAGTAGTCGGAGACGACACGGCCGACGGCGTCAGCGAGGTCGAAGGCACGAACCAGGTCGGCGGACCGCTTCTCGATCACATCAGCGGAGAGCCCACGCAGCAGCCCGTAGTAATGCAGCAGTTGGCGGCCGGTCAATCGGTCGAAGGTGCGAAGACGATCGGGCAGCACGCCCATGACACGCTTGGCTCCGAGAGAATCGGTCGCCTGATCGATGCCGCAGACGACGACCTGACCGGAATCGGCGCGAAGAAGCCCGGCAAGGATCGACAGGGTTGTCGTCTTTCCCGCGCCGTTCGGTCCGACGATTCCGTAGAAGGATCCGGCAGGAATATTCAAGTCGATGCCGTTGACTGCGCGATGGTCGCCGAAGTCTTTGACAAGACCGCGAATCACGACAGCGTCGGGGGCGGGGGTGGCGTCGACGGCGTCCGAGGCTGCCGCTTCATCCGCTTCATCCGCTTCATCCGTGGATGTGCTGGCGGGCTCGGGCGCGGTCTCAGAGTCAGGCTCGGTCGTTTCCTGCTCCAACACGATTGATTCCGGCCCGGACTCGACGGGTTCAGGCTCGACGAGTTCGGACTCGACGGGTTCGGACTCGACGGGTTCGGACTCGACCCGAGCAGCCTCGATCGGAGCAGCCTCGACGGGTTCAGGCTCGACAGCTGCCCCCTCAGCGGGCGCCGCATCGACCAATACGGTTCCGGTGAGCGCCGGCTCAACAGGTACCGGAGCGCTGACCGCCTCGGCGGTGGGCGCCGCGTCGTCGGCGGCGACGGCAGACTTGGTTCGTGGCTTGCGCTTCACCGGAGGTGCGGCGATCTCGACGATGTCTACGGATGATTCGTTCGCCGCGGCGTCCTTGGCCGCGGCAGCAGCCTCTGCAGCCGCGCGCTTGGCGGCCGCACTCTTTGCTGCGGCGGTCTTCGCTGCCGATGTTCTTGCCGAGGCTGTCTTAGCTGCTGCCCTCTGTGCGGCCGTCTTGGTTGTCGCGGCGCGCGACGCAGCATCCTTTGCTGCCGCGGTCCTGGCCGTGCTGGTCTTCTTCGCTGCCGACGTGCTCCCCGCAGTCTTGGCAGCGCCGGCCTTCGCCGTAGAAGCGGCGCTATTGATCGCTGGCTTCTTCGCGGCGGTCTTGGAGCGTGCGGCCGCCGTCTTCACTGCCGCCGCTTTCGTCGTGCGTGCGGGGGGCTTCTCCGCAGCAGGACGCGTGGCGCGCGGTGCGGAGGTGTCGGCAGACGCGTCCGTCACGTCTTCCGTCTGATCGGCACGGTCATCAAGGGGAGAAGTCACCGTCTTACGCTATCAATGGGGATGGACTTTCTCTGGGTCGAGCGAAATAATTGACACCTGTGCATCCGGTGTGTACCTGATCACGAAATGGCAACGGCGGCCACATACCCCGAGGGTTCCCAGCAGTCGTCGCTAGCATGAACTCGGCACGAAGGGGTGTCTGGCCGATGAACCGGCCGTGAACACAGATTCTTTTTTAGGAGTATTCGTGACTCTTCAGACCGTCATTCTCGCCGCTGGCATGGGCTCACGCCTCGGCCGCGCCCTGCCGAAGCCGCTGACCGAGCTCGGCGATGGCCGCTCGATCATGCAGCAGCAGCACGAGAACATCCGTACGGCCTTCGGCAGCGATGCCCGCATCACCGCAGTCGTCGGCTACCGCGCCGAGACGATCATCGAGGCGTTTCCGAACGTCAACTACGTCCACAACGAGCGCTACGACGAGACCAACACCTCCAAGAGCCTGCTGCGTGCACTAGGTGCGACGGGCAAGAACGGCGTGCTCTGGATGAACGGTGACGTCGTCTTCGACCCGCTCATCCTCGGCCGCGCAATCGAGTTCATCGAGCGCGACCAGTCGTTCGTCACGGTCAACACCTCCAGGGTGAGCGACGAAGAGGTGAAGTACACGGTCACGGCCGAGGGCTTCATCAACGAGCTGTCGAAGACCGTCAAGGGTGGCCTCGGCGAAGCGGTCGGCATCAACTACATCTCGTCGACACACAAGAAGGCGTTCATGCGTCAACTGCAGCGCGTCGAGGATCAGGACTACTTCGAGCGCGGGCTTGAACTCGCGATCGCCGAAGACGGACTGCTGTTGGAGCCGATGGACGTCTCTGATCTGTACGCCGTCGAGGTCGACTTCGCAGAAGACCTCGAGCGCGCGAACCTGTACGTTTGACACACGCCGGTCTGACACGCCTTTTCCGAGAGCCGCCCCTTCCCCGCTTCCTGAGCGTGAGGACGGGGCGGCTCTCTGCTTTCTCCTTGATCTCTCTGCTTTCTCCCTGCAGACGAACCTAAGATCGTCGTGATGGCCAAGAAAGTGCACAAGATCCACTCCCTCCCCGGCGATTCTCCGTGGGACAGGGGTGTTGCTCCCGTGGGTTCGGATGAGCACCCGTTCGCCGTGCGCGGGCTCGATCGAGTGCTGGCCATTCAGCGCCCTCTCGTACTCGCTCATATCCGCAGCATCCGTCTGCGCAATCCGGATGCCACACCGGATCTGCTCGTGCGAATTCTTGAGCGCCGCTACCTCGCAGCGGTGACGACCGGGGGCGCAGCCGTCGGAGCAACTGCCGTCGTTCCTGGTATCGGCACCGGAATCACCCTGGCGCTGTCGGGTGTGGAGACGATCGGGTTCGTCGAGTCGACGGCTCTGTTCGCGCAGTCCGTTGCGGAGGTTCACGGCATCGCGATCGAGAACCCTGATCGGGCGCGCGCGCTGGTGATGACGCTGATGCTCGGCAAAGAGGGCGTGGACCTGGTCAGCCAGCTGGCTAATCAGGCGACCGGTCGTGGGGGCGCCCGGTCGTCGTACTGGGGTGAGCTTGTGACGAAATCGCTCCCCCGCGCGGCCGTCGGGCCGGTCGTTGACCAGCTCAAGACAGTGTTCGTGCGGCACTTCGCCGCGGCAGGCGGTGCATCCATTCTTGGCAAGGCGTTGCCGTTCGGCGTCGGGGCTGCAGTCGGCGGAGCGGGGAATCATCTGCTGGGCAGGCGCGTGCTGACGACATCGCGCCGCGCGTTCGGTGCGGCGCCCGTGGTGCTGCCGGCCGAGTTGGAACCGGTCGCAGGCGCCGAGAAACTCGAATTGCGGATGCTGCGCGGTGCGCGCTTCGCTGGATCGGCCGTTTCCGGGGCTGCGGGAACGGTGGTGCGAGGCGCGGGCTGGGTCGGGCACAAAGTCAATGACGTGACCCGTGGCAAGCGCAAGCAGCGCAGCCTGGAGCGTGAGGTGGATATCGGCGACTCGGTGCCCACAGATACGGATTCTTAGGGGTTCTCCCCCGTTCCTGCGGTGCGCCCTTCTGGGGGCGCTCGCGCGTCGGCGGCCGCTCCTACCGTGGCCCCATGTTGAGAGCCATCGATCCGACCGAACAACCGCCGACGCCTGCGTACCGAGTGCCGTGGCTCATCCGCCGCGATGATCCTGTGCATCCTGTGGTGATCAATCAGGGCCGGGAGGCCGTCGATTTCGTGCGAGTGTTCCGCGACGACAGCGCGGGCCAAGAGCGCACTCAACTGTGGGGACAGGTGCTTCCGTCAGAGGACATCGAGCTGTGCCTCTGCACGGCCGATCTCGAGGAGGTAGTCGTGACGCTGGCCTGGTTCCGGCCCAGCGACGGCCTGGAATATGTGTGGCGGTTCGTGGTGTGATGCGCAGGTCTCCGTCTGAGACGCACGCGCGATCTCACACGCCTTCGCGGCGGCGAAGCTCTCGACGAAAATCGGCCTCTGAGTAGGGCTTGAGGTTTTCGGGCAGATCAGCAGCGGTCAATCCGTCAAGGAATACCGTCGGCTTCACCTGAAGTGCGGTGGCGAGCTGGATGAGCACGAACAGGGTCGGGTTTCCGACCCCCTTCTCGATGCGCGCCAAATGAGACACATCCATGTCGGCGCGCTCGGCGAGCTTGGCGCGGCTCATCGTCGTCTTACTCCGCAGTTCCGCGACCCGCAGTCCGACCTGCTCGGATGCTCGAGATCGCGGTTCCTTCATTCCTCCAGCATCCAAGCGAACAGCTCATTCACCACCCGCATGCAAGCCGGAGCTTTTATGCCACGGTTAGCGCGTCGCATGTACACAGGTGCGGGCCCCGGCAGCGCCGGGGCCCGCACCTGTGTACAAATCAAATTCAGCCGAACTGGTTCATCGTGTTGTCCTTGCCACCCGCCTTGAGCGCGGCGTCGCCGGCGAAGTATTCCTTGTGGTTGTCGCCGATGTCACTGCCCGCCATGTTCTGATGCTTGACGGTCGCAATCTCTTCGCGAATCTCACGACGCTGGACACCCGTCACGTAGGCGAGCATGCCCTGGTCTCCGAAGTAGCCCTTTGCGAGATCATCCGTCGACAGAGCCGCCGTGTGGTAGGTGGGCAGCGTAATGAGGTGGTGGAAAATCCCGGCCTGCTCGGAGCTGTCCCGCTGGAATGTGCGAATCATCTCGTCGGCCACCCGCGCGAGCTCGGTGTTGTCGTAGTCGACGCTCATCAGTTCGCCACGGACGTAGATGGAGACATCCTTGCCCTGCTCGGCGAACAGGTCGTAGGCCTGCTGACGGAAGTTGAGGGTCCAGTTGAACGACGGGCTGTTGTTGTAGACGAGCTTCGCGTTGGGGATGACCTTACGCACCTCGTTCATCATGCCGGCGATCTGCGCGACGTGCGGCTTCTCCGTCTCGATCCACAGCAGGTCGGCACCATTCTGCAGCGAAGTGATGCTGTCGAGCACGCAGCGCGCCTCACCGGTACCAGCACGGAACTGGAACAGGTTGCTCGCGAGCCGCTTCGGACGCAAGAGCTTGCCATCGCGCTTGATGACGACATCACCGTTACCCAACTCCGACTCCGAGATCTCTTCAACTTCGAGGAAGGAGTTGTACTGGTCACCGAGGTCACCAGGCTTATGCGTGACAGCGAGCTTCTGCGTGAGGCCAGCGCCGAGCGAGTCGGTGCGGGCGACGATCACGCCGTTATCGATGCCGAGTTCGAGAAACGCGTAACGGACTGCGGCGAGCTTCGCGATGAAATCCTCGTGCGGAACCGTGACCTTGCCGTCCTGGTGACCGCACTGCTTCTCATCGGAGACCTGGTTCTCGATCTGGATGGCGCAGGCCCCCGCCTCGATCATCTTCTTGGCGAGAAGGTAAGTCGCCTCGGGGTTGCCAAAACCGGCGTCGATGTCGGCGATGATCGGCACGACGTGGGTCTCGTAGTTGTCAATCTGTGACTGGATGAACTCGACCGCCGTCTCATCGCCAGCCGACCGAGCCCCGTCGAGCTTTGTGAAGAGAAGATCGAGCTCGCGGGCGTCGGCCTGGCGGAGGAAGGTGTAGAGCTCCTCGATGAGCGCCGGCACGGCGGTCTTCTCGTGCATCGATTGATCGGGAAGAGGCCCGAAATCGGAGCGGAGCGCTGCAACCATCCACCCCGACAGGTAGAGGTAGCGCTTGTTGGTGGTCTTCAGATGCTTCTTGATCGAGATGAGCTTCTGCTGCCCGATGAATCCATGCCACACACCGAGCGACTGCGTGTACAGCGACGAGTCGCCGTCGTACTCCGTCATGTCGCGGCGCATGATGTCAGCCGTGTACTGGGCGATCTCGAGTCCGGTCCTGAACCGGTTCTGCGCCCGCATGCGGGCGATGTACTCGGGGTTGATGGCATCCCAGCTGGATCCGTTGTGCTCCTTGAGAGCCTCAACAGCGTCAATGTCGTCTTGGTACGCAGTCATCTTGTTTCCTTCGCGGTGGTGGCTGAGTCGCATTAACTCCACCTTGCGTCAAGAAAACAACGTCTTCCCGTCAACCAGCTATAGAAGATTCATCAAATTTCTGCAACCGGGAAGAAGGGTGTCCATAGGGACTCGTGCCTGATCTGCCAAAGGATCCTGCGACCTGTTGTGCGAGGCATCCAACGCGTCTTGGCATCCCCCTACTAGTGTGGAATCCGTGACGGACACCCCTGACCTTTCTACGACCGCCGGCAAAATCGCCGATCTCCGCGCGCGCTACAGCGACGCGGTGCTCGACGCCGAGAAAAAGGCGAAGGAGAAGCAGCACGCCAAGGGCAAGATGACCGCCCGCGAGCGCATTGAACTCCTCGTCGATGCTGGCAGCTTCGTCGAATTCGACGAGTACGTGCGCCACCGCAGCACCGCCTTCGGCATGGACCGCAACCGCCCTTACGGCGACTCGGTCGTCACCGGCTTCGGCACCATCCACGGCCGCACCGTGGCTGTGTATTCGCAGGACTTCACCACGTTCGGCGGCTCGCTCGGCGAAGTATCGGGCGACAAGATCATCAAGATCATGGAATACGCCCTCACCGGCGGGATGCCCATCATCGGCATCCTCGACTCCGGCGGCGCCCGCATCCAGGAAGGCGTGCTCGCCCTCAGCAAGTACGGCGAGATCTTCCGGCTGAACACCCGCTCGTCCGGCGTCATCCCACAGATCTCGATCATCATGGGCCCCGCAGCCGGCGGCGCGGTTTACGGCCCCGCGCTCACCGACTTCGTCATCATGGTCGACAAGACCAGCCAGATGTTCGTCACCGGCCCCGACGTCATCAAGACCGTCACCGGCGAAGACGTCGGCATGGAAGAGCTCGGCGGCGCGTACACGCACAACACCCGCTCCGGCGTCGCGCACTACCTCGCCGAAGACGAAGACGACGCCCTCGACTACGCGCGCACTCTCCTCGGGTTCCTCCCCGACAACAACATGGCCGAGATCCCTACGTACGAGAGCGCCTTCGAGTTCGAGACGACGGATGCCGATCGCACACTGAACACGATCATCCCCGACTCAGCGAACCAGCCCTACGACATCCACACCGTCATCGACCACGTGATCGACGACGACTTCCTCGAGGTTCAGCCGCTGTTCGCTCCGAACATCGTCATCGGCTTCGGTCGGATCGAAGGTCGCTCGGTCGGCATCATCGCCAACCAGCCCTCTCAGATGGCGGGCACATTGAACATCGAAGCCGGTGAAAAAGCCAGCCGCTTCGTGCGCTTCTGCGACGCCTTCTCGGTTCCGATCGTCACCCTCGTCGACGTTCCCGGCTACCTGCCCGGCACCGACCAGGAATGGACCGGCGTCATCCGCCGCGGCGCGAAGCTCATCTATGCCTACGCCGAAGCCACCGTTCCGATGGTCACAGTGATCCTGCGCAAGGCATACGGAGGCGCGTACATCGTGATGGGCTCCAAGCAGCTCGGAGCCGACGTCAACCTCGCCTGGCCGACCGCCGAGATCGCCGTCATGGGCGGCCAGGGCGCCGTCAACATCCTCTACCGCGGCGAAATCAAGAAGGCGGAAGAAGCAGGCGAAGACGTCGCCGCTGTCCGCACCCGCCTCGCCAACGAGTACACCTACAGCGTCACCTCACCGTTCCTTGCCGCAGAGCGTGGCGAGATCGACGGCGTCATCGAACCCGCGAACACTCGAGTCTCGATTGCCAAGGCATTGCGATCCCTCCGCGGCAAGCGCAGCGAGCTGCCCCCGAAGAAGCACGGGAACATTCCGCTGTGACAGATCCCGACGCCAGCCTCAACCGGGCAGCAGACCTCCGCTTCGTCCGCGGCACCGCAAACGAAGAAGAACTTGCCGCGCTCATCGCCGTCGTCACCGACGCATACGAGCGAGAGGCCGAGGGTGCCGTCGCCGAAGAATCGTCCGTGTCAGCATGGCAGCGCACCCAGCGTTCGCTGCGCGCGCCGCTGCACCGCGATATTCCGTGGGGCCGATTCTCGGGCTGAACCAGCTCAGGCGCGCAAGGCCGGATTCGCGAAGCGCAATGTCACCAACTGGAACGGGCGCAGCGTCAGCTCCACCCGACCGCCGGCTGCCGCAGTCACCGCCGCAGCATCCACCTCACGCTCCAACAAATCCGTCTCACTCACGCTGTCGAACTCGAAAGCCGTCGTCAGCGTCGCCGAGGCACGCCCACCGTGTGCCTCATACAGTCGCACGATCACGTCCCCGCTGCGGTCCTCCGCAAGCTTCACTGCCTCCACCACTACGGCATCTGAGGACACCGCATCCGACGACACCGTGACCAACGAAGCCGCAGGCCTCGCGCCCGCGAGAGCGCGCGTCGGCATATTGAGCCGATACCCCTCGCGCACGGCATCCGCGATCTCGGCATCCGGTCGAATGCTCACCCGGAACGTGTGCTCGCCCTGATCTGCCTCTGGATCGGGATACAACGGCGCCCGCAACAATGACAGCCGAACGTTCGTGATCGTGCCGCCGCCTGAACGCGGCGCACGCGTGATGTCGTGCCCATAGGTGGAATCGTTCGCGACAGCTACGCCGAAACCGTTCTCACCGACATGCACCCAGCGATGCGCAACTGTCTCGAACCGCGCCATATCCCACGAAGTGTTCGCGTGCGTGGGCCGCTGCACATGCCCGAACTGGATCTCCGAGCTCGCACGATCGGCATGCACATCCAGGGGGAACGCGAGCTTGAGCAGCTTCTGTCGCTCATGCCAATCCACCGTCGTCTCGATCTCCAGCGATTGAGAATTCACCGCCAGAGTCAACGTCTGCGTGATCCGCGTAGCCCCCCGGCTGCGGATCACGCAGACAACCGCCGCAGTCGGATGCGGAACCTGATCGATCGACACCACATCAGTCAGGTCGACGACGTGACGACGATAGTGCTCATCGATGTCCCAGGCATCCCACTGGGTAGGCGTATCGCGATGCAACTGCAGGAGATTTCCCCGCTCTCCCGGCGCAATCGTTTCGCGCCCCGTCGCGCGGACGATGAGTGACGTTAAAAGACCCGACTCGTCGATGCGCACGGCAAGGTGCTCATTCGACAGGTCGAATCCGCCCATCGTCCGCACGACTGTTGCGGGTGGCTCCTCGACGCGTGGTGCGATAGCGATCCCCATCGCCGTCGTTCCCTCCCACGCATAGGGTCCCGCGTTCGCAACGAGCTCCGTCGTACCTTCTCCGACGACGGCCCCCAGAGCCTGCGCGATTATGCGCTCCGTCGAGGTCAAGACCTCGGCGTAGCGACGTTCTGCTTCCCGGTGCACCCAGCCGATAGATGTGCCAGGAAGAATGTCATGGAACTGCTGCAGCAGCACGGTCTCCCACAGGCCGTCCAACTCGCCATAGGGATACTCTGCACCGCGCAAGGCCGCAGCCGTCGCCCACAGTTCCGCCTCGCGCAGGGCATGTTCACTGCGGCGATTGCCGCGCTTCGTGCGCGCCTGCGACGTGTACGTGCCGCGGTGGAATTCGAGGTACATCTCCCCCGACCACACCGGCGGATTCGGATACTCTGCCTCTGCCGCCTCAAAGAACTGCACCGGGCTCGACAACGTGACCGTCGGCGAACCTTCCAACGACCGCAGCCGCGCCGCAGCGGCCACCATCTCGCGATTCGGACCTCCGCCACCATCGCCATATCCGAACGGCACCAGCGACGTGTTGGCGAGCCCTTTCTCGTTATACTGGCGCTCAGCTCGGGCAAGCTCTGCCCCGGTCAGCTGTGCGTTGTACGTGTCCACCGGAGGAAAATGCGTGAAGATGCGCGATCCGTCGATGCCCTCCCACTGGAAAGTGTGATGCGGCATGACGTTCGTCTCATTCCACGACATCTTCTGCGTCAGCATCCACCGAGAACCCGCCGCGCGTGCAATCTGCGGCAGCGCTGCGGAGTACCCGAACGAATCCGGCAGCCAGACATCCAGCGGCTCGACCCCGAATTCCTCCATGAAGAATCGCTTGCCACGCACGAATTGACGCGCCAGCGCCTCGCCACCCGGCATATTCGTATCGGATTCGACCCACATGCCCCCGGCAGGTACGAAACGACCGGATGCGACGGCATCGCGCAATCGTGAGAACAGCTCTGGTTGGAACCGCTTCATCCACGCGTACTGTTGCGCCGAGGAAGCCGCGAAAGTGAAGTCAGTCTCCTGCTGCAGCGACAGCACGTTCGAGAACGTTCGCGCGACTTTGCGCTGGGTCTCGCGCACGGGCCACAGCCACGCCGCGTCGATGTGTGCATGCCCAATGGCGTGCAGACGGTGTGCCGATGCGGATGCAGGCCGCGCGAGCACCTCGGTCAGCTCCGCCCGCGCGTTCGCCGCCGTTCCAGCGATGTCGTCTGGATCGGCAGCATCGACCATGCGCTCCAGCGCCCGCAGGATCTCTGCCCGACGCGGTGTGTCAGAAAGTTCAGCCATCAGTTGCAACAGCACCGTCGCATCCTGCAACAGCTCCCACACGACGACATCGCGCACCGCGATATCCGCCTGCCGGAAGACGTACAGCAGATCGTCTCCTGCCGTCTCCAGGTCTCCCAGCGGCGTCGGCCGGAAGTCGCGGAAACCGTCTGCCACGTCCGGGTTCGCTGCAGCTTCCAGATATAGCTCGAACTGGTCGCCGGCGTTGCCCTCCAGCGGCACGTAGGAATTGCGCGGTTCGACCGCCTTCACGATCGAACCGTCCAGTCGATAGACGGTGCCTTCGGCTTGAAAGCCGGGTTCCGCGGCGTTGAAGCCGAGGTCGAAAAGCAGCTCAGTTCCCGGTGTGCCCGGTACCGTTCCTGTCACTCTCAGCCACGTCGTTCCCCATGGGCGCCCCCAGCGCGTCCCGACGACGAATGGTTCATAAACCTGCCCGACAGCTTCAGCGAACGGCACCGGCTCCCCCGGCACGTCCCAACTCGCCAAGGTCAGCGGCGCGAGATCCACATACACATTCGGCCGCAGTCGCTCATCAACGAAACGACGAACTCGAGCTTCTATGAGCGAGGATGTGTCATGCATTCGGCAGCAGACTCCAAGACGAGGGGTTGAGAGATAGTAAATCGATTAGATTTACTCTTGTCAAGGGGTGGATGCCAAACGCTGGCCAGATCCGCGTCCTCAGTGGCCTAAGAAAAGTGTGGATGCGCGAGGCGACAGCACCTCGTCGAGCACCACACAGCCGGCGCCCACCGCGACGACATCGTCACCGACGATCGTGCCGAACACAGGCAGATGGCGCACCGCACGCGTGGCGCTGTGTCGATCGAGCAGCCCGGGCAAGCGTCGCAGATACAGCTCTTCAACGCGCGACCAGAATGGCCCGCCCAGCACGACGCGATCGACATCGAGCATGTTCGTCAGACTCGAAATCAACACCGACAGGTGCTGCGCTGCCTGATCAAGCACCGTGGCAGCCTCAGCATCCCCCGCGGCGACGCGCGCACACAGTTCGGTGAATCGCTCGTCTACCGACCCGGCATCGCTGCTCACACGATCATCCGCGAGTATGCCAGCACTCTCGGCGCGCTCCACGATCGCCTGAGGCGTGCACACGACCTCGACGCAGCCGCGCTGTCCGCATGCGCAGAGCGGACCATCCGGGTCGACGATGATGTGGCCGACTTCACCGACGTTGCGCGAGGAGCCATGCACGACCTCGCCGTCGAGCACGAGCGCAGTGCCGATTCCGATACCGAGGTAGACGAACAGAAACGAGCCGTCCGTCGGATTGACTCCCGTCCACAGCTCGGCGACCGCAGCCGCAGTTGTGTCCTTCTCCAAGGTGACGGGAAACCCGGTCTCCTCAGCAAGAGCGTCACGCAGCGGCACGCGGTGCCAGGTATTGAGCTTGGGCGGATCGATCACGGTGCCCCGAGCTGAATCCAGCGGCCCCGGTGTCGCGACGCCGATCCCCGCGATGCGCTCACGTTCGACCCCGGAGCGGACGATCAATTCGTCGACTGTCTTGGCCATCGCCTTGATGATTCGCCGCGGATCGTTCGCGGGGGTACGCCTCTTGGTGCGTTCGATCACCGAGCCGGCAAGGTCCAGCAGCACGAACGTCATGACCGCCGGATCAAGATGCACACCGATCGATAGCCTGCTGTTGGCATTCAGCCGCAACGTCGTGCGCGGCTTTCCGGGACCAGTGATGGTTCGACCGGCCTCTTCGATGATCCCGTCGTCCAGCAGCCTGCGGGTGATGTTCGTCACCGTCTGCGCCGAAAGTCCGGTCGCATCCACCAGTTCGATCCGACTCAGACCCTCGCCTGATCGTCGGATGGTTTCCAGGATGACGGACTGATTGAAGTCGCCCATCTTCGGAAGATTTGTTCCACGGCGCCGTACACTCACGGCTCCATCATGTCCCATGGGAACGGATTCTTGTCCCCCAAAGTACCTACAGACAAGTTCCTTGCGTTCCCGCAGACTTGAATCGACGCTTCGCGTTCGTTCGGTCTCTCTGCCCCAGGGTAGGCAGACGTAGATCGACCACCGCGGTCAGTTTTCGGGTAACTGCACCGCAACTGGCGAGGGGCTGGCGGAAACGCCGCCCCTCGCCCATCTCAATCACGCGCCCATCAATCGCTGTCTGGCGCAGCATCCTCGTGCTCCCGGGGAATCTCGTGCCAGAGGCCGACAGAGTCCTCATCCGAGGAACCGCCCGCTCCAGAGCGCCCCACAACCGTGACCGCCGTGTGCGAATCGCGCGCCGCGCGGATGATCACTCGACCAGTGTCGGCTCGAGTGAGAACATCGGCTAGCTCGTCACGAATCTCCGCACGACGTTGCTCATCCAGCTCGTCCAGCCCGCCCTCGTCGAACACCGTCACGGCAGCTCCTCGCAGCCGAGCAGCCTGGATCGCGTCCCGAACAGCATCGTTCAGCAGGCTCGCGCCGCGAAGCTCATCGCGTAGCCGCCCCTCGGCGAGTCGCGCATCCAGCCGTTCTTCGTCGGTGAGATGCCCGCGCGACGCAACCGTGCGAGTGAGCACCGGTCCCGCCGTTCCGAGCGCGTACTGCACGCGAACCCGACGTTCTCGCTGCCTGACCAGTTGGGTCGCATGCCAGGCGGAGACCGCCTGCTGAATGTCGGCAAGATGCTCTGTGTCACGCACCGCACGATCCCAGAACAACACCAGCAGCTGCGCCACGAGGGTCCACATGATCGAGCCGACCAGCCCCAGCTCCAGCGCGACAAACACCCCGAGATGCACGGCGGATGAGATCGTCAGTGCCAGCAGCACCAGCCACCCCGCGAGGGCACGCCGCCTGACGATGCACACCACCGCTAGCAGCCCCAGCGCGCCGATGTACCAGGTCGCGAACGGGGCCGTCTTGTGAATCGGCAGCAGTGACACGCTCACCATCGTGGGGATGACAGCGCTCGTCACGACGGCGACCACTCCCCACCACAACGGCATCTGCATTCCGTTGGGGGCTTCCACGAGCACGGTCGCCATCATCACAATCAGATACAGCAGGATCGCGGCCACCATGATCAGCGGAGCCGTCGGCTGCACGATCCACCAGACAGCACGCGCCGCGAAATAGACCGCGAATCCGACCGCGAGCGCCGTGGCGATGCTGCGCACCGAGCGGTTCATGCCCGCTCCCATCCGAGCGCGACGGTGGTCCCTGCGGATCCGGCGACGATCGTCGCTGTGCCTGCCACTCCCGCCATTCGCGCAATGATGGAGGCCCTGATTCCGAGACGGTCCTCGCCGATGGCATCCACATCGAATCCGGGACCGGTGTCGACAACTGTGACGGAGACGTCCTCATCACCGTTTCCCTGGACAATGAGGTGAAGGCCACGGCCGTGCGCGTGAGTGACGGCATTGCCGATCGCCTGGCGCGCGGCAAGAACGAGCGCGCGTGCCACTCGTCCCGGAATCAATCCGGCGCTACCCCGCTCTTCGACGACGGCATCCGCGCCGATTTCAGACAGTGCCCTGCGAAGCTCAATGACGATCTGTGCAGTGGCAACGGGCGCATCACTGCCCTCCTGATCCACACCTGCGTCGGTGTTCGCAAGGCGCGTGAGCGCTTCTCGTGCCATTGAGACAGCCAGATCCCTCGCCCGGTCGGTGTCTGCGCGCTCCGCGGCGATCAGCGCCGCGAGCACACTGTCGTGCATCAGGGCGGCGATGGCCACGCGCTCCTCCTCTGCGGCTGCAGCGGCCGCCGCGGCCGCATATGAGGCGACAGTCTGGCCGCGCGCTTCGTCAACGCCCGCTGCGACGGAGCGGAACATCCACCCGAGCGACACGATGACGATGCCGAGAATGATGGTGAACGACACATCAAAGGCAGTGCTGGTCCAGAATCTGCTCGTGAACTCGCCCTCCACGAGGCGAACGTAACCGTAGACGAGGGGGACTCCGAAGGCCCAGGCAAGCTGGACCTTCATCGGGAACGCGAGCATCGCAGCCACGACGCCGACATTCACCAGGAAGAAGATCCATGGCTGGCTGGCGGCACTGTTGGTGTCCACGACCAGGGGCCATGCCGCGAGGGCGACCACGTAGACGATGGCGAAGCAGCCCGTCGCAACGCGCACTCCGCGAGCGGTCACACACGCGACCAGCATGGCCAGCAATGGCACGTAGACGACGAAGACGAGCGCGATGTAACCGGCCGATGCACCATGTGAGATGCCGCCGATGGCCACCAACAGCGCCTGGACACCCAAAAGAGTCGACCCGATGGCCACTACGGTGGCGAGGATGCGCTCCATCCGCTTGCCGGTGAACCGTTCGAACTCGGTCTCCGCTGTGCCCGGGGACGGAATCTGACTCCAGGCGTCACGAAGAGCGGTCTCAGTTGGCACTCGCGGCCCCATCGCCGGCGACGATGCCATCCTCCATCGCGCGACGAAGCAGATCGATCTTGGTTCGCGCGGGCCTGCCGACTTCGACGTACTTCACTCGCACACGAGTGATGTTCTCCTTGGCTGTGGAATATGCGACGCCCAGCCGCTCTGCGACGACCTTCAACGGCAGCCCGGCGGCGTACAGTCGCAGCACCTCGCGCTCACGAGTCGACAGCTGCGCATCGGCGAACTCCCGATCTCCCTCGACGGCGCTGGCCCACTCGACGTTGTTGAGAGCTTCACCGCGAGCGACTGTGCGGATGGCGTCAAGCACGTCATCGAGGGCCGATGACTTGCTCACGATACCGACTGCCCCGGCGGCGAGCGCTTCACGCACGGCCGCAGGACGATCAGCAACACTGTGAATGACGACACTGGCACCGTCAGCTACCAGAGTGGCCACGTTCTCGGTCACGGTTGTGCCGTCACCGAGCGTGAGATCGAGAACAACCACATCGGCGGGAGCAGACCCGGTCGACCGCCGCCAACCGAGATACGACCCCACTGTGCTGCCGGAAAAGACGACGGACTGCGCCCCGTCCCGCTCGCACGCCAGTTCAAGCCCGAGGCGGACGGACTCGTGATCGTCGATGAGTGCGACCCTGCTCATGCACCCAGCCTATCGATTCGCTGAGTACCCACCGAGCGGGGCCGAGTACTCACCGTGTGAGGAGCGCGACAACCTCGAAGTGATGCGAGTGCGGGAACAGATCGAAAGCCTCAAGCGAATCCGTCTGCCAGCCGAGTGCACGGAATGTACCAAGGTCGCGTGCGAGCGCAACCGGGTCACACGCCACATAGACGATCGCATCAGGGTTCAGCGCGTGCACGCCTTCTACGACGGCGCGACCGGCGCCAGCGCGAGGCGGATCCAGAACGACCGCGCCGACGCGCTCATCCGCAGGGAAACCCTCAAGGTACTTGTCCACGCGTGCCGTGACCGCATGGACGTCGAAAGCTTCGAGGTTCTGCTGCGCGAGCTCGGTGGCACGCTTGCTCGATTCCACTGTGACGATGTTGGTCGCGCCGAGTTCGCCCAACGAGGCACCGAACAAGCCGACGCCGCCGTACAGGTCGAGATGCGTTGCCTCAGGGTCGACCCGGCCGGCAAGCGCCGAACGCACGGCCGTGTCGAGAATGTCAGCCGCGCGGGGGTGCACCTGCCAGAAGCCATCGGCATCCACGTGGAATGTGCGCTCGCCCACCTGCTCACGGATGATCTGCGGGGCTGGGCGCTTGCCCTTCGCAGGACGACGGATGACATGCACCTGACCATCGCCAGACTCAACGAGATCGATGCGTCCGGGCTTCGCATTTTTCTGCGAGAGAGCCTCGGCCGCGACGCGGCGACGCGCGAGCGGGTGTGACTGCACCGGGATCACTCGGTGGCTGCGTGCCGCATACGGACCGACGATGCCGTCATCATCGACGTGCAGTGACACGCGCGTGCGCCAGCCAGTGCCGTCTCCGTCACCAACGGGCTTGATCTCTGGGGCCACGAGGCCTGCACCCGCAAACTTGTCGAGTGCTTCCTGCAGCACCTGGCGCTTCAGCGTGCGCTGGTGCGACAACTCAATGTGTCCGAGGTCGGCGCCGCCTGCTCGATCTGCCGGGTCACGCGATACATCGGCCTCCCGCCACACGTGCGGCTGGCGGTGCGGTGACGCTTCCAGCACCTCGACGGTCTCACCACGCCAGAACGATGACTTGGCAGCGTCAGTGATGCGCACGCGCACGCGCTCTCCCGGAATCGCGTCGGAAACGAATACGACACGCCCCTCATGACGGGCGATGAAAGTGCCACCGTGCGCGATGCCGGTGATGTCAAGGTCGAGCAGCTGGCCCGCAGAGGAAGTCATCCCTCCAGGATACGGTGGGCAGCATGCATGTTTGCCTGGCCTCGTCCTCCCCCGCTCGCCTCATGCTGCTTCGCCAGGTCGGCATCGAGCCGATCACGCGTGCGCCGGAGACAGACGAGGATGCCGTGACCGCGCAAGCGGTAGCCGAACGCGGCGCTGACATACCGCCGGCAGAGCTCGTGCTTTTGTTGGCGCGGGCCAAAGCTGCGGATGTCGCGCACCGACTCGCCGAGGAAGACCCATCGTTCGACGGCCTGGTGATCGGGGGCGACTCGATGTTCGCGCTCGGAGGCCGCGTCTACGGCAAACCGTACACGGCTGAGGAGGCTACCCGGCGGTGGCAGGAGATGCGGGGGAAGACCGGCATCCTGTATTCTGGCCACTCTGTGTTCCGGTTGACGCCCGGCAGCGCTCCCGCAGAGGCGACTGCGGTCGCCGAAGCATCTGTCACCTTCGCTGACGTGACCGATGAGGAGATCGCCGCGTATGTCGCCACCGGGGAACCGTTGCACGTTGCCGGCGCCTTCACCGTCGACAGCCTTGGCGGTGCCTTCATCACGCGCGTCGACGGTGACCCATCCACCGTGGTCGGCATGTCGCTCTCGACCATCCGCGCACTCGCCATCGAGCTCGGCGTCTCGTGGACAGATCTGTGGTCGTAGACATCCCGCCACGTTTTCACGAATTTCTTGTGGAGAGTTGTCAAAAGGATCGGGCTCGATCTCGCTAGGCTGGCACTCATGCCAATCGACAAGGTGCTCATCGCCAACCGCGGTGAGATCGCCGTACGCATTATCCGCGCCGCACGCGATTCCGGGATATCCTCGGTCGCCGTCTACGCAGACCAGGACCGTGATGCCCTGCACTCGCGGCTCGCAGACGAGGCCTACGCCCTGGACGGAGAGACGAGCGCCACCACCTACCTGCAGATCGACAAGATCCTCTCGATCGCTCGTCGCGCAGGCGCTGACGCCGTTCACCCCGGCTACGGCTTCCTCGCCGAGAACGCCGAGTTCGCTCGCGCTGTGATCGGCGCCGGCATGATCTGGATCGGCCCCTCCCCCGAAGCCATCGAGTCTCTCGGCGACAAGGTGACCGCCCGTCACGTCGCGGACAAGGTCGGTGCGCCGCTCGCGCCTGGAACACCCGGCCCGGTCGAGAGTGCTGACGAGGTCATCGCTTTCGCGAAGGAGTTCGGCCTGCCGATCGCCATCAAGGCGGCATACGGCGGCGGCGGACGCGGCCTCAAGGTCGCCCGCGAGTTGGACGAGGTCGCCGAGCTCTTCGAATCCGCCACCCGTGAGGCCGTCGCCGCATTCGGTCGCGGTGAGTGCTTCGTGGAGAAGTACCTCGACAAGCCGCGTCACGTCGAGACGCAGTGTTTGGCGGATGCCGAGGGCAATGTCGTCGTGATCTCCACACGTGACTGCTCGCTGCAGCGCCGTCACCAGAAGCTTGTTGAAGAGGCACCGGCGCCCTTCCTCACCGAAGAGCAGAATCGCCAGCTGTACGAATCGTCGAAGGCCATCCTGCGAGAGGTCGGCTACGTCGGTGCTGGCACCTGCGAGTTCCTGATCGGCGCCGACGGCACCGTGTCCTTCCTCGAGGTGAACACGCGTCTGCAGGTGGAGCACACGGTCTCAGAAGAGGTCACCGGCATCGACCTCGTACGCGAGCAGTTCCGCATCGCGGCCGGCGGCACCATCGACTATGACGACCCGATCCCGCAGGGACACTCCTTCGAGTTCCGGATCAACGGCGAGGACCCGGGCCGCGGGTTCCTCCCCCAGCCCGGCCCCATCCACGTCTTCAAGACGTTCGGCGGCCCCGGCATCCGTCTCGACTCGGGTGTAACCGCTGGCGACGCTGTCTCCGGTGCGTTCGACTCACTGCTGGCGAAGATCATCGTGACCGGACGTACCCGTGAGGAGGCGCTCGAACGCGCCCGACGCGCACTGGACGAGTTCGAGGTCGCAGGTCTGCCCACTGTTCTCCCGTTCCATCGCAAGGTCGTCCGCGACCCCGCCTTCACCGCGGAGAACGGCGAGTTCGGCATCTTCACACGCTGGATCGAGACCGAGTTCGACAACGACATCCCCGCCTGGGATGGCGAGATGGAAGAGTCTGCTGCCACCTCAAGCCGCCACACGGTCGTTGTCGAGGTCGCGGGCAAGCGCCTCGAGGTGAGCCTGCCTGACCGCGTCACTGTCGCCGCTGGCACCTCCGGTCGCCCCGCAGCTGTCCCGCCGTCTCGGCGCAGTCACACCATGTCGGCCTCGTCCGGCGCATCAGGTGATGCCGTCAAGTCGCCGATGCAGGCCACCGTCGTCAAGATCGCTGTCGAAGAGGGCCAAGAAGTCGTCAAGGGCGATCTGGTCATCGTTCTCGAGGCGATGAAGATGGAGCAGCCGCTGCAAGCGCACAAGGACGGCGTGATCGGCAGCATCAACGCGGTAGCAGGCGGCACGGTGTCCTCCGGCCATCAGCTGCTGACGATCAGCTGACCTGAGTCCAACGAGAAAGGCCCCGCCGCGGCGGGGCCTTTCTCGTATTCGCACCAGTTTGCCGTGCACCTGCCTCGGAGATGTGCGCCATCTTCGGATGAATTGCGCGAATCTCTCCGAAGAAGCTGCACATCTCCGAAGTTGGTGCACGCCGAGCTCACACCAACGAGGCGGCCTAGGAGATGTTCACCAGGTGCATCGCGCGGGATGCATCCGTGATGCTGCTGGACAGAGACGGGTACGCGGCAAACACGCGCGACAACTGGTCCACCGTCAATCGACGTTCGACAGCGACGGCGATCGGATAAATCAGCTCGGATGCCTTCGGCGCCACGATCACACCCCCGATCACCGTGCCAGAGCCCTTGCGGGCGATGATCTTCACGAAGCCGTCCTTGATGCCCATCATCTTCGCGCGCGGATTCGCGGCGAGCGGCAGCTTGTAGACGAGACCGTCAGCCACACCATCCTCGACATCCTTCTCGCCCCAACCGACCGTCGCGATCTCGGGAGCGGTGAAGATGTTCGAGGTGATCTTGATCTTCTCCAGCGGGATGACGATGTCACCGAGCGCGTGAAACACCGCGGTGCGGCCCTGCATAGAGGCGACGGATGCCAGCGGGAAGAAGTTCGTGCAGTCGCCGACCGCGTAGATGTTCGGTACCGAGGTGCGCGCCACCTTGTTCACCCGCACATGGCCGGACTCCGCGAGTTCGATCCCGGCAGCTTCGAGTCCGATGTCAGCGGTGTTCGGAATCGAGCCGACCGCCATCAGGCAGTGGCTGCCCTCGACCGTTCGGCCGTCAGAGAGCGTCACCGTCACGCCGTCGCCATTGCGCTCGACCGTATCGGCACGACACTTCGACAGCACGGTCATGCCTCCGCGCTTGAAGACCTTTTCAAGCACGCGTGCGGCATCCTGGTCTTCGCCAGGAAGCACCTGCTCGCGGCTGGAGATGAGCGTCACCTTCGCCCCGAGGTTCATGTACGCCGAAGCGAACTCTGCACCCGTGACACCTGAGCCGACGACGATCAGGTGCTCGGGAAGCGCCTTCATGCCGTAGAGCTGCGTCCAGGTCAAAATGCGCTCACCGTCTGGCTTGGCGCTGTCCAGCTCACGCGGAGACGAACCGACTGAGACGACGATCGTGTCGGCCTCGATGCGGTCGAAGTCGGTGCCGCCTGGGCCCGTCGACACGATGATCGCGTTCGACCCCTCCAGACGGCCGTGCCCGGAGAGGATACTCACGCCCGATTCCAGCAGCGTCGAGCGCATGTCTTCGGATTGCTGTCCGGCAAGCGCCAGCAGGCGCTTGTTGACCGCAGCGAGGTTGATCGCGATCTCCGGCTTCAACGGCTTGCCATTTCCACCCTTCGCGTAGAACTGCACCCCGAGGTCACTCGCCTCGGAAATCGCGACAGCAGCATCGGCTGTAGCGATGAGGCTCTTCGACGGCACGACGTCAGTAAGCACAGCAGATCCGCCTACTCCCACACGTTCGACGAGGGTCACCTCCGCGCCGAGCTGAGCCGCGGCTAGCGCCGCTTCATAACCGCCGGGGCCGCCACCGAGGACGGCGACGCGCTGAGTGCGCTCGAAAGGAGTGGAAGACATGTCTTCTATTCTTCCGCAATCTTCCGGACTCGCCGTCACCTTCCTTAGAGTGGAGCCATGACCGACTTTCACGACAATCCTCTCGACGCCCCGAACGCTGACCCGTTCGAGGTGGCGGCCCTCGCCGCCGCAGACATCGCGCGACTGAGCGGCGTCGAGAAGCATGACATCGCCCTTACGCTTGGCAGCGGCTGGGGCAAGGCCGCAGACCTCATCGGCGAGACCATTGCCACGATCCCTGCGACCGAGGTGACCGGCTTTTCGAAGCCCGCTCTGGAGGGCCACGTCGGCACGCTCCGCAGCGTGCGAACACCCGACGGCAAGAATGTTCTGGTGATCGGTGCACGCACCCACTACTACGAGGGCCACGGCGTCCGACGCGTCGTCCACAGTGTCCGCACCGCCGCCGCCACGGGAGCGAAGATCATGGTGCTCACCAACGGCGCTGGCGGCATCCGCGAAACCTGGACACCTGGCCAGCCCGTACTCATCAGCGACCACATCAACCTCACCGCAGACTCACCGCTCGAGGGTGCGAATTTCGTCGACCTGACCGACCTCTACTCGCAGCGTCTTCGGGACATCGCACGCTCCGTGGATGCTTCTTTGGATGAGGGTATCTACACACAGTTCCGCGGGCCGCACTACGAGACGCCGGCTGAGGTGCAGATGGCCAAAAACATCGGCGGGCACATCGTCGGCATGTCCACCGCGCTCGAGGCGATCGCCGCCCGGGAGTCCGGGATGGAGATCCTGGGCTTCTCCCTGATCACGAACCTCGCCGCCGGCATCCAGAAGACGCCACTCAGCCACACCGAGGTCATCGAAGCAGGCAAGGAAGCAGAGCCTGTGATCTCGGCGCTGCTCGCCCGTGTGATCGAGGCACTATGAGCGACATCGACGACCAGACCGCAGACCGCCTCGCACAGGCGCGTGCCTGGTTGCGTCAGGATCCGGATGCGGAAACGCGCGACGAACTGGCCGGCATCATCACCCGTGCCTCTGCCGGAGATGCGGCGGCGCGTGCCGACCTGGACGATCGCTTCGCCACGCGTCTCACCTTCGGCACTGCGGGGCTCCGCGGCGCGATCGGCGCCGGCAGCAACCGGATGAACCGTGTACTGATCGCACAGGCGGCGGCAGGCTTCGCTTCGTATCTTCTGTCTCATGCGAACGGCGCCACGCCTACTGTCGTCGTCGGCTACGACGGCCGCCGGAACTCCCGCCGGTTCGCGCTCGACTCCGCCGAGATCTTCGCGGGCGCTGGCCTGCGCGCGATCCTGCTGCCCCGCCTGCTGCCGACTCCCGTGCTCGCCTTCGCGGTACGTCATCTCGGTGCGGATGCCGGTGTCATGGTCACAGCAAGTCACAACCCGCCGAACGACAACGGCTACAAGGTCTACCTCGGTGGCGCAGAAAATGGCGCGCAGATCGTGTCACCCGGTGATGCAGAGATCGAGGCACACATCCAGCGGGTGGCGGATGCCGGAAGTGGGTCGTTGCTTCCCCGATCGATCGGGTACGAGGATGCAGGCGAGGACGTCGTTGAGGCGTACATCGCTGCGACCGCAGCGGTCGCTCCTGCACCGGCCGCAGCCCGGGATCTCACCTGGGTCTACACGGCCATGCACGGTGTCGGTTGGGAGACGTTCTCGCGGATCCTGCGCGCGGCGGGCTATCCCCATCCGAAGACCGTCGGCGAACAGCTGCATCCCGATCCGACTTTCCGTACAGTCGCGTTCCCGAATCCGGAAGAACCCGGCGCGATGGATCTCGCGATCGCGGCGGCACGCCGCACCAGGGCCGACTTCATCATCGCCAACGACCCGGACGCAGATCGTCTGGGCGTCGCGATCCCCGACAGGTCAGCGAACGGTGGCTGGCGCAGGCTCAGCGGCAACGAGGTCGGGCTGCTGCTCGGCGCTCGTGCGGCACGCGCCGCCGAGGGACAGACCGGCGCATCCCTTGCCTGCTCACTGGTCTCCTCCCCCGGGCTCGGTGCGATCGCCGCCCACCACGGGCTCGACTTCCATGAAACTCTCACCGGATTCAAGTGGATCTCGCGTGCACCCGGCGCGGTCTTCGGCTTCGAGGAAGCTCTCGGCTACCTCGTGAACCCCGACACTGTCCGTGACAAGGACGGCATCTCCGCAGCGATCGCTGTACTCGGCCTTGCGGCTGAGGCGCACGAGCGCGGCGAGACACTGGGCGACCTGCTGACCCAGCTCGGCGAGACATACGGACACTTCGCCAGCGGCCAGGTGTCGCTGCGGGTCGATGACCTTTCGATCATCGACAAGCTGATGCTGTCGCTGCGCACACTGCCACCTGCCCGAATCGGCGACGTCGCCATCAAGTCTGCGGAGGACCTACTCCAGGCACCCGCAGGCCAGCCAGCAGGCGATGTGCTGCGCTACCACCTCGATGGAGGGTCGCGGGTGATCGTTCGCCCCAGCGGCACCGAGCCGAAGCTCAAGGTGTACCTGGATACGCAGGGCGAATCAGATGACGAGGCGAAGGCCATCGTCACTGCCCTCGAGGCAGGCGTGCGGACCCTGTTGGAGGAGCGCTCCTGAGCGCCGGAGAGATGCCCACTCGACGTGTGAGAATCACCACTGCTCACGGAGCCCACGCTCGCCCCGTGGCTGAGCTTGCACGGCTGGCGCTCGAACATTCCGCCCCGGTGACGCTCACGACGCGGGACGGCGCCAGCGTCGACCTGTCCAGCGTGCTCGCCGTCATGGAACTCGGACTTGGGCACGGCGACGAGGTCGTGCTCGACACGACGCCTTCTGCCGATGCTCTCGTAGTGCTCGACGCCATGGCCGCGGTACTGGATCCACAACGCTGAGTTGGATCCGCAACACTGAATTGGACCCGAACGACTGAACTGATTCTGTGCGGCCGAGACTAAATCAGCCGTCGATGACAGCCACAAGCTCGTCGAGCAGCGCCTCGAACGTGGTGCCGCGGCGAACGATCCGCTGCACGCTGTCGCGCTCGCTGAACACTTCGACGAGCTGCTCGAAGACCGTCTGGAATGCCGTGCGATCGCTCTCGCTGAATGCGGCGAGCGCGACCACTTGCACGCGTCCCTCACCCCACGCGACTGACCCGTCGGCGACACCGATCGCGATAGCGGTGCGCTGAGCGGTCATCTGCAAGGCGTGCGGCACTGCCAGCGCATCAGTGAACGCCGTCGACGACATTCGTTCTCTGATGATCGTGTTCTCGACGTAGTCGTCGCCGATGAGCCCGGTACCTACGAGCAGCCCGCCCAGGCGGCGGATGATGGCCTCGTCGCCCTCATCCGGAAGCGGGCAGATGTAGGCATCCGCGACGAAATAACGTGACAGCTCTTCGCGCAGGCGCATCAGCCGTCGCCCCCGGCGCATCCGTGCCGCGGTCTGCGACACCCGCTCAACATCGGCGTCAGTGAGGAACGGTTGAATGCGCACGTAGCGCTCGCCACTCGTCCCAGGGTCGATCGTCGTGAGCACCAGATCGGTGTCGATGCTCGTCCAGTCCGGGTCGACGGTTGTCACGACGCTGGTGACTTCGACCGAGGAACCCAGCGACCTGTCGACACTCGAGCGCAGCAATTCATGCAGCTCGTAGTAGCCAGGGCAGACGATCGTCGCGGTGAGGATCGTTTCTGCCTTGCGGCTGCGTTCGAGCCTGCCGCCGATGTGCATGGCAATATATGCGATCTCATCGTCGTGGATCGGCGCACCCAGGCGGTCGTGCAGGCCGCTGGCGATCGACACCGCCACCTCGAAGATCATCGGATACGAAGACTTCAGCGAACGGGTCAGCGGATTACGGGTCCACGCTTGCTCCTGAGCCCGGCGCAGCAGGTTCTGCACGTGCAGTGCGAGTCGAAGGATGAAGGCCTCATCGACAAGATCGACCTGATAGTCGGCTGCGGCCTGCACGATCTCGGCGCGGACTGCGGCTTCGATGCCAGGATCGACACCGCTGCGCACCGCCTCGGATGCCGCGTTCTGCCCTGGCGCGATTGCTCGTGTCAGCACGAGCGTCGCCAGATGTGCGCTGTCTCCATCACCGAGAGCGACGCCGAAGTGCTCCCCCGCGAGTCGGCTGATCACTGCGCCGAGCTTGGGAATCTCCTCCCACGTGCCGGAGATCGGGGTTTCAAGCGCACGTCCGGCCGAGACGCGGTCGGCGGCGATCGCAATGTGCAGGAGCACGTCAGAGATCGCGAGTTCGTTGACGTAGTACCCGAGTTCGCCGAGTTCTCGTACCAGTGCGGTCTTGAACGGGCCCACGGCGTGCGCGGCGACCGCCGTCCCAGTCAGTGCGCGCCGGATGCTTTCCGGATGGAATGATCCGGCATCCATCTCGTCGTGAGCCAACCTGCTCAGCAGGCGCCGCTGCGCGACCTCGGTCCCCTGCAGGCGAACCACCTCACGGTCGCGTTCGATCCGCAGTTCAGCGCCGAGCAAGCCCCGCACCCGAGCGAGATCCGATTCCACGGTCGCCTCGCTGACGTGCATCCGCTCTGCGGTGTCGTAGACATCGATGCCGTCAGACGCGTCGAGCAGCATCCGCACCAGCGAGTGCAGTCGATCGCGTGGGGCGGATTCCCCCGTCACGCGCGTGCGCAGCGCCGCATGCGCCCCTGCACCGGCGCGGTAGCCGGCCGGACCGGATTCGACTGCGTCGCCGTCGGTCGTGCGCACGTTCAGCGCGGCAACATATGAGCGGATGCTACGCGGTGTCACACCGAGCACATCGGCGAGACTCGCTGCTGTCGCCCATTCGTCCTGACGAAGCAGAGCCTGCAGAAGCTGGTCTTGACGCTGTCGCGACATGATCCTCCCCAGAGCTCGGTCCGTTGCATTCCCATGATGTCAGTACTGCGGCCGCCATGGGCCAGAGCGGCAGGTTCCGCAGGGGCGGAAAGGAACGTGGTGGCATCCCTCTCAGCCTTTTCCCAGAATGGAGAGTAGAAAGAGGTGGCATCAATGAGGATTCTGGTGGTGTGCGGCGCTGGCGCGTCCAGCACCTTCGTCGCCCAGCGGCTTCGGCGTGCCGCATCCGCCGTCGGCCTCGACTGGGAAACTTCCGCTGGCACCGAGCAGACCATCTCCACCGCCTTCGCGGACCTCGTGCTCGTCGGCCCTCACCTCTCCGACCATCTCGACGCGATCCATGCCGCAGCTCGCGGACCGGTCGCTGTGCTTCCGGACGATGTGTTCACCGACCTCGACGGCACGCGCACGCTCACGATCGCCCAGACCGCGATCTCAGATTCTTCATCCGCCGCGAACTCGACCGCGACGTCCACTGCGAACTCCACCGCGAAGCCCACTGCGAAAGGAACATCATGACTGCTGTCTCACGGACCGTACGGATCGGCTCCACCCACGGGCTGCATGCCCGCCCGGCGAAGCTGTTCGCTCAGGCTGCCAAAGAGTCCGGCATCGCGGTGACGATCGCCAAGGACTCCGGCAAGCCGGTCAATGCGGCCAGCATCCTGGGCATCATCGCCCTGGGCCTCGATCACGGTGATTACGTGACGCTCTCTGCAGAGGGAGACGGCGCCGAGGGCATCATCGACACACTGACCGAGCTGCTGACCACTGACCACGACCAGGACGCAGCGGGATGACCGAGTTGCGAGGAGTCGGCATCGGGCGGGGCGTCGCACAGGGGCCCGTCGTCCGCATGGCCGAAGCCCTCCCTGCACCAGAGAACACGTCCAGCACACTGGGCGCCGATGCCGAGCGCACCCGTGCCCGCGAAGCAGTCGCAGCTGTGGCCACCGAGCTGCAGCAGCGCGCTGATGTCGCAGGCGGATCAGCGCAGGAGGTGCTCGAGGCCCAAGCGATGATTGCCGAGGACCCGACACTTCAGGATGAGGTCGACGCCCGCATCGACAATGGCGGCACCGCGGAATGGGCCGTGCACGACGCCTTCGCCGGTTTCCGCGCGACGCTGGAAGCTCTCGGCGGATACCTCGGCGAGCGCGCAGCCGACCTCGATGACATCGCCCAGCGCATCCTCGCCCATCTGCGCGGCGTCGCCGCTCCCGGTGTGCCCGACCCCGGGCATCCATTCGTGCTGGTGGCGCGAGATCTCGCGCCGGCAGACACTGCACTACTCAATCTCGAGCAGGTGTTGGCTCTCATCACCAGCGATGGCGGCCCCACCTCGCACACTGCGATCCTCGCTCGCGAGAAGGGCATCGTCGCCATCGTCGGCGCCGCGGATGCTTCTTCCTTGGAGACCGGAACGACCGTGATAGTGGATGCTGCGGCGAGCACGGTCACCACCGACCCAAGCGCCGAACAGCTCGACCGCGCCACACAGCGGGCCGCCGCACTGGACGCAGCCCAGACGGCACCGCCCACTCCAGGTGCACTCGCCGATGGCACTGCGATCGCACTGCTGGCGAATCTCGGCAAGCCAGCCGATGCTGCAGATGCGGTGGCACGTGGCGCCGAGGGTGTCGGACTCTTCCGCACCGAGTTCCTGTTCCTTTCCTCAGCGCAGGCTCCGACGGTCGCCGAGCAGCGTGAGTCGTATCGAGCACTACTGGCGGCGTTCCCCGGCAAAAAAGTCGTGGTTCGAATGCTGGATGCCGGCGCTGACAAGCCACTGGCGTTCCTCAACGACGCGCACGAGGAGAACCCGGCGCTCGGCCTGCGCGGGCTTCGGTCACTGCGCGCGAGCGAGGACATCCTGCGCGAGCAGCTCACCGCGCTCGCCGAAGCGGATGCTGCCACCGACGCCGATCTGTGGGTGATGGCACCGATGGTGGCCACCGTCGAGGAGACGCGGTATTTCACCGCCCTTGCACGTGAGTATGGAGTGAAGACAGCAGGAGTGATGGTGGAAATCCCCGCCGCCGCGCTGCTGGCCGACCGAGTGCTCGCGCACGCGGACTTCGCCTCTATCGGCACGAACGACCTCACCCAGTACACGATGGCCGCTGACCGCATGCTCGGCTCCGTGGCGAGCTTCCAGGACCCATGGCATCCCGCTGTGCTGCGCCTGGTCAAGGAAGTCGGTGATGCCGGTGCCCGTACCGGCAAGCCCGTCGGCATCTGCGGTGAGGCCGCGGCCGACCCACTGCTCGCCGTCGTGCTGGTAGGTCTCGGCGCCACGAGCCTGTCGATGGCTCCTGCTGCCCTCGCAGATGTTCGACTCGCGCTCTCTGAGCGCACCCTCGACGAGGCCAAGCGCCTCGCCGAGTTGGCACTGGCGGCGGACGCCGCCGCCGGTGCTCGCAATGCCGTGACTGACGCAGCCGCGGCCCTCCCCTCACATCAGAAAGAGACGACATCATGACGACGACGTCACCAGCCGCCCCGAAACAGGGCGGGCTCCGTGTAGGCGTGCAGAGACTCGGCACGTTCCTCTCCGGCATGATCATGCCGAACATCGCGGCCTTCATTGCCTGGGGCTTCATCACGATGCTCTTCATTCCCGCCGGGTTCTTCGGCGCGGACACCCCCTTCAAGGGCTGGCACTGGTATCCGGTCGCCGAGATCATCGGCGGTGGCGGCGACTCGGCCATCGTCGGGTGGTCGGGCGCCATGACAGCGCTGGCCGAAGGCGACGGCGGCAATATCCAGGCATACGTCGGTCTCGTTGGCGCGATGGTGACTTACTTGCTCCCGCTACTCATCGCGAACACTGCTGGCCGTATGGTCTACGGCGAGCGCGGCGGGGTCGTCGCAACGATCGCCACTATGGGCGTCATCGTCGGCACCAACATCCCGATGTTCCTCGGCGCGATGATCATGGGCCCGCTGGCCGCATGGATCACCAAGCAGATGGACAGGCTCTGGGACGGCAAGATCAAGCCTGGCTTCGAGATGCTGGTGAACAACTTCTCCGCTGGCATCCTGGGCATGCTCCTCGCCATCGCCGGTTTCTTCGCGTTCGGCCCTGTGATGCTCGGCATCAGCACCGTGCTCGGAGCCGCCGTCGACTGGCTCGTGTCGTTGCAGCTGTTGCCGATCGTGTCGGTCATCGTCGAGCCGGCCAAGGTGCTGTTCTTGAACAACGCCATCAATCACGGCGTGTTCACACCGCTTGGCATCGAACAGGCCGCTGAGACAGGAAAGTCGATCCTGTTCCTCATCGAGGCCAACCCCGGCCCTGGCCTCGGTCTGCTGCTCGCATTCACGTTCTTCGGCGTCGGCGCTGCCAAGGCCTCCGCACCCGGTGCGGCGATCATCCAGTTCTTCGGTGGCATCCACGAGATCTACTTCCCGTACGCGCTCAGCAAGCCGACCACGATTCTCGCCCTGATCGCCGGAGGAGCATCGGGGGTTGCCACGAACATGCTCCTGGGCGGCGGGCTGGCCTTCCCGGCAGCTCCCGGAAGCATCATCGCCGTGACCGCCGCCGCCATCGGCTCCGGTATCGGCAATCTGCTGGTCGTCTATCTGTCGGTCATCATCGCCGCCACTGTGACGTTCCTGATTACCGGTGTCATTCTGCGAGCCTCGCGCAAGCGTGATCTGGCAGCCGAAGGCGACACGTTCGGCGCGGCGATCGCGCAGACCGCGGCGAACAAGGGCAAGGAATCCGCACATCTGTCGAACCTGGCTGCCTCCGCGGCGGCCGGCACAGCGGCAGGAGCGGCCACCGCGACCGTCACCGCTCCGATTCAGAACATCGTGTTCGCGTGCGACGCCGGCATGGGCTCATCTGCCATGGGCGCGAGCGTGCTGCGCAACAAGCTGAAGAAGGCCGGTATCGAAGGTGTCACAGTCACCAACCAGGCGATTGCGAACCTGGACGGCACCGCCGACCTCGTGATCACCCAGCAGCAACTGACAGATCGGGCGAAGGACAAATCCCCGAACTCGGTTCACGTTTCGGTGGACAACTTCATGAATTCCCCGAAGTATGAAGAGGTCGTCGAAATGGTGCGCGACCAGAAGGAATCCGGCGAGTAATCCCATCTGGTGGGGCGGATGCTGCGGCATCCGCCCCACCACTGAAAGAAGGAGACATCATGGGCGTTCTGACAATCGGACAGGTCCGTATCCACTCAGGGTCTGTCACCCAGGATGAGGCGCTGCAGGAGGCCACCGACATCCTCGTCGCGGCTGGCGCAGTCACCCCCGCCTACGTCGACGCGATGCGCCAGCGTGAAGAGACAGTGTCGACCTTCATGGGTAACGGCCTGGCGATCCCGCATGGCACGAATGAGACGAAGGCCGCGATCCTCGACTCAGGTCTGTCCGTCGTACGGTATGACGGCGGCGTGGACTGGGCAGGAGATGAGGCCACATTCGTGATCGGTATCGCCGGTCGAGGAGACGAGCATCTCGAGATCCTCTCCCAGATCGCGATCCTGTTCTCCGAGGAGGATGACGTCGCGAAGCTCAACGCCGCGCAGACACCCGATGAGTTGTTCGCGCTGCTGTCTGACGTCAATGAATCATGAGCGGTGAACGAGCGATGAAGGCTGTCCACTTCGGCGCCGGCAACATCGGCCGGGGCTTCGTCGGTCTGCTGCTGCGCGAGGGCGGTTACGACCTCGTCTTCTCTGACGTCGCCGATGCGCTGGTGAATGCCATCAACGACGTCGACTCGTACACCGTGCACGAGGCTGGTCCCGGCGGCGCCGATCGCGTCGTCACCGGCTTCCGTGCGGTGAATAGCAAGAACGATCCGGATGCGGTAGCCCACGAGGTCGCGACCGCCGATGTCGTCACCTGCGCTGTCGGACCGACCGTGCTGCGATTCATCGCACCGGCGATCGTCGCAGGGCTCGCGCTGCGCTCCCCCGACCTCGCGCCGCTGAAGATCATGGCGTGCGAGAACGCGATCGGTGCGACCGATCAACTGCGCGCCGAGATCGAGAAGGCCGCGGGTGCAGAGGCTGAAGAGCTCACCGCACGCGCGGTGTTCGCGAACACCGCGGTCGACCGCATCGTTCCCGCGCAACCGGAGGGCGGCGGAGTCGATGTCACCGTCGAGCCATACTTCGAGTGGGCGATCGAGTCGGGTCCATTCAACGGTGACCTACCGAACATTCCCGGCGCGCACTTCGTCGATGATCTCGGTCCTTACATCGAGCGCAAGCTCTTCACTGTGAACACCGGGCACGCGGCCACCGCATACTTCGGCGCGCAGGCCGGACACGAGCGAATCTCGGACGCGCTCGCCGACCCGAAGATCGCTGACAAGGTCGGCGCCGCACTCGAGGAGACTTCGGCTGTCCTCGTCGCCGTGCACGGCTTGGACCCGGCCGAACTCGCCCAGTACCGCGCGAAGATTCTGGAACGGTTCCGCAATCCGTCCCTCATCGACACCGTGCAGCGGGTGGGACGCCAACCGCTGCGCAAGCTCTCACGCAACGAGCGGTTCATCGGCCCTGCCGTGCAGGCCGCAGAGCGTGGTCTGCAGACGACAGCGCTGGTGGAAGCTGTCGCCGCTGCCGTCGCCTTCGATGATCCCACCGATGAGCAGTCCGTCGAATTGCAGCGGATGCTGCACAGCGAAGACGCCGATGTGCTCACCTCGACCGTCACGGGGCTGGAGCCGGAGCATCCGCTCTTCGCCGCAGTGCACGAGGTGTTCGCGGCACGACAGCAGGAGCTGCGCACGTTCTGAGCTAGAACAGGCACCCGCACGGCGGCGGCGCTACGATCGACTCGGGGACACAGATCGAGCACACCGTCGTGCGGGGAGCAGAATGAGCAGATACGCCGTTATCGGCGCGGGCCCATCAGGGTTGGCCGCAACGCGCGCCTTGCAGAAGCAGGGCATTGAGGTCGATGGCTACGAAGCCTCCCACGGCGTCGGTGGGCTGTGGGACATCACGAACCCACGCAGCACGATGTACGAGTCGGCGCACCTGATCTCATCGCGCACAACGACCGAGTTCACCGAGTTCCCGATGGGGACCAATGTCGACTATCCGAACCACCGTGTGCTGCGCGAGTACTTCCAGGCGTACGCAGATCATTTCGAGTTGACCGAGCTGTTCCGTTTCGACACTCGCGTCACACGTCTAGAGCCCCGCGATGGCGGATGGGACCTCACCGCAGAATCTTCTGAAGACGAGAGCACCCACTGGTATGCGGGTGTCATCCTCGCGAACGGAACGCTCGCCGACCCCAACATCCCCACCCTTGCCGGCGACTTCAGCGGCGAGCTCATGCACACAAGTGCATATAAGGATGCCAAGCAGCTTGATGGCAAGCGTGTACTGATCATTGGCGCGGGAAACTCCGGGTGTGACATCGCCGTGGATGCCGTGCACCACGCGGAGTCCATCGACATGAGCGTGCGGCGCGGCTACTACTTCGTGCCGCGTTATCTTTTCGGCCGCCCGAGCGACACGTTGAATCAGGGCCGCCCGCTGCCTGCGCGAATCAAGCAGGCCCTCGATTCCCGTGTACTCAAGGCATTCACCGGAGATCCGGTGAGGTTCGGCTTTCCGAGGCCAAATTACCGCATCTACGAGTCGCATCCGATCGTCAACACCATGGTGCTGAACCATCTCGGCCAGGGAGACCTGCGTGTACGGGCCGACATCGCCCGCTTCGACGGACAGACCGTGCATTTCCGCGATGGCAGCAGCGATGATTACGACCTGGTGATGCTGGCGACCGGATACCACCTCGATTACCCCTTCGTGGATCGCGAACATCTCTCCTGGCGCACAGCCGCCCCGCGGCTGTTCCTGAACATCTTCCCCGCCTCGTTCAACGGGCTATACGTGATGGGCATGATCGAGGCATCCGGCATCGGATGGCAGGGGCGTTTCGAGCAGGCAGAGCTCCTGGCCAGTTATCTTGCCGCGGCAGAGAGGGCGCCCGAGAGCGCAGCACATTTCCGGCAGCGCGTCACCGGCGTACCATGGCCCGATCTCACCGGCGGCTACCATTATCTCGGGCTGGATCGGATGTCGTACTACGTCAACAAGGATGCCTATCGCGCGGCCATGCGTGCCGAGCGCAAGTTGCTGGATCCGGCATGAACGTCGATGATGTCGTCCTGAGCTTCACTCCCGGCTCGCTGACCATTCTCAACGTCGTGCTCGGGCTGATCATGCTTGGCATCGCGTTGGATACCGCACCGGAGGACTTTCGTGTGGTGGCGAAGCATCCGAAGCCGTTCGTCATCGCAATCCTCGCGCAACTGCTGTTACTTCCCGCCGTGACGTTCCTGCTGACGCTCGTACTGCCAGTGACGGCATCCATGGCCATGGGAATGA
Organism: Microbacterium sp. Y355; assembly: GCF_059445345.1. Taxonomy (NCBI): domain Bacteria; kingdom Bacillati; phylum Actinomycetota; class Actinomycetes; order Micrococcales; family Microbacteriaceae; genus Microbacterium; species Microbacterium sp. Y355. The sequence goes on along the minus strand of NZ_JCAIUD010000002.1, from coordinate 320,088 downwards.
TCCTGGTGGCCTGCTGCCCACCGGGGAACATTTCACAGGTGCTCACGCACCGCTCCGGCGGCAATGTCGCCCTGTCGGTGTCGATGACAGCCGTCGGCAACCTGCTGTACATCGTCGCCATGCCGCTGAGCATCGCCTTCTGGGGATCGCTACACCCGACGGCGAGCGCGGTGCTGCGCCAGGTGGCGCTGGACCCGATGAAAATGCTGCTGGAGATCGTCCTGATCATCGGCTTGCCCTTCGCCGTCGGCCTGCTGGTGCGTGCGAAGCTCCCCCGGGTTGCGGCGAAGGTGCACCCGTTCGTGAAGTGGTTCAGTCTGATCGCGCTGGTCGGATTCATCGTTGTGGCGCTGGTCGGAAACTGGGCGGTATTTGTACAGGTGCTGGGGATCATCGTTCTCGTCGTCACGATCCACGATGCCGTCGCACTGTTCCTCGGCTATGGCACGGCGGTTCTGGGCGGCCTCGGCACTCGTGAGCGCAAGGCGATGACGTTCGAAGTCGGTATCCGCAATGCCGGACTCGGACTCGGACTCGTGTTCGCGTTCTTCGATGGCCTCGGCGGCATGGCGATCGTGGCCGGATGGTGGGGAATCTGGGACATCATCGCCGGACTCGTGGTGGCAAGCCTATGGGCGCGTCATACCCGTAAGCGCACCGGATCCGCGTCGGGTGATGCGAGCGCCCACCGCACGGCGGCCGACATATGAGCCGGATACTCATCACCGGCGGCAGCGGATTTCTCGGGACGCATGTGGCTGCGATGCTCTCGGCGCGCGCGGATGTGGAGATCGTCATCTCGTCAGATCTGCGCGTCGGCACCACGCACGACGGCATCACCCAGGTGGTGCTGGATGTGACGGATGCCGCGAGCATCGCTCCCGTCCTGCGTGAACACCGCATCGACACGGTCGTGCATCTCGCCGCCATCGTCAACCCGGGCGCCGATGTCGGCCTCGAGTACCGCGTCGATGTAACCGGTTCCGCGAATGTGCTGGCGGCATGTGTGGAGACCGGCGTATCGCGCGTTGTGGTGTCGAGTTCTGGGGCCGCCTACGGCTATCACGCCAACAACCCGGAATGGATCGACGAGTCCCAACCTGTGCGCGGCAACGACGCGTTCCCGTACTCGAAGCACAAGCGGTTGGTCGAGGAGATGCTCGCGGAGTACCGCGGTACGCATCCGGAATTGGAACAGGTCATCTTCCGCATCGGCACCATCCTCGGCCCCGATGTTCACAACCAGATCACCGCGCTCTGGGACGGTCGGCGCATCCTGAGCATCACCGGCTCCGACTCACCCTTCGTGTTCATCTGGGTCAATGATGTCGCCTCGGCCATGGTGCGCGCGGCGACGGACGGCCCAGCCGGCATCTTCAACGTCGCAGGTGACGGGCGTCTCACCGTGTCTGAGATCGCAGCGCGGCTGGGCAAGCCACTGCTGACGATCCCGGCGTGGGTGCTCGTCGCTGCGCTCAGCATTGGGCGGATGCTGCGACTGACGCCCCACGGATCGGAGAAGGTGCCGTTCCTGCGCTACCGTCCGGTGCTGGCGAACGACCGTTTGAAGAACGAATTCGGCTTCACCCCGACCCGAACCAGCCGCGAGGCTTTCGAGGAATACCTGACGACACACCCGCACGTCGCTGCGTCTTCGCGACTTAATCCATCGTCTCGATGAAAGCCTGAAGAAAGTCGCTTCCCGCACACTTCCTCTCGAACCGGACACTCCGGTTCCGGAGGGGGTTGGGGATGGCCGGTATGGGTCGATTCAGGATGATCATCATCTGCCTTGCACTGTTGCTGGAGGGCATGAGCACGTCGGGAATCAATGTGCAACTGGGGGCTCTGCGCACGGAACTCTCGCTCTCGGACGGCGAGCTTCAACTCGTCGCGAGTGCGTTTCTCATCGCCTATGCAGGCCTACTTCCGATCGCGGGGGCACTCGCTGACCGGCTTGACCGGCGGCGGGTGTTCCTCGCGGGCATCGCCCTGTTCGGCCTCGGCTGCGTCGTGTGCGCCATGTCGCCCTCATCGGCGCTGCTGATCGTGGGCCGCGTCATCCAAGGCTCGGGCGCCGCGCTCAGCGCTCCCGCTGCCCTCGCACTGATCACCGCCGGACTCCCTGAGGGTGCAAGCCGCAACCGCGCAGTGGCGATCTACGGGGCGATGGGAGCAGTCGGCTTCTCACTCGGCTTGGTCGTTCCGGGGGCTGCGGTGACGTGGTTCGGATGGCGCTGGAGCTTTCTCATCTCGGTGCCGGCCGTTGTGCTGGTATTCGCTGCTACTTACGGCATCCGCTCGGCCAGCGCCCGCACACAGGGCCGCCCCGATATCGTCGGCGCCGTGCTGCTCACGGTCTGCCTGATGCTCGCCGTGCACCTCGTCGGTGCCCTCACCACGCTCGCGCCGATCCTGATCGCGGTCGAAGGCATCGTCATCATTCTGCTCACCGCTTGGCTGATCACGCGGCGCGGCGTCCGCGACATCCCGAGGTCGGTCGTGTCGTCTCCTCGCGCGCGCGCAGCCTGCCTCGGTCTGGGCAGCCTCTTCGCCGGCGTCGTCGGATCAATGTATGCGCTCAGCCTCGGACTCAGCGACGGACAGGGCGCATCGGCACTCGCTGTCGCACTGCTGATCGTGCCGCAACCCATCCTTTTCAGTCTCTCCGCCGGTGTCGGCGCACGTCTGGTCACCGCGTGGGGTGCTCCGCGGGTATTCGCGCTGGGATCGGGCATCTTCATCCTCAGTCTCCTCTGGCTGGGAACCGCTCACGATGCTGCGATCTGGGCCGGCATCCTGCCTTCGATGGCGGGTGTGGGTGTCTCACTCGGTCTGTGCTTTCCTGCCGCCTCCGTCGGCGCGGTGGATGCCACTCCTCCCGAAACGAGAGCGACGACGGCTGGCCTGCTCACCACAGCGCAGAACATCGGTGGCGCTATGGGAATCGCCACGCTCACAGCCCTTAGTGTCGTGCCGACTGCGGCGTCTGGGCTGAGTATCGCTGCGGCGATGTTCTGGTCTGCGGGGTTCGCGGCCACCGGACTTCTCGCCGCAGCGATCGTGCTGCTGCTCGCCAGACGCTCTGCCGACCCCGTCAGCGTCACCGATCTTGCCACGCCCTCGGAGACGCGGCGATGACAGTGCACGTCACTCCTCTGATGCACACCAGTTCACGACTGCATATCGCCACCGACCTGGACGGCACGATCGTCTTCGATGGTCGACGTCCGCACCGGCTCATTCACGCGGCGCTGGCGAAGCTCACGGCCCGAGAAGATGTAGCGCTCTCCGTCGCGACAGCCCGCTCTCCTCGTGTCCTCGACGAATGGTTCGGGCACCTGGCCGGCAGCCTCGGACGAGTATGTTGCAACGGCGCGATCGTCGCGACGCCGACGGCGGAGCTGCATCGGAAGAGCCTCGATCCGGTGCTCGTTCGCAACCTGGTGGAACGGCTGCGTGCGCGCGGCGAACAATTCTGTCTCGAGTACGGCGACCGGTTCGCAGCCAGCCACTCCGATGCTCTGCCGTGGATGGGGACCCGGGCACGCGTTCCCCTTTCAACGACTGCTCCGCTCCTGGACGGCGTCGTAAAGTTCAGCATCGCCACCGGCGCGAACTGGTCCGACGCACTCGCCCAGCTCGTGGGTTCGGCCGGTGCGGTGTACCCGCACGCGACCGGTGATGCTGACGTCGTCGCTGCTGACGCGAACAAGGCCGCGGGGCTCCGCCTGCTGCGCCGCAATGGAGAGCCGTTACTCGCGCTCGGCAATGACCGTAACGACCTGCGCATGCTGCGAACCGCCGATCGCGCAATCGTGGTCGGCGATCTGCTTCCCGAACTGGACAGTCTCGATCATGTGACGAGGGTTCCCGCGCAGCCCGGACATATTCTTCAGGCACTTCGTCTTCACGCCCGCGATTTACTGAGCTCGAGCGCTCGAGCGCTCGCTTCCGCCTGACTGCTTATCCTTCACACGCCACAACGATCCCTACGAAGCCCCGTCACGTAATCGCGACAGCACACGATCGGCCTCGATCTGCGCTTTCTCGGCGTCTTCCGGATCTCCTCGCAACCGGTGCACGTCCGCCAGCCCCAGCCAGCCCACCCGAAGTTCCGGGAGACCACCACCGTCGCGCGAGAATCGCACGATCTCGTCGTACCGTGCGACGGCAGCATCCAGATCTCCTTCCGCAATATGCAGACGTGCATCGACGAGCATCACCATCGCTGTGAGTTCCTTCACCTCCACGATCGCCACGTCGACGGCGGCATCGCCCCGTGCGCGGCGGGCTTCCTCGATCCGGCCGAGACCGATCAGAGCCATAGCGAGGCAGGCATACGCCTCGCTACGGATGACCTTGTTCGTGCCGCGTTCGGCAAACCGCACGGATCGCCTCGCAGCAGCTTCGCCACGTGCGTAGTCACCACGCGCGATGTACACAAGCGCTGCACTCGAATTGCTTGAGGCTGCAGGACTCCACGCCTCGATCCGCTCATGGATCGTCGTCACCTCTGCGAACAGACCCAGCGCCTCGTCGTACTCTTCGACGTACCGCGCGAATTCACCGAGGTTGTTCAACGCGAGCCCTACGCTCAGTTCGTCTCCGTCCGCGCGACTCATGTCGGCGGCCTCAGCCGTCCAGCCGCGTGCAGCGGAAACCCCCTCGTGTATGAATCCGATCGCTCCGAGCAGCCTCAGCGCGGCCGCCTCGACAATCCGATCGCCCAGGCGTCGGGCCCGACTGCGCAGCTGATGAAAGAGCGAGAGCTGCGTCCTGGGCAGGTGCCCCACAGACATCGCATATACGCGTAGCCGAAGCACCATCCGTAAGATCTGCTCGTCGTCAGATGAACCCGCAGCAGAGATCACCTCCGTCATCAACGGCAACTCGCGGCCCACCCACTCTCGCGCCTGGACGACGTCGAGGAACACCGGCGGCCGTGCATCAGACGCAAGAGTCACAGGCAGCGTTTCGGGGCGGTTGTCGAGCATCGGAACAGGTGTCTGGCCGAGGAGAGGGGACACGTGGTCTGTGAAATCGCGAACGCCAAGTTCCAAGTGCGTCAACAGTCTCGTGCGTGCTTCCCGTATCTCTTCCGCGGATCTCTCCTCGGCACAGAGGCCAGCGGCAAGCTCCCGCAGCAGATCATGCATCGTGAGTCGTGTCGAGTCGATTCTGGATATGAGGTTCGCGCGTTGCAATCGGCGTATCGTCGAGCGCACGCGACTCGGTTCGCCGCCGTCGAGGGCGATGATCGTGTGCGCTGTGGTCGGCGACGACACCAGGCCGAGCAGACAGAATAGCCGTCGTGAAACCGCATCCAGGTCATCGAGAGACCACGACAGCACCGTTGCCAGGTCGGATTCCGCATCGCCGGTCTCCAGGGCATCCAGTGCTCGGCTCCGACTGAGATCATCGAACAGATCATCCTGCCCTGCGGCTGCGGCCGCCCGCGACGCCACCATGATCGCAAGCGGCAGTCGTGCACACTTCTCTGCCAGGCGCGTACACAAGTCGGTGTCCAGCCCTGGGAGCTGCGCTCGAACGAGTGCAGTGGCGGCCGAAGCAGCGAGCGGCTCAAGCCGCAGGTCGAGTGCCGGGGCACGCACACCGACGCCTGGCAGCGCCTCACGGCTCGTCACAACCACGACGGGTCCCTCTGCCGCCGGCAGCAGAGGTCGCACCTGCGCCTCGTCATGGGCGTTGTCCAGAAGGATCAGCAGCGACAGCCGATCGGTGACGCTGCGCAGCGTTGCGGAAAGCTCATCCACGCCGAGCGCAGAAGACACCGGCCGCCCCAGAGCTCGCAGGAACGCGACGAGCACGACCACGGGCTCGACAGGATCGGCCGTTCCGAATCCGTGCAGATCGACGTACAGGATGCCGTCCGAAAAGCGCTCGCGGGCACGCGCTGCCCATGCCATCGCGACAGAGGTCTTCCCGACCCCGCCCATCCCTGTGACGACAGCGATTCGCGTACCACTCTCGAGCATCGTGTCCAGTGCACTGAAGGTCTCTTCTCTACCGAACAGATCCACCGAGTGCGGGGGAAGCTGGTTCGGCACTGCTCGAATACCGCCAACAGACCCGGACACGAGTCGCATGTGCAACTCTCGCAGGGCAGGTCCCGGATCGACGCCGAGTTCATCCGCGAGCCGGCTGCGAAGCGCGTCATAGATTTCCAAGGCGTCGGAGCTCCGTCCTCCGCGCGCCAGCGTCGCCATATGAATCTCGGCGAGTTCCTCGTCGTACGGCTCCCGGTTGCGCGCGTCGCCTGCACTCTGCAGCACGACATCATCATCTCCACTATCAAAAGCTGTGCGAAGCGCGCGTTTGCGCACAGCGGCCAGTCGCTCGCTCAGCCCTTCACGTAACGTGTCGAAGAACTCGCCATCACAATCGCGGAAGGCGTCGGCAGCAACCAGCGTGAGCGCCTCTGCCGGCTGCTTATCGGCGCGCAGATCGAGTCCGTCGAGATCCAACTCCCCCTGCGTAAGGGCGAGCCGATAGCCGTCGACGGTGCGCTCCAACCGATCGGCACGATCGAGCAGTCCGCGCGTGCGGTGCACGAGCAGATGCAATCGGGCGTCTAGGTCGCCATGCCCCCAGAGCAGGTCGCACAGCTCGGCATTGCTGAGTCCGGTCGGTGTACCCAGGAGAGCGGCGAGCAATCTCCGCTGCAACCGTCCTGGTGGCGTGATCTCCTCGCCATCTGCCCAGACTTCGATCGGCCCGAGCACGCGGAACTGTGTGCTCATGGCTGCGGCCTTGCGAACCCGGGGGACGCCATCTGCGTGAGTCTAGTCACTCGCGCACGCGGATATACGCTGGGTTCGTGCACAACAAGCGTCGCCGCCGGATCATCGCCAGAGTGGGATGGGGCATCCTCATCCTCCTTGTTCTGCTTGTCGGAGGCGTCCTCGCGTGGACGCAGATCGGCGTGATGGCTGCCGAGAAGACCCCGCTCGCGAGCGCGCAGGACAACCCGAACATCACGATCGAGGATGCTCCGGAGGGCATCGTGCTTGCCCCTGCCGACGGTGATTCCGAGATCGGCTTGGTGTTCATTCCCGGCGCCAAGGTCGATCCATGGGCGTATGTCGCCATTCTTCAGGGCGTCGCCGAGGAGGGCACCACCGTAGTGATCACCCGGCCCTGGCTGAACCTCGCATTCTTCGACCTGCGCGGGCTGGATTCCTTCACCACCGCTGCGCCGGAGATCGACTCCTGGGGTGTCGGCGGGCATTCTCTCGGCGGGGTGCGTGCCTGCCAGTTGGCGACGGATGCCGATGCGCTCGTGCTGTTCGGCTCGTATTGCGCGACCGACCTCTCTGACACTGATCTCGACGTGCTGAGCCTGTCCGGAAGTGAAGACGCTCTGTCCACCCCCGCGAAGATCGCCGGTGCTCGCCCGCTGCTCCCAGACACCGCCGAACTCGTCGAGATCGCGGGTGCGTCTCACGCCTCCTTCGGCGACTACGGCCCACAGAGCGGCGATGGTATCCCGACGATCTCCGGCGAGGAGATGCACTCGACCGTCACGGAGCTGGTCGGGTCGTTCCTGAATCGCTAACCGAGCACCGAATCCAGCAACGGATGCAGGTGTGCGCTCTGAAGCACCAACGCCGCGGATCGCGCACCGGCCTCGAGCGACTGCGGCACAGAATGCCCGGCGAGATGCGCGTCCAGAACGCCGGCGAAGAACGCATCGCCGGCGCCGTTCGTATCGATGACCTCGACCGGTACTGCATTCACGCGGTGTTCGTTGCCTCCAGCATCCACTGCAACAGCGCCGGCGGCACCCAGCGTGCACACCGCCAGACTCGCTCCGGCAGCGATGCGCGACCGCAGAAAGGCCACCGGATCCTCGAGGTTGTCGGCATTGCAGAACACCGCGTCGGCCGCCTCAAGGAACGGACGATGATACTCGGCGACACCGTCGTAATCGTGCACGTCGATCCAGATGGGCCGCCCGGCCTGCTTTGCCGCTGGCAGCAGCCGCAGCGGCTCTGCAGCGAGATCCAGCACGATCACGGCAGCTGTGGCCATGCCTGCGCGGATGAGCTCATCATCAGGCTCGACTGGCGCTGAAGGACTCGACAGATAGAGCGATACTCGTCCACCCTCGCGATTCATCAGGTTCAGATGGCGCTCCGTGGCGGTGCTGCGACCCCAGCGCACGTCAGCGCCCGTGGCATCCAGTGCCCGACGCAACAGCTCACCCTGCGCGTCATCGCCGACCAACGCGTGCAGCACAGCGGAGCGGCCGAGCGCCGTCAGGCTCAGCACCTTGCCCGCACTCGTCCCGCCGACCGTTTCCCAACTCGCTTCGGCGAACTGCATGTGCGGTACGGGCTCAGGGAGCCGGTCGAGCACGACGATGGAGTTCCACGAGGCGGGGCCCGCGATGAATACCGAACTCATGATGTCTCCACTGGTTCCTCAGACAAACCCCGGGCGCCCTCAGCCGATGCGTGAGATCAGCGTATCCAGACCCATCCCATAGTCGATCCGCACCACAGGCAGTGCGTACTTGTCTGTGCCAACGACGACCTTGCCAGGCTCGATCGTGCGCGCCATCTCATAGCCCGCCTGCGCAACACCCTGTTTTGCGGTGTCGTTGTAGTGGCCATACGGGTAGGCGACCACTTCGCGCACTCCCAACAGATCGCCGGAGGCGTTCAGATCGGCAGCAATCTCGTCGGCAGTCCAGTTCACCATCCGGCCGTCGCCATTGGCGCCAGCTTCGTGCATGTCATGGGTGTGCGAGCGCCGCAACACGTACGGTGACGGTGGCGGGTCGGAGCGGTATGCCGTGACCATGAACGACGTGGCGAGCACCTTCTGCTGCTCCACGATCGGAGCCGCCAGATCGAACCAGGTCTGGTCGGCATCATCGTCTGTCACGATCACCGATCGCGGAGGAAGATACAGACGCCCGTCGATGAAGGCACTCAACTCATCCCAGGTGGGCAGGTAGAAGCCGGTCGAGGCGATGTGACCCATGTGCGCTTCGAAGTCACCGATGTACGCGTAGTTGCCGCGCAACCACCCGTCCTCACCCTCCGGGCGCGTGGTGAACTGGTGGTACATGAGGATCGGCACCTCGGTGCCGGCGGCCGCGTTCTGCTCGGCCGGCATCCACGAGCCGTGCAATTCGAGCTGCTGGTTGACGCATGTCACGGCATCCGCGCCATTGACTCGAGCGTCGGCCTGGAACGCAGCCGCCGTCTCCGCACTCGTGTACCAACCCCCGAACGCCATCCCGTCCTGCGCGGGAATCGGTAGCGCGGCGTACAGCGTCCCTTGCACCTGCAGCATCGGTGCGTCGACGATGCCATCACCGGCGAATGTCACGGCGCAGGCGAGCTCGTCATCGGCATCAGCGAGCAGCTGCTGCACCGGCGTGAGCGGCGTCTGCTCCGGTGCCGGCGTCTGGGTTCCTGGCGCGGTTCCTGGCGCTGCTTCGGCTTCGGCCGGAGCCCGCAGGCTCGCGAGAACGATGGTCAGGCTCACACCGAGCACGGCGATCACGGCACCGGCACTGACGAGCCAGATCCGTCGGTGTCGACGGATGCGTGCACGCCGCGCAGTGCGGTCACTCCGGCGCTCAACATTCCCCATAGACAGAATCCTATGGGTACTTCGTCAGTCGCTCTGGAACCCCTCCGCGATCATTTCGACGAGTTCTTCACGTTCTTCGACCGGCAGGAATGCAGCGGATGCGGCATTGAACTGGAAAGCCTCAAGGTCTTCGAGGTCGTAGCCGAAGGCGTCCACCAGAACGGCAAGCTCACGAGTCAGCGAAGTGCTGCTCATGGTGCGGTTGTCGACATTCACGGTGACGGCGAAACCGAGCTGGTACAGAAGGTCGAAGGGGTGATCCGCGATCTCGGTACCCCACGCCTCGATCGCGGCGGTGTGCAGGTTCGATGACGGCGATAGCTCCAGTGGAATCTCTCGGTCGCGCACCCACCGGGCCAAGTCGCCGAACTTCACCTGCACCTCGTCACCCTCTCGGGTGATGACATCGAGATCAGACACGAGACGCACCCCGTGCCCCAGACGCACGGCTCGCCCGTCGAGTAGCGCACTGCGGATCGATGCGAGTCCTGCTGCCTCGCCTGCGTGCACGGTGACGGGCATAAAGTTCGCAGCCAGCAGCTCAAACGCCTCACGGTGCTGCGAGGCGGGATAGCCCTCTTCAGGACCTGCGATGTCGAACCCGACTACACCGTTCTCGCGGTGAGCGATGGTGAGTTCCGCGATCTCGAGCGAGCGATCGCTGTGTCGCAGAGCGCTCAGAATCTGACCGACCCGGATGCTGTTACCGGCGCGGTCTGCGGCATCTTCCCCCTCCTCGATGCCCTGTTGCACGGCTTCGACCGCGTCGTCCAGAGAAAGACCGCCGACCAGATGCTGCTCCGGCGCCCAACGCATCTCGCCGTAGATAACCCCGTCTTCGACCAGATCCTCAACGAATTCCCGCGCCACACGCGTGAGGGCGGATGCCGTCTGCATCACGCCGACGGTGAGTTCGAAGGACTTCAGGTACTCCACGAGCGAGCCGGAGTCGCTCTGCTTCGAAAACCATGCGCCGAGACCGCGTGCATCATCGGCAGGCAGATCGAGCCCGATCTCCGCGGCCAGCTCTACGATCGTCGCGGGGCGCACAGCACCGTCGAGATGATCATGCAACGAGATCTTCGGCAGCGAGCGCAGCGAGACGCCCTGGATCTTGATGTCACCGTCGGAGGCGATCGACATGGGTTTTCCTCTCAGAGACCGACGCATCGAAATGGGCAGCGAGCGGCGGATACCCAGCCTACGCGGTGATGTGCTCGCGAACGAGCGGTCCGATCTCCGGTGCAGAGTCCCCGAGCTCCCACGCACCTTCAAGAGCTTCCAGTGCGCGCGGGAAGCGTGCCTCATCCTCCGCCGACAGCGTGAACAACGGCTGACCCGCCGAGACACGATCGCCAGGCTTGGCGTGCAGATCAATGCCGGCCGCATGCACGACCTGGTCTTCTGCACGGGCACGCCCAGCCCCCAGGCGCCACGCTGAAATGCCGAACGGCAGCGCATCCATCCGCGTCATAATGCCGTCTGCAGGAGCCGTCACGACGTGGGTCTCACGCGCGGTCGGCAGTGCAGCATCCGGATCGCCGTCCTGCGCGCGGATCATCGCGTTCCAGGTGTCCATCGCGCGTCCACCATCGAGTGCCGATTCGACATCAGCGTCCGGGTGTCCGGCGAGCGCGAGCATCTCACGAGCGAGTGCCAGAGTGAGCTCGCGCACATCGGCTGGTCCGCCACCGGCGAGGATCTCCACCGATTCGCGCACCTCGTTCGCGTTGCCGATGGCGAAGCCGAGCGGCACGTTCATGTCGGTCAGCAGCGCAGTGGTGGCTACTCCTGAGTCAGTGCCGAGCGCAACCATCGTCTGTGCGAGTTCACGGGCGCGATCGATGTCCTGCATGAATGCGCCAGAGCCGAACTTCACGTCGAGCACCAGCGCATCAGTGCCTTCGGCGATCTTCTTCGACATGATGCTGGACGCGATCAGCGGAATCGCCTCGACGGTGCCGGTGACATCACGCAGCGCGTAGAGCTTCTTGTCAGCGGGCGCGAGACCAGACCCGGCAGCGCAGATCACGGCTCCGACATCGCCCTGCATCTGGGCGAACATCTCCTCGTTGCTGAGCGCTGCGCGCCAGCCAGGGATCGCCTCGAGCTTGTCGAGCGTGCCTCCGGTGTGGCCGAGGCCTCGCCCGCTCAGCTGCGGCACCGCTACGCCGAATGATGCCACGAGCGGAGCCAGCGGCAGAGTGATCTTGTCACCGACGCCGCCGGTGGAGTGCTTGTCGACCGTCTTCTTGCCGAGCGAGGCGAAGCTCATCCGCTCCCCCGAGGAGATCATCGCGTCGGTGAGCACACGGATCTCGTCCCGGCTCATCCCTCGTTGGAAGATCGCCATCGCGAAGGATGCCATCTGGGCATCCGACACGTAGCCGCGCGTGTACGCGTCGACCATCCAGCGCAGCGCCGGCTCCGGCACTGCGCCGCCATCACGCTTGGCGCGGATGACGTCGATCGCGTCAAATGCTTCTACAGTCATCGGACTTCTTCCAGATCTCGGGGGCCGAATGCATCCGGCAGAACTTCATCAATGGTGCGGATGCCACTCACTGTCTCCAACAGCATCTCCGGCATCGCGTGCTCGAAGAGCAGTTGGCGGCAGCGACCGCACGGCATGATCGTCTCGCCGTCGTTGTTCACGCAGACGAAGGCAACGAGCTTCCCGCCGCCGGACATGTGCAGATCGCCCACGAGTGCGCACTCGGCGCACAGCGTCACCCCGTAGGAGGCATTCTCGACGTTGCACCCGGCGATGATCCGCCCGTCAGAGACGAGTGCAGCCGCCCCCACCCTGTACCGGGAGTACGGTGCGTACGCCTTGTGCATTGCGTCGGTTGCGACCTGGCGAAGTTCGTCCCAGTCGATATCAGTCATTGTTCCTCTAGCTCTTGATGTATGGCTCGCCGGAAGCAGCAGGCGGACGAGATCGTCCGACCAGGCCAGCCACAGCGAAGATCGTCACGACATACGGCAGCATCAGCATGAACTGGCTCGGCACCGGGGATCCGATCACCGACAAGACGCCCTGCAGGTTGGTGGCGAACCCGAACAGCAGCGCCGCGAGAGTTGCCCGGATCGGATCCCACTTGCCGAAGATGACTGCGGCAAGTGCGATATAACCGGCGCCTGCGGTCATCTCGCGACCGAACTGCGGATTGGTGACCAGGGTGTAGAACGCTCCGCCCATGCCAGCGATGGCGCCGGCGAGCATCATGTTCCAATACCTGGTTGGCACCACCTTGATACCCACGGTGTCAGCCGCCTGGGGGTGTTCGCCGACTGCGCGCAGTCGCAGGCCCCAGCGTGTGCGGTACAGACCGAACCAGACCAGGAACACCGTGACGTACATCAGGTAGACGATGATCGTCTGGCGAAACAGCACCGGGCCGAGCACTGGAATCTCGCTGAGCACCGGGATGGAGAGGACCGGGAACAGCGGCGGTGAGTTTAGCTCGGCCGCGTTCGGGTTCAGCACCTGGCGGTAGAGGAACGTCGTGAGCCCTGCGACGAGCACGTTAAGCACGACTCCGACGATGACCTGGTTGACGTAGTACGTGATCGCGAACACGGCGAGCACCAGTGAAACCAGCGCACCGGCGAACATCGCAGCGATCAGGCCAGCCCACGGGCTGCCGGTCGCCGAGCCGACCACCGCTGCCAAGAAGGCACCGGCGAGCAGCTGCGCTTCAATCGCGATGTTGACGACACCGACCCGCTCGCCGATCACGCCTCCGAGAGCTCCGAAGATCAACGGTGTGGCGAGCGCGAGCGCTCCCCCCAGCAGTCCGATCATGGGCAGCGTCCCGCCGGCCGATGCCCACGCGAGGAACCCGATCATCAGGATCACGACATAGACCACCGTCAGCCAGAGCGGCAGCCGGCGATGCGCACGTGTCCACACAACAGAGAGCACGGTGGCCGCAGCGAGCAGCGCCACGCACACCCAAGCTGTCGCGTTTGCCGGGAGCACCAGTTCGGGGAGCTGAATGGCCGCGTTCGCGGAACGGACCAGACGGAACGTGCTCACGCCTTCCCGCGGAACGAGCAACGGCAGCAGCGCGAACAGAACAGTGAACAGACCGAAGATGATCGGTGTCTTCCACGAGGTGATAGTGACGCGACGCTGCTCGTCACTGACGACCGTTTCAGCGGTGATGGTCATGCGGACACCTCCTCGGCGATCTGTGCGGCGTTCTTCTTCGGTGTCTTCGGTTTCTTTGGCTTCTTGCGGGCCCCCGGCTGCGGCAGACCGAAGATCGCACGCACGAGCGGCGGTGCGGCGATGAACAGCACGATCAGCGACTGCACGACGAGCACAATCTCGATCGGGACGTTCTCCGATGCCTGCATCGCGAATCCGCCTGCCTTGAACGCGCCGAACAGGATGCCTGCGGCAAGGATGCCCAGCGGCGTGGATCGACCGAGCAATGCGACCGTGATGGCGTCAAAGCCGATGCCGGCGTCGATGTCACCACCGAAGCCGCTGGTGACAGTGCCGAGCATCTGGCTGACTCCAGCGATGCCGACCAAGCCGCCTGCGATCACCATGACGAGGAAGTACATCTTGCCGACGCTGATGCCGGCGACCCGCGCGGCCGCGGGGTTCTCCCCCACCGCCCGAAACCGGAACCCGAGGCTGGAGCGTTCCAGCAGCCACCACGTGAACGCGACGGCGATCAGCGCAAGGATGAAGCCAGCGTGCAGCTTGTACTGCGAACCGAGGATGCCTGGGAGGAGCGCCGACTCCGCCATCGCAGCGGTCTTCGGATTATTGGAGCCAGGGGCCTGCAGGATGCCAGGGGTGGCCAGCATCCAGGCCAGCAAATAAAAGGCGATGTGATTGAGCATGATCGTGACGATCACCTCGTGTGCGCCAGTGCGTGCCTTCAGCAAGCCAGCGATACCAGCCCACAGTGCCCCCGCGAGGACTCCGGCGATGATGGCGACGAGCATGTGCATCGGCCACGGCAGATTCATGCTCGTGCCCACCCAGCCGGCGGCGGCTGCGGCCATCAGCATCTGGCCCTGACCACCGATGTTGAACAGGCCGGCGCGAAACGCGAGCCCGACGCCGAGACCGGCTGCGATCAGTGGTGTTGCGAACTTCAGCGTCTCGGTGAGCGGCTTGATTCCGGCAGCGAACCCATCAACGCGGAAGTTGTAGATCGCGCCTTGGAAGAGCGCGACGTACGCCCCGGAGACGGATTCCCACACGGCGGCGAGCATGTCCTGCGGACGCGAGAAGAAGTAGCCTGCGGTGCGCTGCACATCGGCGTCGGTGAAGGCGATCATGATCGCGCCGGCGACCAGCGCGAGAATCACGGAGAGCACGGAGATCATGCCGTTGCCGGTGGAGACGCGCTGCAACGCAGTGGTCCACCGTGAAGGCTCGGCGCCGAAATCTGCCGGCGGGGCTTTGATCGGAGCCGGTGTGGGAGCACTCATGCGCCTGCCTCCTCGGACGGTGAGGCGGGATCGACGGCAATGGTCGTGTCGGTCTCGACCATGCCCGCCATCATGAGACCGAGCTGCTCGCGAGAGGTATCACCAGGCACGATGCCGACCACCTTTCCTCGGTACATCACCATGATGCGATCGGCGAGTGCGGCCGCCTCATCGAGTTCAGTGGAAATGACGATGACGGGGATGCCGGAGTCCCGCGTCTCGACGATGCGTGTGTGAATGAACTCGATCGAGCCGACATCAACGCCACGAGTCGGCTGCGCAGCGACGAACAGCGAGAGGTCTCGGCTGAGCTCGCGCGCCAATACGACCTTCTGCTGGTTTCCGCCCGACAAGCGCCCGGCCTGCTGCGTCGGACCCTGCGTGCGGATGTCGAATTCGGCGATCTTCTCCTTGGCGAAGGTGTCGAGTGCCTGCAACTGCAGGGTTCCGGCCTTCACGAACGGGGCACCGACCGAACGGTCGAGCATGAGGTTCTCCGCGATGGAGAACTCCTTGACGAGCCCGTCGACGCTGCGATCTTCGGGAACGAAGCCGACACCGTCATCGAGGATCTCGCGGACGGAGCGTCCGATCAGCTCGGCGCCGTTCAAGCGGATGCTGCCCTCGATCCGCGGCTGCAGACCGACGATGGCTTCGGTGAGCTCGGTCTGGCCGTTGCCCTGCACACCGGCGACCACGAGCACCTCTCCGGCGCGTACCGAGAATGACACGTCGTCGACGAGTACGACGCCGAACGGGTCGGTGACCGTGAGCTCTTTCACGACGAGGGCTTCATTGCCGAGCTTGGGCGCATTCTTGTGCACCTTGAGTTCGACCGCGCGCCCCACCATGAGGGAGGCGAGTTCCTGGTTACTGGCGGTCGGCGACGCTTCACCGACGACCTTTCCCAAACGGATGACCGTGATGCGATCTGCGACCTCGCGGACCTCACGGAGTTTGTGGGTGATGAAGACGATCGACGTACCGGACTGCTGGAGCGTGCGCATCGTCGCCATGAGTTCGTCGGTCTCCTGCGGCGTGAGCACTGCAGTGGGCTCATCGAACACCAGTACCCTCGCATTACGCGAAAGCGCCTTGATGATCTCCACTCGCTGCTGCACACCGACGGGCAGATCCTCAACGATGGCATCCGGGTCGACCTGGAATCCGAAGCGATCGGAGATCTCGCGAACCATCTGGCGGGCAGCGGCCAAATCCAGACGTCCGCCGAAGCGTGTCTTCTCATGGCCGAGCATCACGTTCTCGGCGACGGTGAAGACAGGGATCAGCATGAAGTGCTGGTGCACCATGCCGATGCCGGCCGCCATCGCGTCGCCGGGGCCCGCGAAGTGCTGCTCGACGCCATCCAGCAGGATCTCGCCATCGTCGGCCTGGTACAGGCCATACAGCACGTTCATCAGCGTCGACTTGCCAGCGCCGTTCTCGCCGAGGAGACAGTGAATCTCCCCCGGCTCGATCGTGAGATCGATGTGGTCGTTGGCCGTCAGCGCGCCGAACCTCTTTGTGATGCCGCGCAGTTCAAGCTTCATGTGTCAGATCCTAATCAGCAAATGGTGCTTCGTCCCAAGCTCTTGTGGGCGCCTGGGATCGGCAAGGGGAGGCCGGCAGTTGGCCGGCCTCCCCTTGTAGGTCGTACTCGATCAGTCGAAGTACGAGGTGACGGTGACGTCGCCGCTGATGATCTGCTCCTGCAGATCCTGCACGGCCGTCCACAGCGCCGGGTCGACCTTGTCTTCGAAGTTGTGCAGCTCGGCGATGCCAACACCCTCGTTCTCGAGCGTGCCGATGTAAGGAGTCGCGTCGAACTCATCGTTCGCGCTGCTCATCGTGGCCTCGTAGGTGGAGAGCTTCATGTCCTTGAGGATCGAGGTCAGCACGAAGTCCTCGGTGGTCGGGTCAGTGACGAACAGGTCAGCATCCGCACCGATCAGTGCGATGTCGCGACCGGACTCCTTGATGGCCTGGAGACCCGACTGGTAGATCGGACCACCGACAGGCAGCAGCACGTCGACACCCTGGTCGATGATGTTCTGCGCGACCGTCTTGGCCTCGGGGCCAGCCTCGAATCCGCCCGTGAAGGAACCGTTCGTACCGTCCCAGCCGACGACCTCGACGGCCGTGCCGTTCTCCTCGTTGTAATAGTTGACGCCCTGGTAGAAGCCGTCCATGAAGATCGTCACGGTCGGGAACTCCATGCCGCCGTAAGTTCCGACCTTGCCCGCCTCGGAGAATCCGGCAGACAGGTAGCCGGCGAGGAATGCAGCCTCAGCCGTGTTGTACAGCAGCGGCTTGACATTTTCGGCATCCGTAGTGCCGTCGAAGTCAGCGTCTGCGGCGTCGTCGACGAGGATGTAGTCGATGCCCTCATTGGCCAGTGCGCTCTCGACGGTGGCAGCAGAAAGCGCGAAGCCGACAGAGATGATGGCGTTGCAGCCTTCCGAGACAAGGCTCTCCAGGTTCGGGGCGAAGTCGGTCTCGCTGTTGGACTCGACGTTCTTGTACTCGACGCCAAGTTCCTCTGCGGCCTGCTCCATGCCCTCGAAGGAAAGCTGGTTGAACGACTTGTCATCGAAGCCGCCCTGGTCAGAGACGATGCAGGGAAGGAAGTCGAGGGCTTCGCCACCGCCGGCAGTGCCGCCATCGGACTCTTCCGGAGCTGCGCCGCAGCCTGCCAGTGCAACGGCGACTCCGGTCGCCACGAGCGCTGCGAGTGCGCGCTTCTTGATGCTAATGGTCACGTAAGCCTCCACGACTACTGGCCTGCGCCAATCGCAAGGCCCCAGAGGCTAAGTTACCTACTATTACGCCGCCACCGAGAGCGATCGCGGTTAATGGTTACAAACTCGAAACAGATCGGACGTGCGCCTCAGAGCACGTCTCCACGCCCGGTGAGCTTCAGCGACTCGACGACGCCCTTCACTCGCTGCGCGTGCTCGATCGTCGTAACCAGCAGTGCGTCGGGAGTATCGACGACCACGATGTCTTTCACGCCGACGAGACTGATCACCCGTGACGTCTGACTGACGAGGATTCCGGTCGCAGCATCCGACAGCACTCGAGCCTTCGGACCGAGCACGGCGAGGTCGTTCTTGCGGCCGTTGCTGATGAGTTTGGTGAGGGATGCGAAATCGCCTACGTCGTCCCAGTCAAAGTGACCGGGAATCACCGCAAGGCGCCCCTTCGCGGCTGCAGGTTCTGCGACTGCATAGTCGATGGCGATCTTCTTGATCTTCGGCCAGACGCGATCGACGACCGGGCCCCGTCGCTCACGGTCATCCCAGGCTTCGGCGAGTTCGAGCAGGCCCGCGTGCATCTCTGGCTCGTTCGCGGCGAGCTCGTCCAGCAACACGCTCGCCTTCGAGATGAACATGCCTGCGTTCCACAGGAAGGAGCGGTCTGCGAAGTACTGCGTGGCGGTCTCGAGATCGGGCTTCTCCACGAAGCGAACGACGGTCGCCGCTTCCGGAGCCTTGTCGATGATGAGCTCATCGCCCTTCTCGATGTAACCAAAGCCAACCGACGGCTCCGACGGCTGAATACCGATCGTGCAGATGTAGCCGGCTCGAGCAACGGCGACGGCCTGCTCGACGGCGAACTCGAAGGTGCGGGTGCCGCGAATCACGTGATCTGCGGCGAAGGAACCGATGATGACGTCCGGGTTACGACGATGCAGGATGGCGGCGGCGAGTCCGATCGCTGCGGCCGAGTCGCGCGGCTCGGACTCGAGGAAAACGTTCATGTCAGCAATGCCTGGAAGCTCCGCCTCGACAGCAGCACGGTGCGCACGCCCGGTCACCACCGCGATCCGGTCTGGCCCCGTCATCGGCTCCAGACGATCCCACGTGTCGCGAAGCAGCGAGTTTCCGGACCCGGTGAGGTCGTGCAGGAACTTCGGTGCATCCGCCCGGGAAAGGGGCCACAGTCTGCTCCCGATGCCACCGGCGGGGATAACTGCGTAAAAGTCGTCGAACGGCTCGGTCATGGCTCCAGCGTAGCCCGTGCGAAGAATCTTGATATCGAGATACTTAGGCGAGCCTTCCTCGCTCCCAGTGTTTGAACAGGAATAGGATGGGACACGATCGGGCAGCTCTGTGGTCAGTTCAGACTCAGGAGTCGCTGCCGACGTCGCATCGACCAGGGAGGACGACCGTGTCCGCAGGCACTCGCTTGACACCGTCGATTTCGGAAACCACGTCCAAAGCGCCGCGCGGCACCCTTTATCGGGGCCGCGAAGGCATGTGGTCGTGGGTGCTTCATCGCATCACCGGAGTCGCCATCTTCTTCTTCTTGCTGGTGCATGTGCTCGACACAGCACTGATCCGCGTCTCCCCCGAGGCGTACAACGCGGTGATCGGCACCTATAAGAACCCGATCATGGCGCTGGGCGAGGTCGTGTTGGTCGCGGCCATCGTGTTCCACGCGATGAACGGTCTGCGCATCATCCTGGTCGACTTCTGGTCCAAGGGTGCGCGTTTCCAGAGGCAGCTCTTCTGGGGCGTCATCGCCGTGTGGCTCGTGCTCATGGCTGGCTTCTCCGGTCGTCACCTCATGCTCGCGTTCGCCGGATTCGGAGGGGGTCACTGATGTCCGCTCAGACCGTCGCCGCACCGGCACGCCGCCGCCGTGGGATCAACCTCGAGAAGTGGGGCTGGGTGTTCATGCGAGCATCCGGCGTCGTACTGATCGTCCTGATCTTCGGACACCTGTTTGTCAACCTGATGGTCGGCGAGGGCATCCACGCCCTCGACTTCGCCTTCATCGCCGGAAAGTTCGCCACCCCGTTCTGGCAGTGGTGGGACGTGCTGATGCTGTGGCTCGCACTGCTTCACGGCAGCAACGGCATGCGCACGATCGTCAACGACTACGTGACCACGCCCAAGGTTCGCAAGGTTCTGGTCTGGGCGATCGGCCTGGCTGCCGCGCTGCTGATCGTGCTTGGCACCCTGGTCGTATTCACCTTTGACCCCTGCCTCGGCGTCGACGAGGCCAGCACACTGTGGACCGAGTGTGTCGCCATCGGCGCCGTCGGGAACTGAGAAGAGAGCTACGAGAAGTGACTACTGAGACGCAGGATTCCGTCGTCCGTGACGGCATTCATTACCACCAGTTCGACGTTGTCATCGTCGGCGCCGGTGGGGCCGGCATGCGCGCTGCAATCGAAGCGGGCCCAGGGGCGAAGACGGCCGTGATCTCCAAGCTCTATCCGACTCGCTCGCACACCGGTGCGGCGCAGGGCGGCATGGCTGCGGCCCTCGCGAACGTTGAGGAAGACAACTGGGAGTGGCACACTTTCGACACCGTCAAGGGCGGCGATTATCTCGTCGATCAGGATGCTGCCGAAATCCTCGCCAAGGAGGCCATCGACGCAGTCATCGACCTCGAGAACATGGGCCTGCCCTTCAACCGCACGCCAGAGGGCAAGATCGACCAGCGTCGTTTCGGCGGTCACACCTCTGAGCACGGCAAGGCCCCAGTGCGCCGTGCGTGCTACGCCGCAGACCGCACCGGCCACATGATCCTGCAGACACTGTTCCAGAACTGCGTCCGCCTCGGCATCAACTTCTTCAACGAGTTCTATGTTCTCGACCTGATCACGGTCAAGGCCGAGGACGGCAGCACGCAGGTCGCAGGCGTCGTCGCATACGACCTCTCCACCGGCGAGTTGCACGTCTTCCAGTCGAAGGCCGTGATCTTCGCGACCGGTGGCTTCGGCAAGATCTACAAGACCACCTCCAACGCCCACACCCTCACCGGTGACGGCGTCGGCATCATCTGGCGCAAGAACCTCCCGCTCGAGGACATGGAGTTCTTCCAGTTCCACCCGACCGGCCTCGCCGGCCTCGGCATCCTCCTCACAGAGGGCGCCCGCGGTGAGGGCGCGATCCTGCGCAACGCATCCGGTGAGCGCTTCATGGAGCGCTATGCCCCCACCATCAAGGACCTCGCACCGCGTGACATCGTGGCCCGGTCCATGGTGCAAGAGGTACTCGACGGCCGCGGCGCCGGCCCGAACAAGGACTACGTCTACCTGGACTGCACCCACCTTGGTGCGGAGGTGCTGGAGACCAAGCTCCCCGACATCACCGAGTTCGCACGCACCTACCTGGGTGTCGACCCGGTCACCGACCCGGTGCCAGTGATGCCGACCGCGCACTACGCCATGGGCGGTATCCCCACCAACAACAACGCTGAGGTTCTGGCTGACAACGACACCGTCGTTCCTGGCCTTTACGCAGCCGGTGAATGCGCCTGCGTCTCGGTGCACGGCTCGAACCGTCTGGGCACGAACTCGCTGCTCGACATCAACGTCTTCGGAAAGCGTGCCGGCAACAACGCCGTCGCGTACGCCAAGACTGCAGAGTTTGTACCTCTCCCCGAGAACCCCGCTGCCTTCGTCTCCGGGCTGCTCGAAAACGTGCGCACCAGCAACGGCACTGAACGGGTCGCGGTCCTGCGTAAGAAGCTGCAGGACGAGATGGATCTCGGCGCTCAGGTCTTCCGCACCCACGATTCACTCGAGCACGTGCTCGGCGTCATCAAGGAACTGCGCGAGCGCTACAAGAACGTCTACGTCGACGACAAGGGCAAGCGGTTCAACACCGATCTGCTCGAGGCTATCGAGCTGGGCTTCCTGCTCGACATCGCCGAGGTCGTCGTCTACGCCGCGCAGAACCGCGAGGAGAGCCGTGGCGGTCACATGCGCGACGACTTCCCCAAGCGCGACGACGAGAACTACATGAAGCACACGATGGCCTATCTGACCGGTGACCCGCACTCGTCGACACCGGCCGACCACATCAAGCTCGATTGGAAGCCCGTCGTCATGACCCGCTACCAACCGATGGAGAGGAAGTACTGAGCATGTCGAACGCCGTTGCAGAAGCTCCCGCTGCCGCAGAACCTGCCATCGAATCTTTCCTGGTCACGTTTATCGTGCGCCGGTTTGACCCCGAGACCGACGAAGAGCCGCGCTGGGTGGACTACGACGTCGAGCTGTACGCGACCGACCGCGTGCTCGACGCGCTGCACAAGATCAAGTGGGAGGTCGACGGTTCGCTGTCATTCCGTCGATCCTGCGCACACGGTATCTGCGGTTCGGATGCCATGCGCATCAACGGTCGCAACCGTCTGGCCTGCAAGACGCTGATCAAGGACCTCGACATATCGAAGCCGATCTACGTTGAGGCCATCAAGGGGCTGCCTCTGGAGAAGGACCTCATCGTCGACATGGAGCCGTTCTTCGCCTCTTTCCGCGAAGTGCAGCCGTTCCTCGTTGCAGGCTCCATCCCGGAGAAGGGCAAGGAGCGCGTGCAGTCGATCGCAGATCGCGCGATCTTCGACGACACCACCAAGTGCATCCTGTGCGCCGCGTGCACCTCTTCGTGCCCAGTGTTCTGGACCGACGGGCAGTACTTCGGCCCCGCTGCCATCGTCAACGCGCACCGCTTCATCTTCGACTCGCGTGACGACAACGCCGATGTGCGCTTGGACATCCTCAACGACAAGGAAGGCGTATGGCGCTGCCGTACGACCTTCAACTGCTCGGAGGCGTGCCCGCGTGGCATCGAGGTCACCAAGGCGATCGCGGAGGTCAAGCAGGCCGTTCTGCGCGGACGTCGCTGACTCTCAACAGGTTTTTCTGTCTTCGACACGCCCCCACCCTGGATAGGGTGGGGGCGTGTCTGATTCTGAGGCCGATGCAATCGAGGCCGGTCGCCTGGGCGTCGCGGTTGAGCGCGCGACCGCGCTGACAAAGCGCACTCTTGGACTGTTCCCTGTGCGGGTGTGGCGACACTTCCTGCAGAACAACGGCTTCCTGCTCGCCGCAGGAGTCAGCTATCAGGCACTTTTCGCAATTTTCGCGGCCGTTTATCTCGCGTTCGCGATTGCTGGTCTCTGGCTGGGCGGTAGCGCCGATGCCGTCGACGCGCTGATCGGCGTGATCAACAGCTATATCCCGAACTTGATCAGCGAGCCCCCACACGGAGTGGTCACACCCGAGCAGGCCCACGACATCGCCACGAACACTACCGGAGTACTCAGCATCACCGGTCTGATTGCACTGGGTGCGGTCATCTGGACAGCCATCGGTTGGGTGACGTTTTCTCGACGCGCTGTGCGCGACATGTTCGGGCTTCCCCCTGACCGGCGCAGTTACGTGCTGCTCAAGGCGCGCGATCTGCTCGCCGCCCTCATCTTCGGAGTGTCTCTGCTCGTGGGCTCAGCGCTCAGCTACGCCAGTGCGGCCACACTGAGCTGGCTCCTCAGGCTGCTGGGTTGGGACGCAGGCTCCGGCACTGTGAACCTGCTCATCCGCATCGGCACCATCCTCATTTCGTTCGTCCTGCTCTCGGCCGCGCTTGCCACGATGGTGCGTTTCCTCACCGGGACCTCTCTAAGGTGGCGAACAATTTGGCCGGGCGCGCTCCTCGGTGGTGGAGCCATGACCGTCCTGCAGTTCGGTGTGGGCTTCCTGCTGAGCTACACACCGACCAATCCCCTCCTCGCCACCTTCGCGATCTTCATCGGTCTACTGCTCTGGTTCCGCGTCAACGGGGTGGTCATGCTGGTGGCTTCGGCGTGGATCGCCATCTCCGCACAGGATCGCGATCTGCCTCTGCTGCAACAGAGCGAAGCCGAACGCATCGCGGCCGAGTATCAAGCTCTGCTTCTGGACGCACGCATTAGCCTGCGTGAGGCGCGCGAAGCACAGCGCGACGCGCCCTGGTATCGCGCCTGGGGCGCGAGAAGAGCAGTGAATGCGGCGATGTCTGAGCTCGCAAATCTCGTCGCGAATCCGCCCGACCTCACGACTGCGGAGGCTCCACCGACCCGGCGGCTGATCACAGATCCCACGCGCTCGGAAGGCGATGTCCGAGGTGCTCGATAGGCTGGATGCATGCCCCATCTGCGCGTAGCTTCGGTCAATGTCAACGGAATCCGGGCGTCGGCTCGCAACGGAATGAGCACGTGGCTCGACACGGCAGATGTCGACGTTCTGACGCTGCAAGAGGTGCGCGGGCAGGACGAACACCTGGAGGCCGCACTCCCCGGCTGGCACATCATTCACGATGCGGCCACGGCCAAGGGCCGCGCAGGCGTCGCCATCGCAAGCCGCACCCCCGCGCTAGCAAGCCGCACCGCGTTCGGCGCAGATGACTTCGATTCCAAAGGTCGCTGGATCGAGGGTGACTTCATGCTCGGCGACCGGTCGTTGACCGTCGTCAGCGCCTATGTGCACTCGGGCGAAGTAGACACGCCGAAGCAGGATGAGAAGTGGAAGTTCCTCGAAGCCTTCGGACCCCGGCTGAGTGAGCTTGGGCAGGGCGACGCTCTCGCTGTCGTCACTGGCGATCTCAATGTTGGGCACCGCGAACTCGACATCAAGAACTGGCGAGGCAATCGCAAGAAAGCCGGGTTCCTTCCACGGGAGCGCGCATACTTCGACCGCTTCCTCGGTGAAGCAGGCACCGAGGTCACGGGTGTCGACGGCACAGTCGGCACCGGACTCGGATGGGTAGACGTTGGCCGTCGATTCCACGGTGAGATCGAAGGGCCCTACACCTGGTGGTCGGCGCGGGGCCAGGCGTTCGACAACGACACGGGATGGCGAATCGACTACCACCTCGTGTCCCCGACGCTTGCGGAGCGCGTGCAGGCCTACAGCGTCGCGCGCGCCGCAGCCTATGCAGAGCGCTGGAGCGATCACGCACCCGTCGTCGTGGATTACTCATACTGAGCTGCGAGCAACGGGTTTCCGTAACTACTCCGAGGGTTTTCCGGGTGGGCCGAGCATTGCCGTGCCGTCACGCTGAATGCATGAACACCAGATCGTTTCTGCGCATTTGGATGGGCTGCCTCATCGGCTGCCTTCCGATCCTCGCCCTACTGCTGGTACCGCAGCTCATGCGCAGTCGGGCCGGCGATGAGCAACTACTGCTCGTCGGCACCGCTCTCCTTGCTATTCTGCTCATCGGGGCGTTCGTGTGCGGGCCGATAATGGCTGCTTGGTTCGGTCCCGTGCGCGGATCATGGGAGCCACGGACCGCGTTGCGTTCGGCCCGCGCCGTCTGGCAGCAGCGCCGCGGCGGGGCGGTAGTCGCGCTTGCGGCAGGAGCAGGGATCTACGTGGCGGGGCAGATCATCGGTTACGCCGTGGGGGCGCTCGTGCCTTACGTGAGCGACAACCCGGCTCACCTCGCAGACCAGAGCCAGTCACCGTGGATCATCCACTATCCCGCTTACGTGTTGCAGGCGAGCGTCCTCTACGCGGCGACGACTCTGGCTGTCGCGGTCTACTCGTGGCGTCTTCGCTCGCAGCTACTGCCGAGCGCGCTCACGCGGTGAAGCCTGTCAGCAGCGCAGCGCTCTCTCCAGCATCACCCTAGGATTGATACCGTGACGAGACCTCGCCTTTACTCAGGAATGCAGCCCTCCGCCGATTCTCTCCAGATCGGTAACTACATCGGTGCTCTCCTGCAGTGGCGAGATCTGCAGAACGCCTACGACGCGTACTTCTCCGTCGTTGACCTGCACGCGCTCACGCAGCCGAATGACCCTGCCGAACTTCGTGAGAAGACGCGCCGTACGGCCGCGCAGTACATCGCCGCGGGGATCGAGCCTTCGAAATCGACGCTGTACGTGCAGTCGCACGTGCGCGCTCACGCCGAACTCGCCTGGATCCTCAGCACCGTCACCGGTTTCGGTGAAGCGAGCAGGATGACCCAGTTCAAGGACAAGTCGGCCCGCTACGGCACGGATGCCACAAGCGTGGGTCTGTTCACCTACCCGGTGCTGATGGCAGCCGACATCCTGCTCTATCAGACCGACATCGTGCCGGTCGGTGACGACCAGAAGCAGCACGTCGAGCTCACCCGCGACCTCGCGGAGCGCTTCAACTCGCGATTCGGCGAGACGTTCGTCGTGCCGATGCCCGTGATCCAGAAGGACACCGCGCGCATCTACGACATGCAGAACCCGACCTCGAAGATGTCAAAGTCCGCAGAGAGCGACGCAGGCGTGCTGTGGATGCTGGATGACCCAGCGAAGTCGGCGAAAAAGATCATGCGTGCCGTCACCGACAATGAGGGCAGCGTCCGCTTCGACCGCGAGAACAAGCCCGGCGTCTCGAACATGCTGACCATCTATGCCGCCCTGAGCGGCCGTCAGGTGGCTTCGATCGAAGATGAATATGCAGGTCGCGGATACGGCGACTTCAAGAAGGGCCTCGCCGAGGTTGTCGTCTCGGAATTCGAGCCGGTGCGCGCCCGCGCTCTTGAGTTGCTTGATGACCCCGCCGAGCTAGACCGCATCCTCGCCGCAAACGCCGCACGCGCGGATGCCGTCGCTGACCAAACGCTCGCCGACGTGTACGACAAGGTCGGTCTGCTCCGCCGCGTCTGAAGACTGGATCGACGGGGCACCCTAGGATTAGGGCGTGACTGATCCGCAGCTTCCGCCGTCCGCGCCTAATGGCTCAGTGCCGCCGGTACCGCCCGCGCCCGGATACCAGCCGGCCCCGGCACCTTCGCCCGGGTACCAGCCCGGACCGGTACCGGCACCCGGCTACCAGGTGCCGGCTGCACCCGGGTACCAGACGCCTCCCGGTGCGTATTCCGCTCCAGTAGGCGGCTACAGCGCCCCGGTAGGCAGTTATCAGGCACCGGAGGCTGCTCAGTCGAAGTCGACCGTCCTCGGGATCGTTGCGCTGGTGCTGTCGCTTGTGGCCGCGGTCGTCACGCCCATCTTCGCCGGCATCGCCGGATATCAGATCGGCGTTGCACTGCCCTCGGTCATGCAGCAGGTCGATACCAGTGCCAACGACCTCTCATTCCTCGCCCCCGTGCGCGAGCATGTGCTGCTGGGCGAGATCGGGTTCTGGGTCGGCACGATCGCTGGCATCGCTGCGATCGTTCTCGGGATCATGGCCACCGTGAAGCGGCAGGGCCGAGGACCGGGCATCGCCGCGCTGGTCCTGGGTGTCCTGGCGCCCATAATCTTCTTCATCGTGCTCTTCATCGCGCTCAGCGCGGGTGCCGGCACCGGCGCTATCTCGTTGTACGGGTCTTGAAGTCGTTCAGCCATGCCTCGCGCTCAGCGCGGGGCATGGTGCTTCTGTTGAGCGGCCAGCAGCCCCTCAGCGACGAGCAGTTCAACGGCATCCGCGGCGTCGGAGACGAGAATCCCCAGAGTCTCGCGCTCGACCTTTCCGAACGGTGACAGCACCCAGTCGGCAGGGTCTTGACGCCCTGGTGGGCGACCGATGCCGACGCGTACACGCGGGAAGTCGGCGGTACTGATCGCACGTGCGACGTCTCGCACGCCGTTGTGTCCACCATGCCCACCGCCGACCTTGAGCTTCACGGTGTCAAAGGGAATATCGAGTTCATCGTGAATGACGACCGTGCGCTCTGGTGGCACGGAATAGAAGCGGGTGAGAGCTGCCACAGGCGTACCGGAGACGTTCATGAAGGAGTTCGGCTTGGCGAGCACGAGTTTGTCTCCCCCTGGCCGCAACCAGGTCTCGACGACGCGTGCACCACCCTTGTGCTCGCGGAAGCTCTCGCTGCGGCGTGCCGCGAGCTCATCCACGACGAGCTGGCCGACGTTGTGCCGGGTTGTCTCGTAGCGGGGGCCGGGGTTGCCCAGTCCCACGATCAGCCAGGTGTCAGCCATGCGTCTCTCGCCTTTCGAACGTCGTCAGCATACGACAGAGGGGACGCGATGCGCTCGCGTCCCCTCTGTGCACGAAGTGCGGGTGAATTACTCCGCAGCAGCCTCAGCGGCCGGAGCAGCCGGCTCGGCGGCGGCATCGTCCGCGGCCACCTCGGCTGCGGGGACGTAGACGGCGACGATCAGCAGCTCGGGGTCGTCGAGCAGAGTCGCGCCCTTGGGGAGCACAACGTCGCTTGCGGTGATGTGCGCGCCCTCTTCGAGGCCCTCGACCGAAATCTCGAGGTTCTGGGGGATGTGCGTCGCCTCGACCTCAAGCTTGACCGACGTGACCTCGAGGGTGACGCTCGTGCCGGCGAAGGACTCACCAGTGGTGAACACCGGAACCTCGACCTGAACCTTCTCACCCTTCCGCACGACCAGGAGGTCGATGTGCTCGATGATCTGGCGTACCGGATCGCGCTGCACATCCTTGACAAGTGCGAGCTGACCCTTGCCTTCGATGTCGAGCTCAAGCAATGCGTTCGCACGGCGGATGATGAGCGAGACCTGGTGGCCGGGCAGCGCCACGTGCACGGGCTCGGTGCCGTGACCGTAGATGACGGCGGGGATCTTGCCGGCGGCGCGCAGACGGCGGGCGAAGCCCTTGCCGAACTGCTCACGAACCTCAGCGTGGACCTTGGTGTCCTCAGACATGAATTCTCCTTCGGGGCACGCGACGAACTGCTCACCGCGTGGTGGTCTAATTGTCAGATTCTCGGACGCAGACGCACGAAGAAGCCACGAGACTTGCATTCGCCGCGTCGATCACGGATGCCGCGCACGCGAAGCATCCCTCGCCGAGGAACTCCTCTATCGTACCGGATGACCGGGTAGGCTGATACTCAGGTCTTTTCCCCACGCAGAACTTGGAGTCCGGCATGCTCGACGGCGCTTTCCTCTCACACGCCATCCTCTGGCTCATCGGCGCTATGACGCTCTGCGCCACTGTCTTCACGATCGGCGCGTTGTTCTCGATGGGGCGCACCAGCTACCGCAAGGACTGACCCCAGGACTGACCCCACGGCAGCGCAACGCCCGCGCGTCACGCCAACAAATGGCATCTCGCGACACATGCGCGCACGCGTGCCGCCCACGGGGATAATCTGAGAGCATCCCCACTTCACGACCGAGGAGAAGTCTGTGCCCGAAGCATCAGCGAACATCGGAGTCGTCGGACTCGCCGTCATGGGTTCGAATCTCGCCCGCAACCTCGCCAGCCGCGAGGGCAACACCGTGGCGATCTTCAACCGAAGCTACGCGAAGACGCAGACCGTTCTCGATGAGCACCCGGAGGCCGGCTTCGTTGCGGCATCCACCTATCAGGAGTTCGCCGACTCCCTGCAGAAGCCGCGCACCGCGATCATCATGGTCAAGGCTGGCGGTCCGACCGATGCGGTGATCAACTCGCTCGTCGAGGTCTTCGAGCCGGGTGACATCATCGTCGATGGTGGGAACGCGTACTTCCCCGACACGATCCGTCGAGAAAAGGCCGTCCGCGAGACCGGAATCAACTTCGTCGGTGCCGGTATCTCCGGCGGCGAAGAAGGCGCTCTCCTCGGCCCGAGCATCATGCCCGGCGGATCGGATGAGTCCTGGATCACGCTCGGCCCGATCCTGAAGTCCATCGCAGCGGTCGCCGAAGGCGAACCGTGTGTCACGCACGTCGGTCACGACGGCGCCGGACACTTCGTCAAGATGGTGCACAACGGCATTGAGTACGCCGACATGCAGCTCATCGCTGAGGCGTACGACCTCATTCGCCGCGGCACCGGCAAGACCCCCGCGGAGATCGCCGATGTCTTCGCCGAGTGGAACAAGGGCGAGCTCGAGTCGTACCTGATCGAGATCACCGCCGAGGTTCTCCGCCAGGTCGACGCTGAAACGGGCAAGCCGCTCGTCGACATCATCGTCGACCAGGCTGGCGCCAAGGGCACCGGCGCCTGGACAGTGCAGACTGCACTTTCCCTCGGCGTCCCGGTCTCCGGCATTGCCGAGGCGACGTTCGCTCGTTCACTGTCTTCACACCCTGAGCAGCGCGCGGCAGCTGCCGCCCTGCCCGGCCCGGAGGAAGAGTTCGAGGTCGAGGACACCGAGGCATTCATCGAGGACGTGCGCCTGGCACTGTTCGCATCGAAGATCATCGCCTACTCGCAAGGGTTCGACGAGATCCGCGCTGGAGCTGCCGAATACGACTGGCAGATCGACCTCGGTGCGATCAGCAAGATCTGGCGCGGCGGCTGCATCATCCGCGCACAGTTCCTCAATCCCATCGCCGACGCCTACGCCGAGAACCCGGATCTTCCGGTGCTCGCGGTGGCGCCGTACTTCGCCGAAGCGCTGACCCGCGGTCAGGCCTCATGGCGCCGCGTCGTGATCGCCGCAACCGAGGCGGGTATCCCCTCGCCGGCATTCTCGTCATCGCTCGCGTACTACGACGGCATCCGCGCCGACCGACTGCCGGCAGCCCTTGTGCAGGGCCAGCGCGATTTCTTCGGCGCACACACCTACAAGCGCATCGACAAGGAAGGCACCTTCCACACGCTGTGGTCGGGCGACCGCACCGAGATCGAGGCAGAAGACACGCACTGATCGTTTGTGCACGACGAAGGGCTGGCGACCTCGCGGTTGCCAGCCCTTCGTCTTTCAGGTGAGTCGTCTATCAGGCGACTCCTCTATCAGGACGTGACACGCGTCATGCGACGATGTTGTGGTTTCGCCGGAACACGTTGTGCGGATCCCATGCCGCTTTTACTGTGCGTAGCCGCTCGAAAGCCGCGGCCGAGAACATCCCCGACACTGCCGCCGGACGCTCCGTGTCGGCGAAGTTTCCGTACTCGGCCAGGCGACCGGATTCGATCTCTCGCCAGTCCGCAAGGATCGCTGCACGGGTGTCGTCATCGATCATGCCGGGAATGTCGAATCCGCCCGCCATCACGAACCACGTCGCCGACCTCGCGGGGAAAGGCGTCGCCTCCTGCGGCACGTCCGCGAATGCTCCCCCGAGTGAGCGCAAGAACACGACCGATGCCGGATACGCGCCGCGGAATGCCACCAACCGATCGATGAGGTCATCGTCGAGCTCGGCATAGAGGCCATTACCTCCCAGGAACCCGGGAGGGGCAGGCGCATCTTCCCCGGCCTCCGGCTCAGGCATCTGGAGCAGGATCTCGCGGTATGCCGGAGTTGTCACGGTGGCATCGATACCATCCAGTGCTGCCACCGGCGCGAGTGCTGATCGCAGCGCATCCGCGTCTTCCCCTGCCCAGACCGCGGCCAGACGCGCGCCAGCCGGCGCGCTCGGATCCATCGCCGGAACATCCATATAGGTGACCGTCAGCTCGCGCGCGGCCGTGCGCATCAGATCGCGCGTCGCGCGCAGCGTGGTTCCTGCATCCCCGCCGATCACATACTCCCCGTAGGCGATGCCGGAAAGCGGATGTGCCGCAAAATCGAAACGTGTGACGATGCCGAAGTTGCCACCGCCGCCCTTCAGCGCCCAGAACAGCTCGGCGTTCTCGCCTGCTCCGACCTCGATGATCTCGCCGGCCGCCGTCACGAGTTGGGCGCCGATCAACTGATCGACTGCGAGCCCCCAGCTGCGCACCATCCAGCCGATTCCGCCGCCGAGCGTCAACCCGCCAACGCCGACGCTGGCGGTGTCACCTGAGCTGATTGCCAGCCCGGCATCCGCGAGCGTCGTGGCGACTGCGCCCCACGTCGCCCCACCACCGATATGCACGGTGGATCCTTCAACGTGAACGTCCGCGAGTCCGGTGAGATCGATCCGCATGCCGTCCGGCGCGTCATGCGACCAAGGCCCATGACCGCCGGATACGACCGTGATCGTGAGAGTTTCCTGGCGCGCACGTCGCACCAGGGCGGCGACATCCTCCGGTGTCGCCGGAAGTACTGTGAGTTGGCTTTTTGTCATGCGCTCACGCTAGCGACGGCCACCGACACAGTGGTCGAATCGGGAGAATCCGCCCTTCGCCGTCAGCGAACTGTCGCGTTCCCCGGTACCACCACGGTCTTCAAACCCTCACCGCGGGCGGCGGCATTCAGCGCATCGAAGAACTCCTTCAACGGCACCTGTTTGGTGATCAGTGGCGTCAGCACGACGGCACCCGCGGCGATCAGCCTCATCGCCGCGCGCCACGAGGTCGGCGTGGATGCGAAGCCGCTGGAAACGGTGAGCTCTTTGTACAAAACGATGTCGAACGGCAGCGTAACCTCGCGTCCGAATATCCCCACCTGCACGTAGCGTGCGCCCCGGCGCGCAGCGCGCAGCGCGTTTGCGGCTCCCGGGGCAGACCCGGAGCATTCGATGACGACATCGAAGGAGTCAGTCTCCGGCGTTTCGGTCGTGGTTCCGATGCCGAGATCTGCGGCGACGGCCAGACGTGCGGCGTCGGCGGGGAGCCCGGAGAGTGTAACGATGCCCCCGGAGGCTTTAGCCACTTGTGCTGCGAGCTGTCCCATCGCCCCAGGCCCGGTGACGAGAACGCGGTCCCCCGGTTGCACGACCGGCGGATCGAGCAGACACTGGGCGACGCAGGCGAGTGGTTCGCTGAGCACTCCGTCGAGTTCTCCCGGCGTCGCCGGCATCCGGTGCAGGTTGATGACAGGCATCAGCAATTGCGTGGCAAACCCACCGTTTCGGAATGAACCGATCGAACGGCGATCCACGCACAGATTGCGGCGCCCGGCGCGGCACATGTCACACTCCTCGCACGCAGCGAAATACGTCTCCATTGCCACTTTTGCGCCGAGCCAGGAGGCATCCACCTCGGAGCCGACCGAGGAAACAACGCCGAGAACTTCGTGGCCCATGACGACCGGCCGCTCGTGGTCGTACTCGTCATGGGCGACGTGCACGTCAGTGCCACAGATGCCGGTCGCGAGAACATCGATGACGACCTGTCCTGCACCAGCGACCGGAACGTCGACCTCGCCGATCTCGATACCCTCGACGCCGGGACCACGCTTAATCACGGCAGGCATGGTGTTCATCGGTTGCGACCTTTCACCAGTCATGGACGGTGCCATCGGCGGGGCGGTTGTTCAGGGGGACGTATCGACGGCAGTGCGGAACGCGGAGGCGCGCGCGGCGAGGGCTTTGAGGTCACCGCCCGGGCGGGCAGCATCTCCAACGAGAGGGCTGCCGACACCAAACCCGAAGGCACCTGCCGCGAGGAATGACCCGATCGTCTCGACGTACACACCCCCGACGGGGATGATCCTGGCATCCGGGAAGGGATCGCGCACCGCCTGGATGAATCCGGCGCCGAGTGTGGCTGCGGGGAACAGCTTCACCGCTGCCGCCCCCAGATCCATTCCGCGCTGAATCTCGGTGGGTGTGTAGACGCCAGGGAGCACGCCGATGTTCTGCGCAATCGCGTACTCGACGGATGCTGTGAGCGTCGGCGTCACGATGAACTGAGCACCGGCCGCGACCGCACGGTCGGTGTCTGCCTCGGTGAGAACTGTTCCTGCACCGATAAGAGCTTCTGCCGGGGCATCCGACACGATCTGAGCGATCGCCTCTTCGGCATCCGCCAGCGTGAGCGTGATCTCCAGCGTCGTCACGCCAGAGGCGATCAGCGTGCGCGCAGCGGCCACGGTCGCATCCACGTCGGTACCCCGCAGAATCGCCACCAGCCGGTCAGAGGCGATCCGTTCGCGCAACTGCGCGTTATCCACTGTGCTCATGATCCTGTGCTCACCATTCCGCCACCGATCCATCCGTGTGCCGCCAGATCGGGTTCTGCCAGGTCTCCCAGCGAGATGCGGCATCCCGTACGGCCTTCTCGTCGATCTCGATTCCGAGACCTGCACCAGTCAACCGCTCGAAGCTGCCATCGACGAACTTCAGCGGCGCCGTGTCGACAACATAGTCGAGCACCTCAGCGCCCTGGTTGTAGTGGATGCCGATCGACTGCTCCTGGATGAGGTAGTTCGGCGTCGCGAAACCCACCTGCAGACACGCGGCGAGCGCAAGCGGACCCAGGGGGCAATGCGGTGCGAGCGAGACGTCGAATGTCTCGGCGAGCGCGGCGATGCGACGCACCTCGGAGATTCCTCCGGCGTGCGAGAGATCTGGCTGTGCAATCGCAATTCCGGCCTGCAGCACGGGGAGAAACTCCTGCCTGCTGTACAGCCGCTCCCCCGTCGCAATCGGAATCGTCGTGGCATCCACAATCCGCGCAATGGCGTGCGAGTTCTCGGGAACAACTGGCTCCTCGAGGAAGAACGGATGCAGCGGCTCCAGCAGCGGCGCCAAGCGACGAGCGGTGGCGAGCGTGAACCGCCCGTGCAGATCGACCGCGACATCGCGATCCGGCCCGAGCACCTCCCGTGCCATGGCGACTCGCGAGACGACGCCGTCAAGCTCGGCGACCGAGCCGTTGCGGCTCATCTTGCCCGAGGCGTTCATCTTCACCGCGGTGAGTCCGACCTCGAGCTGTTCGGAGATGTGATCAGCCACTTCGGCCGGGTCATCACCGCCGACCCAGCCGTATGCTCGGATGCGGTCGCGAACGGCACCGCCGAGCAGATCGTACACAGGGACGCCGAGTCTCTTGCCTTTGAGGTCCCACAGCGCCTGATCGACGCCGGCGACGGCACTGGCGAGCACCGCGCCGCCACGGTAGAACTGGCTCTTGGTGAGCACCTGCCAGTGGTCCTCGATCAGTCCTGGGTCACGCCCCAAGAGGTACTCGGCGAACTGGTCGACGGCCGCACGCACGACATCGGCATAACCCTCCAGCGACGCCTCGCCCCAGCCGACGAGGCCATCACTTGTCTCGATACGCACGAACAGCCAGCGCGGCGCAACAGGGAAGGACTCGACGCGAGCGATGGTGACGGTCATATCAGGCCTCACCCCTTGGTGGCGCCGGCGGTGAGCCCGCTGACGATGTAGCGCTGCGTGAACAGGGCGATCAGCATGATGGGCGTCGTCACCACGACGGATGCCGCCATCAGCGCACCCCAGTCGATCGACGCGTAGCCGATGAAGTCGAAGATCGCCACCGGCAGTGTCTTCGTGGAGTTGCCGGAGAGCACGAGGGCGAACATGAAGTTGTTCCACGAGAAGATGAACGACAAGATCGTGGCCGTTGCGATACCTGGCACCGAAAGCGGCAGCGTGATCCGGAAGAACGCGCCGATCGCTGTGAGCCCGTCCACCTGCGCCGACTCCTCCAACTCTTCTGGCAGCTGATCGAAGAAAGACATCATGATGTAGAGGATCAGCGGTAGTGACACGAACATGTGCGACAGGATCAGTGGTGCGTACCCGCCCGTCAGCTTCAGCTGCGCGAAGATGAAGTACCAGGGCACCAGCAGACTGACACCGGGAATGATGCGGGCCAACAATACGACCATGGAGGACTTGTTCATGATGAACCGGCTCATGGCGTACGCGGCAGGAACTGCAAGCACCAGCGAGAGCGCAGTCGCCATGAAGGCGACGAAGAACGAGTTCCAGATGTAGACCAGGTAGTTGCCGCGACGCGGGTCGAACACCGTTCCGTAGTTGTCCAGCGTCGGGTCGAAGATGAGCGCCTTGGTCGGATCGTAGATCTGCACGTTGTATTTGAAGCTCGCCAGCACCATCCATACGATCGGGCCGAGGAATGCGAGCACGATGAGGGCAAGGCCGACGAACCGGCCGACTGTGCCCCAGCGGGCCTTCTTGCGCCGACGCGGCCGCGGCTTTGCGCCGCCGGTGACGAGCGTGCGGGTATCGGCCTGAGTGTCATGGTTGAGTGCGCTCATGACTCCTTGCCCTTTCTCTGCATCTGGAGAACCCAGATCACGGCCAGGATGAGCAGGAAGAACAAGATCAGCACCGCTGACGCCAGTCCGTACTCGTTGTAGTCGAAGCTCAGGCCGTAGGCGTAGACGTTGAGCGTCTCCACATCGTGGAACGCACCACCGCCCTTGCCCTTGGTGGCATAGAGGATGTCGAAGGTCTTCAACGCGTCGATACCGCGCAGCAGAACCGCCGCGATGATCACCGGACGCATCAGCGGAACGATGACGTACCAGAAGCGCTGCCAACCGTTCGCGCCGTCGACCTTCGCGGCCTCCTGAGGCTCCTCGGAGAGGCCGGTAAGCCCGGCCAACAGGATGAGCGTCACCATCGGCGTCCACTGCCAGATGTCGACGAAAGTCAGCGTCGCCAACGACGTGGCAGGATCCGCCAGCCACGGTTGAGGGGGAATTCCGACCCAGCCGAGCATCTCGTTGATGAAGCCGATGTTCGGCTCGAAGAGCAGTCGCCACATCATGCCGACCGCGACCGGTGTCGCCACTAGGGGAAGCAGGATGATCGTTCGGACGACACCCTGACCGCGGAACGGCTTCCACAGCAGGAGGGCGATGATCATTCCGAGAATCAACTCGAAGAAGAGCGCACCACCGGTGAAGGCGAAGGTACGCCAGACCGCGGGCCAAAAGCGCTCGGTGTCGGTGAGCGCCTCGACGTAGTTGTTCACGCCGATGAAATCAAAGTCCCGGCGGACAGAGCGCTTCGAATCGGTGAAGCTGAGGAAGAGTGTCCATCCCAACGGGATGGCGAGCAGGAGAACGGTGAACGCGATGGAGGGTCCAGCGAACAGCCACTTTCGGTGCCGATTGGCCCAGCGACTGAAGCGCTCCCCTGCCCCGACCTGGTCGGGAGTCTGAAGTGCAGTCATGAGTACTTCCGTGAGGATCGGCCGTCATCGCCCCGGTGATTCACCGGGGCGACGACGGACTCGGAGTGGTTACTCGGCGTCTTCGAGGAGGAATTCGTCGAACGCCGTGTTCGCGGAATCGGCCGCAGCATCCACGTCGCCTCCGGAGATGGCGATGACAATCGGATCGCCGACGATCTCGCGGGCCTGAGCGACCTGGATCACCAGCGGGCGATCCTCGCCGACGCCGTTCGCGCCGTTGATCTTGATCGCTTCGACAAGTTCGGCCGGGTAGTCAGCCGTCGCATCGGGGTCATCCCACACCGAGGTGCGAGCACCCATGACTCCGAGTTTCGACATCTCCAGGGTGACCTCCTTCGACGTCGCCCACTGGATGAACTGCCACGCCGCGGACTGGTTCTCGCTGGTTTCGTTGATCGCGAGTGCCCACGCCGCCACGTTGTATGGCTTGGAGCCAGCGGATCCCTCGGGGAAGGCCGCGAAGCCCACCTGGTCAGAGACCGTCGACTGCGTCGGGTCAGTCATGTTCTTGTAGAGGCTGTCCGCATCCGCGATGAAAGCGGCCTGGCCCTGCTGGAAGACGGCGAACGCCTCAGCCCAGCTCATCTCCGGGTTAATCGTGGCATCCGTGTGGTTGCGGATGAGGTCACCGTAGTACTGGTAGGCACCACGTGCCTCATCGCTGTTGATCGCGGAGGTGCCGTCCTCGTTGATCCACTTGCCGCCCGAACTGAACAGGAACGCGCTGAACTGGGTCACCGCGGCTGATTTTCCGGTGCGGCCGATGTAGCCGGCGACGTCGGGGTGCAGCTCGTGGATGGCAGCTGCTGCCGCATCGAGTTCCTCGAGCGTGGCCGGGACTTCAAGTCCGGCCTCCTCCAGGAGGTCTTTGCGGTAGTACAGCACCGTGCGCTCGGTGATGATCGGAACTCCGACGACCTCGTCCTCGTAGGTGGTCAGCGACGCGGGCCCAGACTGGAAGTCTGACCAGTCCCAGTCGGCGTCGGCCTCGACCTCTTCGGTGATGTCAGAGAGATAGCCATTGCTGGCGAACAGCTTGTTCTCCTGCAGCGGGCGGTACATCAGGACGTCGATCTCATCGGTTCCTGCGTTGAGCTTGACGTTGTACTGGTCGGAGAGCTGGTCTTCGGCGAGCTGTGAGATCTCGACTGTGGCTCCGGTCTCCTCTTCGAACTCAGGGATCAGGTCCTTGAGCGATTCCGTCCACACGTGGTTCGCAAGGGTGACGCGAATGGTCTCGCCTTCGATGCCTTCACTCGCATCGATGTCCGAGCCCGAGCTGCAGCTGACGAGTGCGCCAGCGACCACTGCTGTTGTTGCCGCCGCGAGGAAGCGTGCGGTCTTGGATCCGTACTTCACTGTGACTCCATCCTGAGCCGCGCGTCATCGCGAATGCTCCTGGTGCAGGTGTTCCGTTACATCTGCTCAGTGGTCAAGATAGTTCCCACAAGTCATACTTATCAACCCATGTGACCAAAAAGATAAGATCTAGCCATGAACACCGAAATTGCACCCACCACCGACCCCAAAGGTTCAGTGGTGAAAGGCGACCTCCGCAATCTCGTACTCGACACACTCGGTCGCGAGATCTGTTCAGGTGCGATCGGACCCGAGACAACATTCACGACCGAGTCGCTTGAAGCTCGCTTCCAGGTCTCGCGATCTGTGGTTCGCGAAGCCCTGCGTGCGCTCGAGGCTCTGGGGCTCATCACACCGAAGCGGCGTGTGGGCTTGCGCGTGCTGCCGCTGACTCAATGGAACGTCTACGACCTTCAGGTCATCCGCTGGCGCCTCGCGGGCCCCAGTCGCGTCTCACAGCTGCGGTCGCTCACCGAACTGCGCGGAGCGATCGAACCCGCCGCAGCCCGAATGGCTGCGATGCGCGCCCCGCTGAATCAGGCCAGCGACCTCATGGGTCTCGCCGGACGGCTGTGGGCTGCCGGCAAAGCAGGCGATGTCGCAGGCTTCCTGAACCTCGACAAGGAGTTCCACTCCCTCGTCCTCACGATGAGCGGCAACGAGATGTTCGCACAGCTGCATCACCTCGTCGCCGAGGTACTCACCGGGCGCTCACAGTACAACCTGATGCCGCAGTTCCCGGCATCCGAAGCTCTGCAAATGCATGTAGACATCGCTACCGCGATCCAGACCGGAAATGCGGATAAGGCAGCCGCCTCCATGGTCGCGATCATGGATCGCACGCTCACCGAGATGAGCTCCATCTGGGACAACGAGATCCCGATCATCGGCTGAGTGCCGCCGATCGGGACCTCGCCACGGTCACTTCGTGATGTCGGTCACTGTTCCCTTTGCCAAGCGCAGTCGCCGCGTGGCCCGACGAGCAACCGCAGAGTCGTGGGTCACGATGATCATCGTGATCCCTTCGGCGCACAACCCCTCCAGAAGCACCAGAATCTCGTCACGCATGCTCTCATCGAGATTTCCGGTCGGCTCGTCCGCCAGCAGCACCTTCGGGCGCTTGATGATCGCCCGAGCGATGGCGACGCGCTGCTGCTGACCGCCGGAGAGCTCTGATGGCAGGTGGTCACCACGATCGGCGAGGCCCACGTGAACCAGAGCCTCCTCGACTCGGCGCAGCCGCTCAGCTTTGTCGAGCTTCATCATCTCCAACGCCATGTTCACGTTCTCCGACGCCGTGAGCGTCGGGATCAGGTTGAACCCCTGGAAGACGAATCCGATCTCCTCCGAGCGCAGTCGGTTCAGCTCCGTCGCGGATGCGGATGCCAGCTCAGTTTCACCCAGCCGCAGCGAACCGCTACTGGGCCGGTCTAGCGCCCCAAGCAACTGCAGCAGGGTGGACTTGCCACCTCCGGTCGGTCCTTGAATCGTGACGAACTCTCCGGCACGAATCTCCAGATCCACACCCGTGAGCGCCTTGATCACCCGGTTCTTCTGTGTGTAGGTGCGGGTGACATCCTTCAGCCGGTAGATGGCATCGGGCCGCGGCGCAGCATCCGCTTCATGCGTGATCGTGTCAGTGACGGTCATTGCTTCTCCTCCAGACATGTCGGCGCTCACGCGACCGAACGAAGTGCTTCAGCGGGGCTCAGACGAGCAGCGCGCCAACCACCAAACGCACCGGCGAGGAGGCCTCCGAGCACAGCGATGCCCACGGCCGCCAGAATCACCACAGGCGTGAACGGCGCATTGAGCACGATGTCCACGGCCTCAGTCGTTTGGAACATGCCCCCGCCACCACCGGTCGGTCCGCCCATGCCTCCGCCGCCTGGTCCGCGCATACCCTCAGTGGTAGAGCTCGCAGCGGCAGAGATCGTGGGCTGGATGATGTTGATCACGACGATGCCCACCACCCCGAGGATGAGTCCGCCGATACCACCGATGAGGCCCTGCACCATCGATTCTCCGGCGACCTGTCGCACGACACGACTGTTGGACCAGCCGATCGACTTCAGCGTGCCGAACTCTCGTGTGCGACGCGAGACACCAGAAATCGTGAACAGCACGGCCATCAGCAGCGCGACGCCGAGCACGATGATAGACAGCCATGTGCCGAGGTTCGTGATCATCGAGGTTGCGCTGGTCAGCGAGCCGGACACAGTGGAGGCAAACTCGGACTGCGAGCTCACCGTCGCATCCGGAAGATCGTCCGCAAGAGTGGTCTGCAGAGCGTCGATTGCCGACGAAGATTCCGCCTGGACATAGACCGTCGAGATCACGTCGTCGACTCCGGCAAGAGTCTGCGCGGTATCCAGCGGCAGGTAAACGTTGGCTGCGGTGTCCGCGGCATCCGACGTCGAAGTGATCAGGCCGACGACCTCAAGCTCAGAGCCGGCGACGTCGATGACATCGCCCACGGCGATCTCGTTCGTGGTCGCATAAGAGCCATCGACCAGAGCGACGAGCGCCCCTGAGTCGTCGGCATCGAAGCCACGACCAGCGCTGACCTCGACGGAGGCGAGCGGGCCGATTGCCGAGCCTGCCGGATCGATCCCGAGCACCGTGAACGAGTCGATGTCGAAAGAGCTTCCTCCGGCACCATCAGGGCCACCGCTCGGCGGGCTCTGTCCTTCGCCGGGCATTGCACCCAGGTCGCTTTGGTCGCCCTGCCCACCGAAACCGCCAGTGGGCAACTCGCCAGAAAATGTCGAGTTGGTCAGGCTGAGAGCTGCGGCTGCAGCGCCGACACCATCGGTCGCGCGTATGTCGTCGAGAACCGATCCTTCCAGAGTGCTGCGCATCATCTCGGTGGTGAGCTGCGACTGGCTGATCGTGGTGGTGTCGTCGGTGCTCGCTCCGGCATCCGAATCGAAGTCGAACTGGCGCCCGCCTCCCTCGCCTGGTTCGAATGCGGCACCGGTGACCGTCAGGTCTGTCCCCACCCCATATACCGACTCCAGCGCCTGTGCCTGCGCATCGCGCACACCTGCGGTCAGCGCGTTGACGACGATCACCAGCGCGATCGCCACGGCGAGACCCACAGCGACGATCACCGTCTGTTTCTTTCGTCCGGCGAGTTCTCGCCGGAGATATCTTCCGTACATCTCTCTCCTTCGTCCGCGGCCATCCACGACTGAATTCGAAGTTATGCATCGTGCATTTGGACGCGTGATGACCGGGTGATGAGATTCGTATGAGCACTGATTCACATCAGTACTGAGATTCACAGATCACGCATAGCGGATTCCATAGCAATCACATAGGAGATTGCCCAGAATGGTGTCATGCCCAACGACCAGCCTGAACTGCGCCGCCCCGACGGCTCGCCCCTGCGCATCCTCGCCGTAGACGATGAGCAGATGCTCACCGATCTGCTCGCCATGGCGCTTCGCATGGAAGGGTGGGAGGTGCGCACTGCATCCTCGGGTCTGGAAGCACTCCAGGTCGCGCGCGAATTCGAGCCCGATGCCCTCGTGCTCGACATCATGATGCCCGACCTCGACGGCATGAGCGTGCTGCGACGCCTCCGCGAATCGGGCAACTTCGTGCCAGTGCTCTTCCTCACCGCGAAGGATGCCGTCGGCGATCGCATCGCTGGTCTCACCGCCGGCGGCGACGACTACGTCACCAAGCCTTTCAGCCTGGAGGAGGTCATCGCGCGTCTGCGTGCGATCATTCGCCGCACCGGGCTTGCCACCAGCGATGACGGCCAGTCGATTCTGCGCGTTGGTGACCTCACGCTGAACGAGGACAGCCACGAAGTCGAACGCGATGGCACCGAGATCGAGCTGACCGCCACTGAGTTCGAGCTACTCCGCTACCTCATGCGCAACGAGCGCCGGGTGCTCTCGAAGGCGCAGATTCTCGACCGGGTGTGGAGCTACGACTTCGGCGGCAAGTCCTCGGTCGTCGAGCTGTACATCTCTTACCTCCGCAAGAAGATCGACGCCGGGCGCACGCCATTGCTGCACACCGTCCGCGGCGTCGGGTACATGATCAAGGCCCCGCAGTGACTTCAATGAGGCTGCCGCGACGCCCGTTGACCCTGCAGGCGCGGCTGATGGCCGCTGTGATCGGGTTCGTGTCGCTCATCCTCATCATCGTCGCGGTCATCACGAGCGCGACGCTCGGCCAGGCGTTGGAGGGTCAGCTCACGGAGCAGGTGCGCTCGCTCTCCGGTCGTACGACGAGTCTCGTCACACAGACCGCTGGCTATGCCACGGTCACGAATACTTCGCTGACGGCGCGTTCAACAATGGAGAACGTCGCTCCGCCGGCGACCGGGATGCTGCTGGCCTTCTGGATGCCGGACGGCGGCGCCAGCGGCGTCGTGGTCGACGGTTCAGGCGCCCTCACTGATCTGACGAACTCCCAACTCGGTGCCATCGACAAGGCGCTGGCCGGACGCGGCACCGGCACGATTACGCTCCCCGGTGGTGAGTCCTATCAGCTGTTCGTGACGCAGACGCAAGTCACGAAGCTCTTCCCCACGATCAACGTCGTCACTGGTCTTCCTCGTGACAATATCCAGAGCACATTGGCGCAGCTACTGACGGTCATCACGCTGGCGACCCTGGGTGGCCTGATCCTGCTCGCCATCACGACGACCGTCACGATTCGCATGAGCCTGCGTCCGTTGCGCGCGGTGGCCGCAACGGCGACCCGCGTGGCGAATCAGCCGCTCGATCGCGGCGAGGTCACCATCACCGAGCGCGTGCCCGAAACTGAGGCAGATCCACGCACGGAGATCGGACTCGTGGGCGCGTCGCTCAACACGCTGCTCGACCACGTCAACGACTCCCTGGCGTCACGCCAGAACAACGAAGAGCGGATGCGTCGATTCGTCGCGGACGCGAGCCATGAACTGCGTACGCCTCTGGCATCCATCCGCGG
Organism: Microbacterium sp. Y355; assembly: GCF_059445345.1. Taxonomy (NCBI): domain Bacteria; kingdom Bacillati; phylum Actinomycetota; class Actinomycetes; order Micrococcales; family Microbacteriaceae; genus Microbacterium; species Microbacterium sp. Y355. The sequence continues at coordinate 277,228 of NZ_JCAIUD010000002.1, read as the reverse complement.
GTATTCCGAGCTCTCGCTGCGGGATCGCGCGTTGCCAGAAACTGCTCAGATGGCACTGGAGCGCATTCAGGCACAGTCGCTGCGGATGACCCGACTCGTTGAGGACCTGCTGCTGCTGGCTCGCCTGGATGAGGGTCAGGAACTCGTGCACGGCACAGTCGATCTCACCCAGCTTGCCCTGGAGGGTCTGGCCGATGCACGCCCCACTGCTCCGGATCATCACTGGAGCATCGATGTTCCAGAGGAGCCGGTGACCATGCTCGGCGATGCAGGGCGACTGCATCAGGTCGTCGCGAACCTGCTCGCCAACGCCCGCACCCACACACCTGCCGGCACCGAGATCACCCTGAGCGTGGCACGAGAGAACGACGAAGCCGTGATTCGCGTGCACGATGATGGCCCGGGCATCGATCCTCAGGTACGTGATGAGCTGTTCGCTCGTTTCGCCAGGGGAGACAGTTCACGCGCCCGCCAAACCGGTGGCACCGGCCTCGGACTCGCGATCGTCAAGGCCATCGTCGAGGGCCACCACGGAGAGATCACGGTGGAGTCCAAGCCCGGAGACACCGCCTTCACCGTCCGGTTCCCGCTGACGCCGGTGCCCTCCGCGTCGGCGTAGCCCGGCTGGCCTGGGTCTCGGACAGGCCCCAGTCGCCTCACCGCGGGAGGCAGGGGCCGACGTGCGAAGGCTCCCCTCAGTAGCCGGCGAAGGCGTCCGTCGTCAGGGTGCGCGCCTTCTGCAGAGCAGGGGCGAGATCCGCGAGCAACCTCGGCGGACCTGAGATGAACGTGTGCCTGGTCGAGATGTCGGGAACCACTCGTTCCAGACCCTCTGCATCCAGACGCACCCCTTGCGCCCACGTCCAGTGCTCGGGCAGACGCTCTGGGGCATCCCGTGTGAACACGATCGTGCGCACGCCGGTCGCCTCGAGTTCGGCGCGGAACGCGAGCTCTGCGGCCTCGGCGGCGACATAGACCAGCACGACATCGCGGTGCACGCCATCGGCCCGCATCTGCCGCAGCTGCGAGACGAATGGTGTGACGCCGATGCCTGCGGCGACCATAAGCAACGGCACATCACCGTGCGGCAGCACGAAATCGCCCCAGGTGCCGGTGACGGCGAGGGTGGCACCCGGCTCGGCGCTCGCCAATGCTCGCTTATACGAAGACGGATGCTTCTGATCGCCATTCTTGTACGCGATCCGTAGTGTCGGGAGGTCTGCCGGCGCCGAGACGATGCTGAACTCACGGCGGGTGCCACGCGCATCCGGGCGGTGGTGCGGCACATCGAGCTCGAGGTACTGCCCCGGCACGAACTTCAGCTTCCCCTTAGCCCGGAAGGTCAATTCCTGCGCCGTCGGGGTGATGAACTCGCGCTTCTGAAGAGTGAGCCGCACAGATCCACGCAGCGCGAAGGCCACTGCGAGCAGGTTGCCGATCAGCAGCGCCCGTTCCTGGCCCAGCGTGAAAAGTCCGCCGACGAGGATCGGCCAGCCGGCGAGCACACCAACCAGAGCCGCGACCGAGAACTGCTGCCAGCGCCGGGGCGGGCTCGTCAGGGGCTCTGAGACCATGAACACGCCGAGGAACAGGTATGGCGACTGCAACAGAGCGAACTGAAGCGCGGATACAAGGTCGAAGTCGATGTCAAACTGCTGCGCCTGCACCGCTTGGCGCACGACCGCAGTGCCGACGGCGATCATCAAGAAGACCAGCACCACACGCACCTTCTCAGTGCGCCACAGCACGACCAGCCCGAAGACTGCGACCGGGATCGCGAGAGCTGGGTTTCCGACCCACCAGGAGGCCGAAGTGCCGAGCCATTCAAATGCACCGAAAGAGCCGACAATCGTGACAACGGCTGCACCGAACGCCGCGGGGTTCAGGATGTGCCTACCCCGCCAGGCGATGACGTACTTCGACAGGCTCGCGAGGGCACCTGCCAGGGCGAGACCGAGGATGCTCGCGGGCTCGACCCCTGGCCTCATGACGAACAGCAGAATCAGCGCGGTTACCAGCGAAGACTCCACCCGCCATGGCAGATGCAGAAGTCGCTGCGCTCCCGCATCGACGGCAGAGATCACCACGGCGAGCACGAAGAACGAGACGACGAGCTCCAGCGGTGTCGGCGACACAATCACGCCGAACGCCGACAACACCAGCGCGATGAGCGCGAGCGTCGCCAGTGCGAAGAACACCAGCCGGTACATGGACACGGCACCGAGAACGGCGAGCACTCGTTGACGGATGGCGATGAATGAAGATGTCACAGAACAACTCTTCCCTATCCGTGGCCCGCTGAGGTCGTGAACAGCTCAACCGGGGCATCCGTGGAGCGCTGTGAGCGTCCGTCGGTGCTCATTCGCACCCACCGCACATCCCAGCGGTCAGCGAGCTCCGCACCTCCATCGAAGAACAGTGCGGTGGCCGCGGCATCCGCCCGCATCGCGTCGGGGGCGATCGCCCACGTCGCTGCCCACGTGCGCACCGGCCTGCCGGTGCGAGCATCCAGCACGTGGTGCAGACCGTCGCCCCACGCGCGCCGATTGATGGCGGATGCGCACAGCGCCTGATCACGGATCGTCGCGATGCCGATCGCCTTGGATGCATCAAACGGGTGCTCCAGACCGATACGCACCTCGGAGCCCCGCACGGCGAGATCGCCACCCGCATCGACGATGAGGTCGCCGTCGACGTCGGAGAGAGCGTCGACCACGAGATCGACGAGTCGTCCCTTGCCGAGCGCGCCGACATCGATCACCCCAGCGGATGCCAGCGACAGCTGCAATTCCGACCAGGTGAGGATGCTGGCCCAATCGGACGGCGCCGCCTGCGGCTCCACGGCAGCGAGGGAGTATGCAGCGTCGTAGCCGAGCGCGTTGAGACTCTCCCCCACCAACGGGTTCACGGCTCCCTCGGTTGCTGCGGACAGTTCGCGATACGTCTCGAGCATTGCCGCGGCATCCGCCGGTATCGCAGCCGTACCACCAGCCAGCGAAAGGTGTGTCACCAGCGAATCATCACGAAAGCGGGACCAGGTCAGGTCGAAGTCTTCGATGAGGGAATCGATCGCCGCCCGCTGCGCCTGCTTCAGCGGGCTTTCGGTCTCGATCTCCCACCGCGTGCCGATCGCGTCGAAGCGCCAGACGGACATCGTGGACTAGGCCGCGGCCTGCTCTTTGATGTCGGCCACTGCAGAGTTGAATCCGCCGCTGGTCAGCGACGAACCGGCGACGCGACTCACATTCAGCTCGTCGATTGAGACGCCGACCACTTCTTCGGCGATCCCGCCGATGAATTGGCCCTGATACTGCTCGGTCTCCCGCGCCTGCGGGTCACCGGCCACCTCAACATCGGTGACGACGCCGCCTTCAAGGCTGAGCGTCACCGAGATCTGCTCCACCGTCTCTGGCGTCTGGTACGAACCCTCGGCCGTGTAGGTGCCGTCGACGTATTCGTCGCCCGACGGTGGGCCTGCCTCTGCCTCTGCGTCCGCTGCACCGGAGCATCCGGCCAGAACCAGAAGTCCTGCGACACCTGCGACGGCTGCGCTCTTGCGAACGGATGACGGGACAGTCGAGCTGATCATGGGTTCGAGATTAGAACGGCCCGCTATGCGCGGGCTGTGCTGATCGAAGGGTCGGTTACGCGTCGCCGCCGAACATGCTGGTGACAGAACCATCCTCAAACACCTCGTGGACGGCGCGGGCCAGCAGCGGGGCGATCGGCAGCACAATGAGCCCATCCCAGCGACGCGACTCGCTCAGCGGGATGGTGTCGGTGACGACGACCTCGTCAATCGAAGCATCCTGAAGACGCTCACTCGCCGGGTCGCTGAAGATCGCGTGCGTGGCGGCGACGATGACGCGGCGCGCGCCTGCAGACTTCAGCGCTTGTGCAGCCTTGACGATGGTGCCACCGGTGTCGATCATGTCATCGACGAGAAGGCAGGTGCGGCCTTCGACGGCGCCGACGATCTCGTGCACCGAGACCTGGTTGGCGACCTTCGGGTCGCGGCGCTTGTGGATGATCGCCAGCGGGGCGCCCAGGCTATCTGACCAGGTGTCAGCCACCCGGACACGGCCCATATCGGGCGAGACGATCGTGAGGGTCTCACGATCTTCGGGAGTGAGGTTCGCTTTGAAGTGCTCCAGCAGCACAGGCTTGGCGAACAGGTGGTCGACGGGGCCGTCGAAGAAGCCCTGAATCTGCGCGGCGTGCAGGTCGACACTCATCACACGGTCGGCACCGGCAGTCTTGAGCAGGTCTGCGACGAGGCGGGCACTGATCGGCTCGCGACCGCGACCCTTCTTGTCCTGACGGGAGTACGGGTAGTACGGGGCGACGACGGTGATGCGCTTGGCAGAAGCACGCTTCGCGGCATCGATCATGATGAGCGTCTCCATGAGCCACTCATTGACCGGCGTACCGAAGGTCTGAATGAGGAACAGGTCGCATCCGCGGATCGAGACCTCGAAGCGGGCGTAAATCTCACCTGAGGCGAACGTGCGGTGTTCGACGGGTACCGGCTGGATGCCGAGTCCTTCGGCGACCGCCGCAGTCAACTCTGGGTGCGAACGACCGCCTGCGACGACGAGCCGCTTCTTGGTCTTCGCGATGAGCCCGGGGGCCACACCGTTGTCCCGATCCAGTTCAACGGTCTTCTTCTTGTGCCCCATGACCAGCCTTACTCTGCGGTTTTATTCGCTCGGGATGCCACTTCTGCGGCGCCCGTCCCGGCACGATTCTTCTCGACCCACCCCTCGACATTGCGCTGAGGGGCGACACTCAAGGCTAGGGCACCAGCGGGGACGTCCTTGCGGACGATTGCTCCCGCTCCGGTCTTCGCACCAGCACCAATCCTAACCGGCGCGACGAAGACGTTATGCGAGCCCGTGTGCACCTCGTCACCGATCTCGGTGCGGTGCTTGACGATGTCGTCGTAGTTCGCGGTGATCGCTCCGGCGCCGAGGTTGACTCGTTCACCGATCGTGGTGTCACCGACGTACGAGAGGTGCGGAACCTTGCTGCCCTCACCGATCTGCGAGTTCTTTGTCTCGACGAAGGTGCCGATCTTGCCGTTCGCGCCAAGCACCGTGCCTGGGCGAACGTAGGCGAACGGTCCGACGTTGGCGCCGGCGCCGATGACGGCGAGCGTGACATCGGCCCGGCGGATGACGGCGTCCTCACCGACCTCGGTGTCGACCAGCGACGTGTCTGGTCCGATCACGGCACCGGATTCGATGACGGTCGCACCGGAGATGATCGTGTTCGGCAGGATCGTGACATCCGCAGCGAGCTTCGCGTCGTCATCGATCCAGGTGGTCGCGGGGTCGATGATCGTGACACCCTCGCGCTGCCAGCGGCGCACGATGCGGTCGTTGAGCACGCGGCCGGCCTCAGCCAGTTGCACCCGGTCATTGATGCCGAAGGTCGCGGCGGTATCCACGGCGATCTCGGCTGCGACGATCTCCTGCGCATCACGCAGTAGCCCGATCACATCGGTGAGGTACATCTCACCCTGCGCGTTGTTCTGGTCGACCTTCGTCAGGAACGTGCGCAGCGCGGAGGCACGGAACACATAGACGCCGGAGTTGATTTCGGCGACCGCCGCCTCTTCAGCCGTGGCATCCTTCTGCTCCACAATGCGCGCCACGGTGCCGGTGGCGTCGCGGATGATGCGTCCATAGCCGGTCGGGTCGTCCAGCAGCGCGCTGAGCACAGTGGCCGCAGCGGAGGCTCCTCGGTGCGCGTCAACAAGTGCCTGGAGGGTCTCGGCCTCCAGCAGTGGCACGTCGCCGGAGAGCACGAGAACGTCACCCACGAAGTCATCCGGCAGCGCGTCGACAGCGATCTGCACCGCGCGCCCGGTGCCTGGAATCTCGTCCTGGTCGACGACGATGGCGTCCGGGTACTGCTCGGCGAGCACCGCGACGACGCGGTCGCGCTCGTGACGGACCACGACCTCGATGCGCTCCGCGCCGAGACGGGATGCAGTGGTCAGCACATGTCCGACGAGCGAACGTCCGCTGATCGAATGGAGCACTTTCGGCAATCGAGATTTCATGCGGGTGCCCTGCCCTGCGGCGAGCACGATGATCGCGAGCTTGTTCTCCGTCATGCTCCGCCGCCAGGATTCGAACCTAGACTTAACAGCTCCAAAGGCTGTCGTGCTGCCATTACACTACGGCGGACCGCGGCGATGAGGCCGCGAGACAATTCTGCCATGCCCGAGGGGGCACTCCCTGACCAATGAAATCCTGTATCGCTACGCACCCGAGATATATACGAGTATTCACGCCTCACTATCTTGACTTACTCGTATTGATCTTCGATAATGGAGTATGCCCATCGCAGAGCAGCGTCGAACGGATCCTTCGGTCGCCACCGACCGTCGCGCTGATCTGCTTGATGAATGGGTCGATCTGGGTTCCCAGATCGCGTCGTTGGAAGCGCTGCGGGCCATGGCACTCGCAGAACGCGCCGAGTTGCTCGCATACGAGACCGATCCCACGATCGTCTACAGTTCGATGGCGCAGCGCTCCATGGTCGCCGAGTTCGCGGCCGCAGGACACGTCTCCCCGAACACAATGGACATTCAATTCAGCTACGGGGTCGCGCTAGCAGCAGATTTCCCTGCAACCCTCCAGGCTCTTCGCGACGGCCGCATCAGCCGGCGGCATGCGGAAGTGATTCTGGATGCTGCGCCAGAAGGAGCGCACGACGGTGCAGATAACGGCGCGACCCTGCGCGCCGCGTACGAACGCGACGTCGTACCGTACGCATGCACGACGACGGCTGCACGCACACGCGTCCATGCCCGCGCCGTGACGGCGGCGCTCCGCCCCGTGAGCCTCGAGCAGGCTCACCGTGAGGCAAGAGAAGAACGCAAGGTTTCGGCCCGGTCCACTTCCGATGCGATGGCACAGTTCCTCTCGGTGATTCCTGAGATTATCGCGTTCGCCATCATCGACCGCCTGACCGCCATGGCCAAGACCCTGGACGACGATCGAACGATGGATCAGCGTCGAGCCGATATCTTTTGCGACCTGCTGCTCACAGCCATGCCGTCATGCCTCACAGGGTCCGATATGGAGGCGTTGCGCCCCTCTGTCCAGGTGACGATCGCCGCGAACACGCTCCTGGGCCGCGATGATCTGATGGCTGAGCTCGACGGAGTCGGACCGATCCATCCAGACATCGCTCGTACGCTGGCCGGGTATGCGCCGAGTTTCTCTCGTCTATTCCTCGACCCGAGCGGAATGGTCACGAACGTCGACACTTACGTGCCGTCGAACCGGATGAAGCGCTATCTACGGGCTCGAGATCAGCACTGCCGATTCCCCGGATGCCGAGTGAAGGCGGTCCGTTGCCAGATCGATCACAATTTTGATCGCGCATTGGGTGGGCCAACATCACTCAACAACCTCGCGGAATTCTGCTCGAGTCATCACCCCCTGAAGCACCCTGATGTCGATGTCCGTCATCGATGGACCGTTCGGCAGGAACCAGAAGGAACTCTGGTGTGGACGAGTCCGCTCGGACGCGAGTACATCGATGAGCCGACGCGACGAGTGATGTTCGCCTGAGAAGACAGCTGTTCGTCTGAGACGATAATGGACAGATGAGCGAGGCAGATGAAGTCGACCGGATCGTCGGCGCGTGGAACACCCAGCGCCCCGACCTCGATTTCTCGCCTCTCGAGGTGCTCTCCCGGATGGATCGCCTCTCCAAGCACCTCGACCGCGCACGCCGCGATGTGTTCCGTCGTAGTGACATCGAGACCTGGGAGTGGGATGTTCTTTCCGCGCTTCGCCGGGCGGGAACACCCTTCCAACTCTCTCCCAAGCAGCTGCTGCAGCAGACCCTCGTCTCCAGCGGCACCATGACGAACCGGATCGACCGGTTGGTGGGGCGCCGCTTCGTGCGCCGAGAGGCCGATCCAGGAGATGGCCGCAGCGTCCTGGTCACGCTCACCGACGATGGCCTCATCAGGGTTGATGCCGCGATCACCCGCCTCGTCGACGTCGAGGCCGAATTATTGCGAGTGCTGACCAGGGGCGACCGTGACCGGATGGCATCCCTGCTGCGCAAGCTCAGCCTGAGCTACGACTCCTGATGGCGATGTCCTCCCCGCTCCCCGTCCGCGATGGCGTCGGCGCCACGCGCCTGCATCTGCCACGCACAGGCCCCTGGCCGACAGCGAGCGCGTACATGGTCGAACGCTTCTTCCATCTCGATCCGGAATGGCTACGCGAACGCTTCGATCGCGGTGAGATTGTCGCCGCTGACGGCTCAGCCTTGACCCGCCACACTCCTCTGGATGCCGAGGAGTTCGTCTGGTACTACCGTGAGCCGCCGGCAGAGACCGAGATCCCGTTCCACGCCGAGATTCTGTATCAGGACGACGATCTCGTCGTGATCGACAAACCGCATTTTCTGCCGAGCACCCCAGCCGGGAAGTATGTGCAGAACTCAGCGCTCGTGCGATTACGGAGGCAACTCGACAATGCAGATCTCGCGCCGATCCACCGACTCGACCGCGCTACCGCCGGGCTGCTGATGTTCTCTGCCCGCGTGCAGACGCGCGGCGCTTACCAGGTGATGTTCCAGAATCGGCAGATCACGAAGGTCTACGAGGCGGTATCCGCACGGCCCGAACGCTGGGAGAACCCGTTCCCCGTGACAGTTCGCACCCATATCGAGAAGCTGCGCGGTCAGCTTTGTGTTGAGGTCGATCCGTCACGAGAGCCGAACTCGGAGACCCTCATCGAGCTGATCGATGCCAACGATCGATTCATCCACACGTTGCTGCGTCCGCACACCGGCAAGATGCATCAACTGCGGGTGCATCTTGCTTCCTTGGGCACCGGGATCCTGCACGACAATCTCTACCCGGTGCTCACCGACGAGAAGCCCGACGACCATGAACGGCCCCTCCAACTGCTCGCCAGAGAGCTGCGCTTCATCGATCCGCTGACGGGCGAGCACCGTGAGTTCTTGACGCGCCGCAGGTTACGGTACGCGCCATGAAGCGGCTCGGGCCGCGTGAGTGGACCCTCATCGGCGTCATCGGTGCCCTGGTTGTCGCGCTGGTCATTGTCCTCGCCGTAGTCTGGCCGCGCTCAGACGCCTCTCCGGACGTCGCCTCGCCCGCCACCAGTGCGCCGACCGCTACTCCGGTTCCGACGCCTACTCCCACGCCGACTCCGACAGGCTTCCCGGCGAACACCGCCGTCTACGACGCTCTCGCACTTCCAGAGGCGAATGTGTTCGCCGTGCTGCAGGATCTTCCGATCGACACCGACCCGGAGGCGCCGTTTGCCGGCTATACAGCCCGCGCCATCGCAGCTGCCGCGCCGGTCTGGGCCGATCCGCTCGGAGAGCCGGTGGCCGCGCTGCCGCGGGAGCACCGGTACGGCGGCACCACGGTCGCCGTGGTGGAGCAGCAGGAGAACTGGGTGCGCGTGCTGCTGACTGGGCGCCAGAGCATCCCGTCCGAAGGTAATTCAGCGCAGCTGACGGGATGGATGCGCACGGCTGATGTCGAACTGGCGATCATGGACACCACGGTCGAGGTGAGCTTGTCTGCGCGCACGATAGATATCGTGCGCGCCGGCGTTCCCGAGCGCATCGCGACAGACTTCGCATCGGGTGCTGAAGAATCCCCCACCCCGATCGGGCGATCCTTCATCCATCTGACCGAGGTCACCTCGTTCGATTACACGCGCGGTCACCCGATCGCCTACCTGTCGCTGCAGTCGCCCGTTCTCGACGGTTTCGGCGGCACGAACGTCGCTGTGACCGCGTTTCACTATCACGACAATCGCAGCGGGGCCATCTCGAACGGATGCATCCGCGTTGACGAAGCGGCGATCACGAGGCTCTCCGAACTGCCGGAGGGCACCGGCGTCAGCATCCATCCCTGACGAGCGACTGACGCGGGTTCGGTCCCTCTCGAGCTCAGCCGAGCTGGTCGCTGAGCTGCAACCAGCGCGCCTCGTGCTCTTCGACCTCGGCCTGCAGCGTGCTGATCCGCTTCATCTTGGCAGCGAGACCCTCATAGTCTGACTGATCGTGCTCGACGAGAGCGTGCTTCGCCTTGTCGATCTGCTGCGTCAGCTTCTGGATCTTTCGCTCTACTGCCGCGACTTCCTTCTGAGCAACGCGCAGCGCTGCACCGTCAAGGCCGGATGCCCGAGCGGTTGTCGAGGCCCCCTGCGACCGCGGAGCATTCTGTTCTGCTGTGCGGAGGCGGAGGTACTCATCCACTCCTCCTGGCAGGTGACGGAGCTTGCCGCCCATGACGGCGAACTGCTGGTCGGTGACGCGCTCGATGAAGTATCGGTCATGGCTGACCACGAGGAGTGTGCCAGGCCACGAGTCCAGCAGATCCTCGATCGCCGCGAGCATGTCGGTGTCCATGTCGTTGGTCGGCTCGTCGAGGATCAGCACGTTCGGCTGCTCAAGCAGGACGAGCAGCAACTGCAGCCGGCGCTGCTGACCACCCGAGAGATCCTTCACCGGCGTCGACAGCTGCGCGGATGAGAAGCCGAGACGCTCGAGCAGCTGGCCTGGCGTGAGCGCCTGCGCCTTGGAGCCGGTACCGAACGTGTACTCGGTGCGAAGGCCCTCGATGACCTTTCGCACCGGATCGTTCCAGACCGCAGTGAGCTCATCGATGCGCTGTGTCAGCGTCTGCACCTTGACGGTCGTGCCGCGCTTGACCCGACCGCTGGTCGGCTCGATGGTGCCAGCGACAAGCCCCAGTAGCGTCGATTTTCCCGCACCGTTCACGCCGAGGATGCCGGTGCGCTCGCCGGGCGCGATACGCCATTCCACATCGCGGAGCACTTCGCGCTCACCCTCGCCGATCCCAGACCCTGTCGCGGGATAAGTGACGCCGGCATCCAGCAGGTCGACGACGTCTTTACCAAGCCGCGAAACGGCAAGCGACTGCAGCGATACGGCGTCACGAATCTCTGGCACGTCGGCGATGAGTTCGTTTGCCGCATCGATGCGGAACTTCGGCTTGGTGCTGCGTGCAGGTGCTCCGCGGCGCAACCACGCGAGCTCCTTGCGTGCGAGGTTCTGACGCTTGGCCTCCGTCGCCGACGACATCCGGTCGCGCTCCACACGCTGCAAGATGTACGCGGCGTACCCGCCCTCGAAGGGCTCGACGATCCGGTCGTGCACCTCCCAGGTCTCATTGCAGACCTCATCGAGGAACCACCGGTCGTGTGTGACGACGAGGAAAGCGCCGGAGTTCACTGCCCAACGCCTGTTCAAGTGCCCTGCGAGCCAGGTGATCGCCTCGACGTCGAGGTGGTTGGTCGGCTCGTCGAGCGCGATGATGTCCCAGTCCTTGACCAGGAGAGTAGCGAGCGCAACACGGCGACGCTGGCCACCGCTGAGCCCCAGCACAGGCGCGTCCCAGTCCAAGTCGGCGAGCAGGCCCTGGATGACGTCGCGCACGCGCGCGTCGCCTGCCCATTCGTACTCAGGCACATCGCCGACGACGCTCTGGGCGATCGTGAGCGAGTCATCGAGGGTGTCTGCCTGATCCAGCACGCCGACGGTGGTGCCCGCACGCATCGTGACGCGCCCGCCATCCGGCTCCTTGCGGCCGGCGAGCATCGCCAGCAGGCTGGACTTGCCGTCGCCGTTGCGTCCGACGATGCCGATCCGATCCCCCTCCTCGATGCCGAGGGTGATGGAGTCGAAGACGACTTTGGTCGGGTATTCCAGGTGGAGGGCCTCGGCCCCAAGAAGATGTGCCATGTCCCCTCAAGGGTAGTCGTCATACATGGGAGAAGCCGCCCGGGCACCAGGCCCGGACGGCTTCCACGTCCCCAACGAGAAGTCGTTACTGGAACGACTTCACAATCTCCAGCAGGCTCGGCACGTTGGCATACGCCTCGAGAGCGTTGTCCTTCGTGACGATCAGCGGCTCAAGGAGGTATGCCGGCACGATCTTCTCGCCGTTGTCGTAGGACTCGGTGTCGTTGACGTCGACTTCCTCGCCCTTCTGCAGCTGGCCGACCATCTTGATCGACTGCTCAACGAGGAGCGCAGTGTCCTTGTTGATCGTGGAGAACTGGATGCCCTCCATGATCGACTTCACCGACTCGACTTCGGAATCCTGGCCGGTGACGACCGGAACGGTCTTTCCGGCCTGCTGCACCGAGGTGATGATGGCGCGAGCCAGCGTGTCGTTCGGCGACAGAACTCCATCGAGCTCCGCGGTGCCGTAGGTCGACGTCAGAAGCGAGTCCATCCGGCGCTGGGCATTCTCTGCCTTCCAGCCTTCGGTTGCAGTCTGTTCGATCTCGGTCTGTCCCGAGCTGACGACAAGCGTGCCATCGTCGATCTTCGGCTGCAGAACGCTCATCGCACCGTCGAAGAACACGGCCGAGTTCGCGTCATCCGGAGATCCCGAGAACAACTCGACGTTGTACGGCGCATCGTGGGCTGCTCGCTCGTCAAGACCCTGCAACAGCGCATTGCCCTGCAGTTCGCCGACCTTGAAGTTGTCGAACGCGACGTAGAAGTCGACTGCCTTGGTGTTCTCGATGAGACGGTCGTATGCGATCACGTAGACGCCGGCATCCTGAGCTGCCTGCACCTGCGTGGCAAGCTGCTTGCCATCCTTCGCCCCGATGATGATGACCTTCGCGCCACCGGTCACCATGGCCTGGATCTGGTTCTGCTGCTCCGCGACGGTGTTGCTGGCCGGCGCGTACTGGACGTCAGCCTTGAATCCTGCGGCCTCAAGACCGTCGGTGAACAGCTGACCTGCGAGCACCCAGTTCTCACTGGTCTTGTCCGGAAGTGCGACACCGATCGTCGAACCTGCCTCGAATCCGGCGGCGGTCTCCTCTTCGGTTCCCGTTCCGGTGTCGCCGCCGCCGCGCTCGGAGGAGCATCCGGTGAGGGCGAGAGCTGTCACGGCGACCAACGCTGTCGCCGTCCATGCCATTCTCTTCATGCGATCTCTTTCTCTCTGGTGTGTGGGGACTACCGTCTCAGTTCGACGGCGTCTCCTTCTTGCCGCTCGCGGTGCCCGCGGCGGAGGTTGAATAGTCGGTGAGGTTTGACGCGTCCTGACGATTGCGGTTGCGCGTCATGAACCCGATCAGCGAGGGCCGACCCTGCTGCTTGTTCCACACGTCAATGCCGACGGCGAACAGCAACACGAGGCCCTTGATCATCGAGACGACGTCGGCGCCTGCGCCGAGGAGCTGGAGTCCGTTGTTTAGGAACGCCATGACGAGACCACCGATGATCGAGCCGATCACCGTGCCGATACCGCCCGAGACGGCAGCGCCTCCGATGAAGACCGAGGCGATGGCGTCCAGCTCCCAGCCGTTTCCGTCCTGAGGACCGGATGCCGTGGCGCGGGCGACATAGATCATTCCGGCGACAGCGGCGAGCAACGACATGTTCATCATCACGAAGAAGTCGACCTTGCGATCTTTCACACCCGACAGGCGGGCAGCCTGACGGTTGCCACCGACCGCGTAGATGTGGCGACCGAACACAGTGCTCTGAGTGATGAAGGAGTACAGGATGACGAGAGCAAGCAGGATGAGGCCCGAGATCGGGAAACTCGTGCCAGGGCGCCCGTTGGCGAACAACCAGCCGGCGACAAGGATGACCACCGACAGGATGACCACCTTGGTCACACTCACCCAGACCGGCGCGCGATCCGAGCCCATCTTCGCCTGCACCCGACGGGTGCGCAGCTCCCAGACGATCACCCATGCCGCGCCGATGATGGCGAGGACCATGGTCCACACGTTGAAGTTCAGCGGAACTCCCAGCTCAGGGAGATATCCGGCGCCGATCTTCTGGAATCCGGCGGGTACGGGAATGGACTGCGAGTCGCCGACCCACTGGTTGGCGCCACGGAACAGCAACATACCTGCAAGCGTCACGATGAACGCCGGCACCCCGACGTAGGCGACCCAGAATCCTTGCCAGGCACCGACCAGCGCACCGACTACCAGGCCGAGCACGATCGCCAGCGGCCAGGGGATGTTCCATTCGGCCATCGACTTCGCCACGATGATGCCCGTGAACGCCGCGACAGATCCGACCGAGAGGTCGATGTGTCCCATGATGATGACCATCACCATGCCGATCGCGAGGATCAGGATGTAGGAGTACTGGTTGATGACGTTGATCAGGTTGCCGGAGGACAGCGTCAGCCCCTGGCCCTTGATCACGAAGGTCAGCACCTGGAAGATGATGATGATCGCGATGAGGCTGCCGAGGATGCCGAACTGGCGCAGCGACGACGTGCCGCCGCCGAAAATCTTCTTGATATCGCCGAAGTGGAAGCCCTGCTTCTCGGTCTCGGTGGTCGTGGTGCTCATGCGCTCGCCTTCTGGTTCGTGGAGGTCATGCTGCGCATGAGCGCCTCCGGGGTTGCTTGATCGGCGGGGATGCAGTCGGTGACGCGTCCCTCGAAAATCGTGTAAATACGGTCGGAGATACCCATCAGCTCTGGCAGCTCGCTGGAGATCACGATGACGCCCTTGCCGGAGGCTGCGAGCTCGTTGATGATCGAGTAGATCTCGTACTTTGCGCCGACGTCGATGCCGCGGGTCGGCTCATCGAGGATCAGCAGGTCGGGGTCGGTGAACATCCACTTCGCCAACACAACCTTCTGCTGATTTCCGCCGGACAGCTTGCCTACACCCTCGTCGACAGTTGGCGTCTTGATGCGCAGCGCCTTGCGGTAGCGTTCAGCGATCGCGAACTCCTCGCGGTTATCGACGACGCCGCGTTTGGCGATCTTCGACAGCTTCGCCGAGACGATGGAGCGCTTGATCGTGTCGAGCAGGTTCAGTCCCAGGCTCTTGCGGTCCTCGCTGACATACGCAAGTCCATGACGAATGGCGCTGGACACGTCGCGAAGCTCGATCTGCTCGCCGTCCTTGAACATCTGCCCGCTGAGGAACGTGCCGTACGAGCGGCCGAAGATGCTGCGGGCGAACTCGGTGCGACCGGCGCCCATGAGCCCGGCGATTCCGACGACCTCGCCACGGCGGACGTTCAGGCTGGATCCCTTGACGACCATGCGCTCGGAGACTGTCGGATGCTGGACCCACCAGTCCTTGACCTCGAAGAACACCTCGCCGATCTCTGGCGTGCGGTCAGGGTACCGACTCTCGAGTGACCGACCAACCATGCCGCGGATGATGCGGTCCTCGTTGATCTCGCCCTTGGAGATGTCGAGCGTCTCGACGGTGCGACCATCACGAATGATCGTGATCTCATCGGCGATCTGCTCGATCTCGTTCAGCTTGTGGCTGATCATGATCGAGGCGATCCCCTTGGCCTTGAGACCGAGGATCAGATCTAGCAGGTGCTGGGAGTCGTTCTCGTTCAGCGCGGCCGTCGGCTCGTCGAGGATGAGGAGACGGACGTCCTTGTTGAGCGCCTTCGCGATTTCGATGAGCTGCTGCTTGCCGACGCCGAGGTGTTTGATCGCCAGGTCGGGGTCTTCGCTGAGACCGACACGGGCAAGCAGCTCGATGGCGCGGGTCTTGGCAGCGCGCCAGTCGATCACTCCAGCGCTGGAGATCTCATTGCCGAGGAAGATGTTCTCCGTGATCGACAGTTCTGGGATCAGTGCGAGCTCCTGGTGGATGATCGCGATACCCGCCTGCTCGCTGGCCGCGATGTCCTTGAAGCGCTGTTCCTCGCCGTAGAGCAGGATGTCGCCGTCGTAGGTGCCGTACGGGTAGACCCCGGAGAGCACCTTCATGAGAGTCGACTTGCCTGCGCCGTTCTCACCGCAGATGGCGTGGATCTCGCCCGCTCGCACGGAGATGGACACCTCTGAGAGGGCTTTCACTCCGGGAAACTCCTTGGTGATGCTGCGCATCTCCAAGATCGGCCCGGATACGGCCGGCATCGTTGCTGTGTTGCTCACGAATCTTCCTCGATACTCGGCGGCCACTCTAATGTGACCGTTCACATGAGACACAATATTGCGCTCACTGAACGCTGGTGTCAAGTGGACACCGATTCTCGTTGCGTTATCGAGATGCGTTATTGCGATGCGCTAGCGGAGAGCTAGTGGGATGCGCTGGAGGCGCGCATCCGCAACTGAGGCACAACAGGGCCGAATTCCGGCACAACCTCGCCACGAATCTCGGCGAGCAGGATCTGCACGGCGCGCTGCCCAATCATGGGGAAGTCCTGATGCACGGTTGTCAGCGGAGGCCAGACGTGTGCCGCGACCGGAATGTCATCAAAGCCTACGACGCTGACCTGGCGCGGCACCTCGATCCCGGCATCCCGGAAGCCGTGCATAAGGCCGATGGCCATGAGGTCATTCGCGGCGAAGACCGCGGTGAAGTCTGGGCGTCGCGCCAGCTCCGTCCCGGCAAAATAGCCGAAATCCGCGGTCCAGTCCCCGCGAATCGGCGGGAAGGTCGGCAGGTCCGCCTCGCGCAAAGCATCGAGATAGCCACGCATGCGCGACTCCGCCTCGATCCAGTCCTGGGGGCCCGCAAGGTGCAGGATTTCGGTGTGACCGAGGGAAATCAGATGCTCTGTCACCGCGCGTGCGCCGGCCACCTGATCGGCGGAAAGCGTGAAACCGTCAGACCCCGACGCCGTCTGCAGACTGACGAACGGCACGCCCACCGCCATACCTCGCAGCACGTTGAACACGCGCACCTGCGGCGCGAGCGCGACGATGCCACTGACCTGCTCACGGCCGAGCTGACGGATTGCATCGCCGATTGCCTCGGGCGTGGTCTCCGGCAGGTTCACCGTGGTGACCGAGTATCCCTGCGCACGCGCGGCATCTTCGATGCTCGCGATCGATGACGTCGGACCAAACTCACCGATGGTGGCTGACAGAATGCCGATCGTGCGCGACTGGCTCGTGACGAGCGCGCGCGCCGCGAGGTTCGGCTTGTAATCGAGAACGGCGATCGCATCCTGCACGCGCTTCTTTGTCTCGGGGCGAATGCTTGGATGATCGTTCAGCACACGAGAGACGGTCTGATGCGACACCCCAGCCAACCGGGCGACGTCGCGGATGCTGGGAACGCGCGCACGGTCGCCGGAGGCTGCCATCACAACGCCTCCTCTGCATGTGCACGGTCACATGGATCACTCCATTATGTCCCTCACACACAATCGGCGCATCCGACGGGCCGTCGGCGTTGTCACATTCGTACGATCAGACGGCTGCCTGGTAACGGTCAGACGCGCGGCGCAAGCCCTGCGTAAAGCAGGTTTCCCGTCTGCGCGTCACGCATCACGAGCACCTGCTCCCCCACTCGAGGAATCTCCAGGCGCGACACCAGCGTCGCCAGCGCCACCGGCTGACCGGCAAGGTCGAGCGTGAGCACGATGTTCGGATTGTCGTTGATGGTCTGCCCTGTGTCCTGCATCGCAGTCACGGTCGCCGTCTCTGTGGGAAAGCCAGCTGCTCGCAGCCCTGCGACGTGCTCCGCCTGATGCATCGATGCGGTGGCCTGTTGCACTGATTCAGTGAACTCACCGCCCATGATGGTCTTGGTCATCTTTCCGACGAAACCGCGTCCCTGGCCGATGTCATCGGCCATCTTCATCGCGTCTTCCTGACGCTCCTGCATCGACTTGCGGTTGAACAGACCCATGATCACTCCTGATTTCGGCGAGCTTCGTTGCCCACAACGCTAGGCCGCGGCTACCACTCCCGATCACAGATTCGGGTGAAGACTGAGTGAATTCAGAAAGCGCAAGTGAACTCAGGTCGACATGATGCGTGCGCCCGGCACCGGTCCGTGCACGTGCAGAGCCACGCGGCCGGAGGCCTGCAGCTCACCCTGCACATACCGCGCGCTCTCGGGTGTCTCGCAGAGGAAGGCGATGGTAGGACCGGAGCCGGAGACGATGCCGCTGAGAGCGCCGGCATCCAGTCCCGCTTTGATGACCTCATCCAGGCTGGGTCGTGCCAGCAGAGCCGGCACCTCCAGATCGTTGTACATCGACGCCGCCAGCGAGTGCGGATCCCCCGCACGCAGTGCCTGGAGCACCGGAATCGGCACGTCCAACGAGAGCGGCGGATCATCGCTCAGTGCGCCGTGCTGCGCTCGGTGTTCGTCAAGTCGTCCGTAGATCGCCGGCGTCGACAGCCCCTCTTCACTGGTCACGAGCACCCAGTCAAAACGACCACGTGCAAGTGCCGGATTGAGCTGGTCTCCGCGCCCGGTGCCCACCGCGGTGCCGCCGTGGAGCGCAAAGGGCACATCGGCCCCCAGACGGGCGGCAAGCTCGTGCAGACGCTGTGGCGAGAGCCCGGTGCCCCACAGTGCATCGCACGCGACGAGAGCGGCCGCAGCATCCGCTGATCCGCCGCCCATTCCACCCGCGACCGGCACGCTCTTTCGCAGCTCGAGGTGCACGCCACCGGTGTATCCGGTTGCCGCGGCGAGCATTTTCGCCGCGCGCATTGCGAGGTTTCTGTCGTCCACCGGAACGGTACTGGGGTCATCGACTCCAGACACACTCAACGAGAAGCCATCGTCCGGATAGGCGATGACGTCCTCGTAAAGCGACACCGCCTGGAACACCGTCGCCAGGGCGTGGTAGCCGTCGTCGTGACGGCCGCCCACGCCCAGGTAGACGTTGATCTTCCCCGGCGCACGCACGTGCACTGCTTCAGGGACTGCGGCGAGGGTCATGAAGATCTCACAGAGTGGACGAAGAAGCCCAGAGGTCGACGTCGATACCGTTGGAGAGCGCATCGATGCGCGCCAACTCGTCGCTCGAGAACGCCGGACCGTTGATCGCGGCGATGTTCTCATCGAGCTGCTCGGTGCGCGAAGCGCCGATCAGGGCCGAGACGACCACCGGATCGCGCAGCGTCCACTGCAGCGACATCTGCGCGAGCGACTGCCCACGCTCCTTGGCGACCTCGTTCAGGCCGCGGAGGATCGCGAGTCCCTCAACCGAGAGGGGCCGGTCAGAGATCGAGCCACGCTTCTGGGCCCGATCCGCCGTGCCGTCGCCGAGGTACTTGTCGGTGAGCAACCCCTGCGCGAGCGGTGTGAACGCGATCGCGCCCAGTCCAGCGGTGCGGAGGGTGTCGTTGAGCTCGGCCTCGGTCCAGCGGTTGAGGATCGAGTACGAAGGCTGGTGGATCACCAGTGGCGTGCCCAGTTCGCGGGCGACCTCGACGGCTTTCGCCGTGCGCTCGGCGCTGTACGAGGAGATTCCGACGTAGAGTGCCTTGCCCTGGCGCACCAGCGTGTCCAGCGCACCGACAGTCTCCTCGATCGGTGTGACGGGGTCGACGCGGTGCGAGTAGAAGATGTCGACGTAGTCGAGGTTCATCGAGGTCAGCGACTTTTCGGCGCTCGCGAGGACGTACTTGCGGCTGCCGAAGTTGCCGTACGGGCCCGGCCACATGTCGTAGCCGGCCTTCGACGAGATGATCAGTTCATCACGGTAGGGACGGAAGTCTTCGGCGAAGATGCGGCCGAAGTTCTTCTCCGCCGAACCGTAGGGCGGGCCGTAGTTGTTGGCGAGATCGAAGTGTGTAATGCCGCGATCGAACGCGTGGCGCAGCAATGCGCGCTGATTGTTCAGTGGGATGTTGTCGCCGAAGTTCCACCACAGGCCGAGTGAAATTGGCGGCAGGTAGAGCCCGGAAGTACCGACCTGGCGGTATTCGAACTGCTGATAGCGATCCTCCTTCGCCACGTACGGGCGGTGGAGCTCGGCGATGTTTGTGGGGAAGCGCGGAGATTCAGTCACGCCTCCAGGTTAGCCGTCCAGCGCCTCGGCGATTCGCACGAAATCATCAATCGTCAACTGCTCACCACGTGCGGTGGGTGCAACGCCGGCTTTCTCTAGAACTGCGGAAGCCTCGGCCGCTGTGCCACCGAGAACGACGGAGAGCGCCTGACGCAGCATCTTGCGACGCTGTTGGAAGGCGGCGTCGATGATGCGGAAGGTCGCCCGTCGGAGTTCCTCGCTGCCACGCACGACCTCCGAACGTTCGAAGACGACCAGGATGCTGTCCACGTTAGGCACTGGCCAGAACACCTGACGAGATACGGTGCCACCGACACGCCAATTGCCGTACCAGGCGGCTTTCACGCTCGGTGTGCCATAGATTTTGCTTCCGGGAGGGGCAGCGAGACGCTCGCCGACCTCTGCCTGCACCATCACGACGCCGCGCTGCAAGTTCGGGAAAGTTTCCATGAAGTGCAGCAGCACCGGCACCGAAATGTTGTAAGGCAGGTTCGCGACCAGCACGGTCGGATCCCCTGGGAGCTCGGTGATGCGCAGTGCATCCGCATCAACCACGGTCAGTGCATCCGCAGGCGCTCCGTGCGCGATGGCGGTCTCCGGCAGACGTGCGGCAAGCCGATGGTCGATCTCGACGGCGGTGACGGATGCTCCGGCCTCCAGGATCGCAAGCGTCAGAGACCCGAGCCCCGGACCCACCTCGACGACGCGCTCACCCGCCTTGACCGCACCCACCTGAACAATCTTGCGCACCGTGTTGGCGTCGACGACGAAGTTTTGGCCGAGCTTCTTGGTGGGGGTCACGTCAAGTTCGGCAGCGAGGCGGCGGATCTCGGTGGCGCCGAGCAGCGTGACAGTCATCCTGCCATTCTCCCCTACGCGAGTACTCTGTTCGAGTGCCCACTCTCGGAGAGCTCATCGCGCCTCGTCGCATGGGCCATGATTTCCGCTGGCTACTCGCATCCTCATGGACGAGCAACGTCGGCGACGGCATCGCCCTGGCGGCAGCTCCCCTGCTGATCGCCTCGATGACGTCATCACCGATCCTGGTCGCCTCAGGGGCCGTGCTGCAGTTCCTGCCGTGGCTGATCTTCGGGTTGCACGCGGGCGCCATCGCCGACCGGTTCGACAGGCGGCGGATGGTGATGTTCGCGAACGCGGCGCGTGCGCTCGTGCTGGTCGCGCTGTGCGTGTTCCTGTTCACTGGCATGGCGAACATCTGGATCGTGCTCGCCGTCGCCTTCCTCTATGGCACGGCAGAGGTGTTCGTCGACACCGCGGGCAGCACCCTGCTGCCCATGCTCGTGAAACCCGCTGACCTCGGTATCGGCAACGCCCGACTGCAGGCGGGATACCTGGTCGCCAACCAGTTCGCCGGTCCACCGATCGGTGCGTTTCTGTTCGCAGCCGGTTCCGCATGGCCGTTCCTCGTCGAGGTCGTGTGCGTCTCTCTGGCAGTCGTTCTGATCTCCCGGATGGCGCACACTCCAGTGCCACCGCGCGATGTGGAGAAGCCGGCGCCGGTGCACACAGACATCGCCGAGGGCGTGCGATGGATGTGGCGGAACCCGCCAGTGCGGATGCTCGTGCTGATTATCCTCACCTTCAACATCACGTGGGCCGCGCCCTGGGGCGTACTCGTCCTCTACGCAACCGAGCATCTGCACATGGGCGCCATCGGCTACGGCGCCCTCACAACGGCATCCGCAACAGGTGGCATCCTCGCCACGCTGACGTTCGGATGGCTAGAGCGACACGTCTCCTTCGCCACGCTCATGCGGGTCGCGCTGTCGCTGGAGGTGGTCATGCATCTCGCGTTCGCCCTCACCACGCTCGCTTGGGTGGCGCTTGTGATCATGTTCGTGTTCGGCAGTTATGCGTTCGTCTGGGGCACAATCTCGACGACTGTGCGCCAGCGGCTCGTACCGCACGCGTTGCAGGGCCGAGTCGCCTCGGTGAACATGGTCGGCGTGTTCGGCGGCATGGTGATCGGCCAGGCGCTCGGCGGTGTTATCGCTCAAGTCTGGGGGCTGACTGCGCCCTGGTGGTTCGCGTTCGTTGGTTCGGCGATCACCCTGCTGATCGTCTGGAAGCCGATCTCGCACATTGTGAACGCGAAACCCGTGCTCGACGATGTGGATGCCGCCGGCTGACGTTCGCACACGGATGTCGGTTCGGGGCACAGCTGTCCGCCGATATCCTCAGTCCGAGAAGGAGCCGTAGACCGCGAGGGTGTTCGCCGCGATCTGGGTCGCAAGTTCGTCGACGTCGAGTTCCAGCTCAGCGGCCATGAATCGCAGGGTGTGCGGGATCAGGTACGGGGCGTTCGGCCGGCCGCGCAGCGGCACAGGCGTGAGGAACGGCGCATCCGTTTCGACCAGGATTCGATCGAGCGGGGTGACTTTCAGCGCATCGCGCAGGTTCTGCGCATTCTTGAACGTGACGTTGCCGGCGAAGGATAGGTAATACCCGGCATCCGCGCAGATCCTCGCCATCGCGTCGTCGCCAGAGAAGCAGTGAAACACGGTCGTGTCTGGGGCACCGACGCGGGTCAGGGTCTCGAGCACCGCGTCGTGCGCGTCACGGTCATGGATCTGCAACGCGATGCCGTGCTTCTTAGCGAGGGCGATATGCGCTTCGAACGAGGTGAACTGCGGACCGCGACGGTCCTCCTCGGTGCGGAAAAAATCCAGTCCGGTCTCACCTATTGCGCGTACACGCGGGTGAGCGGCGAGCTCGTCGATCACGCTGATCGCGTGATCGAGCTGGCCTGCCTCGGCGTACGTCGGGGCGTCGTTCGGATGAATCGCGACGGCGGCGAGCACACGCAGATCGGATGCCGCGGCATCCACCGCCCACTGCGACGACTCGATATCGCCGGATGCCTGCACGACGCCGAGCACGCCGACGGCCTGTGCGCGATCGAGCTGCTCACTCAGGCTGAGCGCTTCAACGCCATCCGTGATCTCCAGGTGCGCGTGATTGTCGTACACGCCCACCATGAGCGGTTCGGGTGTCGCTGGATACCTGAGTTCCTTGCGCCCTTCCTGGCTGCGAGCCTTCACGTATGTCACCGTTTCGGGCTGTTCTGAAGTCATACGTGAAGTCTCGCGATCAGGCCTGGGACTCTACACGCGGGAACAAAGGGGCCAGCGCGGATACCTTCGTACCGGCGGGGAGGACGCCCCATGTGCCGGCCTCGCGCAGCGGCTGGTCCTGCAGCAGGCCGAGCGCCTCGGCAGTACCGAGTGCCGACCAGAGCTTCTCCGTCGACTGCGGCATGACCGGCGACAACAGCACGCTGAGCGCGCGGAGTCCCTCAGCGCAGGTGTAGAGCACGGCGCCAAGGCGCGCGCGCTTGTCCTCATCGCGGGCCAGCGCCCACGGCTCGTTCTCGGTGATGTAACCGTTCAGAGCGTCGACGATCGTCCAGATCGCGGAGATCGCCTCGTCGATGCGGAACTGCTCGATGGCCGCATCCGCATTGCTCGCAGCATCCGCCACGATCTTCTGGATCGCGAGATCCTGCTCGGTGTACTCGGCAGCCTCAGGAACGACACCGTCGAAGTACTTCTCGATCATCGCGATCGTGCGCGAGGCGAGGTTGCCGAAGCCGTTCGCGAGCTCTGACTGGTAGCGGGCAGAGAGGTCTTCCCAGCTGAAGGAGCCGTCCTGTCCGAAGGCGATCGCAGAGAGGAAGTAGTAGCGGTAGGCGTCAGAACCGAACACGTCGGTGATCTCGGTCGGCGCGATGCCGGTGAGCTTCGACTTCGACATCTTCTCGCCGCCGACGAGCAGCCAGCCGTGCGCGAAGACGCCCTTGGGAACGTCGAGGCCAGCGGCCATCAGCAGTGCTGGCCAGATGACGGCGTGGAAGCGCAGGATGTCCTTGCCGACCACGTGGTAGGCAGGCCAGCGCTTTTCGAACAGCGCCTCATCGGAGCCGTAGCCAACCGCAGTGGCATAGTTCAGCAGTGCATCGACCCACACATAGATGACGTGCGAGGTGTCCCACGGCAACGGGATGCCCCAGTCGAAGGTGGAGCGCGAGATCGAGAGGTCCTTCAAACCCTGGCTCACGAAGGAGACGACCTCGTTGCGCGCAGAATGCGGGCGCACGAAGTCAGGCTCGGTCTTGTAGAGCTCAAGCAGTCGGTCTTGGAACTCGCTGAGCTTGAAGAAGTAGTTCTTCTCCTGCAGCAACTCGAGCGGCTTGGAGTGGATCGCGCAGACCTTCAGGCCCTCGAAGGGACCGGTGCCGTCGACGATCTCGCTCTCGGGCTTGAATTCCTCACAGCCCACACAGTAGAGCGCTTCGTACTCGCCCGCATAGATGTACCCGGCGTCGTACAGACGCTGGAAGAACACCTGCACGTTGGTCTCGTGCCGCTCCTGCGTGGTGCGGATGAAGTCGTCGTTGGCGACGTCGAGCGTCTCCAACAGCGGGAACCATGCCTCGGTGACGAGCTTGTCCACCCACTCCTGCGGGGTGACATTGTTCGCCGCGGCAGCACGCAACATCTTCTGACCGTGCTCATCGGTGCCGGTAAGCATCCAGGTGTCATCGCCGCCCTGGCGGTGCCAACGGGCGAGCGTGTCGACCGCCACTGACGTGTACCCGTGGCCGATGTGCGGGACATCGGAGGGGTAGTAGATGGGCGTGGTGATATAGAAAGATTCGCCTGCGGGCATGCGGTCAATTCTAGGCCGGATGCGCGAGGTGGTTACGCCGGTTACTCAGAGACGGCGGGCAGCGATGGCACCGTGCGGACGACGGCTGATTTCCCCGGGCTCTCGGGCGCGCACTTCTGCCTGAGTAACCGCGAAACCGGCGTGGGCGAGGAGTTCTGTGAGCGCATCCGCCGACCAGAAGTACGCCGGAGCGACGGCGTGAGCGAACGGCTCTCGCGGAGTGCCGTCAAAGTATCCGATCAACAGCGAGCCACCTGGCGCCAGCACCCGTGCGAACTCTGCCCCGATCGCGGGGATATCCTCCGGTGGAGTATGGATCAACGAATACCAGACGAGGATGCCGTCGAGCGAAGCGTCTGCGAACGGAAGGGTTCGCAACGACCCGGCGCGAAAGTCGAGGTGCGGGTAGCGGGCACGAGCAGCGGAGAGGAACTCCTCCGAGATATCGATGCCTGTGACATTGCGGTGGCCGTCATGCAGAAACTCGGTCCAGAGCCCTGGTCCGCATCCGGCATCCAGAAGCGGTCCAGAAGTGGCGTCTCGCCAGGTGGCAATCTGCTCGCGGTCACGGGCATCCATCTGCGAGATGTCGCCGGCGAGCTCGATGTACTCCGCCGCGCGGGCGTTGTAGGCTGCGGCGATCAGGGCTTCGCGTGCTGCTCGTTCGGAGTTGTGGGACATCTTCGGAGCAATCCCGGTATTCGCTCCGAGCGAAGCGCACATCTCCGAGGGAAGCGCTCGCGGAGTGCTCACTTGCGGGCCGCCAGCACCTGCTGGTAGAGGTCACGGGAACTCAGGCCGGTCGCGGCGGCGACCTCGGCGCAGGCTTCCTTCAGCCGCATGCCCGACGCCACGAGCGCCTGCACTTGCGCGACTGCATCCTCTGCGGATGCCACGACGGGCGCCGCGCCTTCGACGACCACGACGATCTCGCCTTTGACCCCGTTGTTCGCCCATTCGACAAGTTCGGGTGCCGTGCCTCGGCGCACCTCTTCGTAGAACTTGGTCAGCTCACGGCACACGGCGATACGCCGGGTCTCGCCGAACACCGTTCCCATGTCAGTGAGCGAGGAGGCCAGCCGTGCCGCGGACTCAAAGAAGATCATCGTTCGGGGCTCGGTCGCGAGCTTCTTGAGTGCCGTGCGCCGGTCCCCCGGTTTCCGCGGCAGGAAGCCCTCGAACGTGAATCGGTCCGTCGGCAATCCCGAGATCGCCAGCGCCATCAGTACGGCGCTGGGCCCTGGAATCGCGGTGACCGTGACCCCCTGCGCGACAGCTTCGGCGACCAGACCGTAGCCGGGGTCGCTGACCGCCGGCATCCCCGCGTCGCTGACGACGACGATGTCCTGGTCTGCGGCGAGCGCGGCAAGCTCCGCCGCTTTGTGCTTCTCGTTGTGATCGTGCAGCGCGATCAATCGCGGACGATTCTCGATCTGCAGCGCGCGGAGCAGGTGAGCGGTGGTGCGGGTGTCTTCTGCCGCGACGATCTCGGCGTTCTCGAGCACCTCGATGAGGCGACGGGAGGCGTCACCGAGGTTTCCGATCGGGGTCGCAGCGAGGATGATCACGCGTTCAGCCTAAGCGGGAAGTCATAGGCTTATGCCGTGACCGCGCCCGTGCCTCTGCTCCCGCCACCCGCGGAGCGTCTGACGCGCTGGGGACAACTGCGCGATCGCCTGCTCCGCGATCCCGAGTGGCGAGGAGTGATCCGCTGGCTCGCCCCGCTCGTCATTACCGCGCTCGCCGCCGTTCTGAGGCTGGCGAACCTCGCTCATCCGCACACACTTGCGTTCGATGAGACCTACTACGTCAAGGATGCCTGGTCGCTGTGGACGCTCGGGTACGAGGGCACGTGGGGTGACGGTGCGAACGAAGACTTCCTCACCGGCGATACCGGCACGCTCAGCGAGACGGGCAGCTATGTCGTACATCCACCGCTCGGCAAGTGGATCATTGCGGTCGGCATGGGCATGTTCGGGCCCGGAAGCAGTGCAGCCTGGCGTTTGACGACGGCAATCATCGGCACGCTGACAGTCCTGTTGGTCTACATCGTCGCCAAAGAGTTGACACGCTCGACGGTCGCCGCCACCGTCGCTGGCCTTCTGCTGGCGATCGACGGGCTCAGCATCGTCATGAGCCGTATCGCGCTGCTCGACGGCACGCTGACTTTCTTCGTCCTGCTCGCGTTCTTGTTCATCCTCTACGACCGCAGGCGAAGCATTCCGCTGGTGGAATCTGCCGCTGCTGATGGATCGGAACCGCTGTGGGGCCGCGTCATCTGGCGGCGGCCATGGGTCATCGCCGCTGGCGTCACACTGGGTGCAGCGTCTGCCGTGAAGTGGTCGGGACTCTACGCGCTGGCCGGCTTCGGCCTCTACCTCGTGATCGCCGATGCAGTGGCCCGTCGCCGCGCCGGGGTGGTCTTCTGGCCGATGGATGCCGCATTCCGGCAGGGCCCTGTCTCGTTCCTGTTGCTGGTGCCCGCGGCTTTGCTCACGTATCTCGTCTCCTGGACAAGCTGGCTCGTCACGGCCGACGGCTACGACAGGCAGAGCTCAGACAACCCGCTCGTCGCACTGTGGAAGTACCACGAGTCGATCTATGGATTCCACGTCGGACTCAGCACCGGGCATCCATATGCCAGCGCGGCATGGCAATGGCCGTTCCTTGTTCGCCCCACAGCGGTCTGGGTGGGAGATGACCAGAGCTGCGGCACCGATCATTGCATCTCGGTGGTCTCCGCCATCCCGAATCCGCTGATCTGGTACGCCGGCGTCGCTGCGGCGATCTTCTTGCTGTACCGGCTCGTCCGAGGGCTCATCCGGCGGCAGCCGATGCCGTGGACCTACGCGATGCCTCTCGTCGGACTCGCCGTCACCTATGTGCCGTGGCTGCTGTACCCCGAGCGCACGATCTTCCAGTTCTACACGGTGGTGATGATGCCGTTCCTCGTGCTGGCGCTGGTGCTCGCGTTGCGCGAGATTGCGGGGCGACGCGAAGATCCGCTGCATCGACGGCAGTCGGGCGAGCGAACCGTCATTATCTTCCTCGTCATCACGGTGCTCGTCTCCGCATTCTTCTACCCCGTGTGGACCGGCATGAACGTGCCTTACGACTTCTGGCTCGTCCACAACTGGCTGCCGACCTGGGTTTAGCGGAGAGCATGCCATGATCCACACCGTGCTGTTCGACCTCGATGGCGTGATCCGGCATTTCGATCCGCGCGACGCCTCCTCCATCGAAATTACCCACGGGCTCGCGCCTGGAGCCATTGCGGATGCTGCGTTCTCGAGCCCATTGCTCGAGCAGGTCACGACCGGGCGAATCACGCGACGCGAATGGATCGACGAAGTCGGCGCGCTCCTGGCGAGCATGGCGGCTGCTGACGAGTGGGGCCGACTCAAGGCATCCGTCGATCCGGAGATGATCGAACTTGTCGCAGAGATCCGCAGGCTCGGCCATGCGACCGCGATCCTCACGAACGGGACTGACACCGTCCCCGATGAGCTTATGAAGCTCGGCGTGACGGAGTACTTCGATCACATCTTCAACTCCGCCGAGATCGGGTTCTCAAAGCCGGATACACGCGCCTTCAAACACGTGCTGTTCGAAATCGGCATCAGCGCCTCGGAGGTGTTCTTCACCGATGATTCCGAAGACAAGCTCACTGGAGCGCACACGCTGGGAATGACGACACACGTGTTTCGCGGTGCACCAGGACTGCGTGCTGCCCTGCGCGAGCACGGGGTCAGCGTCTGACGGCGCTGCCCGCGGCGCGAGCGCGCATCCGCGCTGCATCGCGCTCGTACATCGCGGCGTGTGCCGCAAGTTCGGGCCTCGCGTCCGCTCCCTTCCACGAGTGCAGCGCAAGGTCGTCAAGTCGAAGTGCGATCATTCCCCAAATCGATTCCGCTGACGCCTCCGTGCCATACGCCGACAACAGCGCTGTCAAGCGCGCAGGCTCCGCCGCTTGCACGCTGAGTGGTGCTTCGGCGTCCTCGACATACGGGACCAATCGGTAGGCAAGGTAAGCAAGGTCCCACAAGCGCGGACCCGGTGCAGCCATATCGAAATCAATGACGCCGACGAGCACTCGTCCTTCGAACACAAGATTGTAGGGCGCGAAATCGTTGTGGCACACCACTTCGATCGGCTCTCGCGCCGGCATCCGCCACCCCGTCGTCGTGCGTACGCTGTCCGTTCCGGCATCGTGAATACGTCGGAGAAGCTGCGCAGCGCTGACCAAAATGCTT
This sequence comes from Microbacterium sp. Y355, assembly GCF_059445345.1. Lineage (NCBI taxonomy): Bacteria > Bacillati > Actinomycetota > Actinomycetes > Micrococcales > Microbacteriaceae > Microbacterium > Microbacterium sp. Y355. The sequence continues at coordinate 248,516 of NZ_JCAIUD010000002.1, read as the reverse complement.
GCGTCCCAGAGCCACTCCGGAAGTGGATAGTGCGCGACCTCGCCTTCTACGAAAGACAGCCGTTCGCGCCCGTCGGCCATCATCCCGAGCACACGAGGGACCCCTTCAACGCCCGCCCCCTGAAGCTCGTTGAGAAACGCGTGAACGTTGGGCGTCCATGCTCCCGACAGGCGGCGCACTTCCTGGCCAACTCGAGTCACTTCATTCGTGTTGCCGCCCGGGAGCGCCTGCTCCGCCTGATCGTCGCGCATGCGTCGAGCCTATGACCTGGCCTCGCCACTCACCCGGGAACAGGTTGTCGACGGTGCGGGCTTCGAGCCGGATGCCAGTGCTGGTGAGGGTCCCACCAGGCGGGTCCGCGCACCTCGGGAACGCCCCGACTCATGCGGATCACCCACTCGGTCAGATGCAGGGTTCGATGGTGAAACCAGCAGAGCAGAACACCGTTGTCAGTGTGCGTCGGGCCACCGACGGCATGCTCCTGCACATGATGCACCTCGCACCAGGTCGCGGGGATCGTGCAGCCTGGAATGATGCATCCGCCATCGCGGGCGATGATCGCGCGACGCTGCAGCGCGTTGAAGATGCGAGAGCTGGTGCCGATCGAGACGATCCGGCCGTTCTCATCAAACAGGATGCGTTGGATTCCGCCTGCGCACCCGGCTTGCAGTGCCGCGGCCAGAGAGACAAGGTCGCCAGTGTGCGCGATGCTCCCCCACCCATGGCCCGCCGCGAGATCGGCAGCGGTCGCCGCCACGACGAGTGTCGGCGCCGCACCGCCCAGGTGCGGGAACAAATCTGACCCGGCCGCAGTGGTCAGGATCGCGGCCAGCGCATCATGTCGCTTCTGGCCGGGGGTGCGGGTGTCCGCAGCCGCCAGGTCGTCATCGACTCCGGCCCCTTCCTCCGCAGACGGCTCGAAATGCACCCCGCCGCACTCGGCGCTGTCGTCAGGTGCGCTGTCGTCCTGCGCCCCGCCGTCAGGCGCCTCGGCGCCATTCACTCTGGGATTTAGAAGGCTGTCCATGAGCAGGCCGAGTTGCCCGGCGACTTCAGGAAGCAGACTGCCTCGCACCGGGACCGCGCCGTCACGGACCTTGCCGATCGAGAAGTACCGGCCGCGCAACGCCGTTTCTTCCGCGGGCTCCGCGCCGTCGGGGTCAAGATATGCCACCATCACCTTGGCCAGCACATTCAAATCTTCCGGGAGCGGGAGGGGCCGCGGCGCGGCATCCTCGCCGTCAGGATCGGTTCCCCGAGCGAAGTCGGCGAGCTGACGGTCGGCCTCAATGCGGTCCTCATCGCTGATTCGACGCGCGGACTGCTCAAGCGGATCGGTCGCGGCCAGGAGCCCCGCTACCCCGAGCACCCCACTGACCATGACCTCGCGCAGTGCCTGATATCGGGCGGGCAGGAAGGCTCCGTCGCTGAATCCGATATCTCTGCGCACCAGTCGGGCGGCTTTCACGAGCTGGGTCGCGCCGCGGGTGTCACTACCGGTGAGCATCCGCACCAGATCAGCAGGTCGGGAGCAGCCGTACCGCGTCGTCATGCGTTCTTCTTTGAGACCCTGCGACCGGTCTCCGACAAGCACCGACGCCTCGACCTGTACGCCCTCCAGCCGGCGCTGAATCCGACCGGTCAGGGCGAGAAGCTCCGCGGCATCCTGATCAGAAAGCCGCGGAATCTCCTCCTCGTCGAACGCATCGCGCGCCACGGAATCGAGGGTCTCCTCGAGATTCCGAAGCCGAGCGACGATGCTGTTCATACTGTCTATTCAACAGGGGGCCACCGACATTCAGACCCACTTTTCCGGCCGATCAGCGGACATTTTCAAAAGAATTTCGGGGCGCTGCAGAAATCTGCTCGCGCAGCTCTTCTCGGCATCAGAATCGCGCAAGATTCGCTCTCAGCGGGCGCGAACAATCGCCGCCGCATCCCCCGTCGGCAACCGGCATACGAACGCCCGGCAGTCATACACGAGATCCTCAACCGCGTCTTTCCCGAGGAACAGCTCGAATCCGGCATCCGAAAAAGCACCCGCCTGCTCGGGCGTCACGATGGCGATCACGTCCGCGTCGACACGACGGGATGCCGTGGCAAGCGCACCGGCGCGATCACGCGTCACTACGACGACCTGGCGTGGCGGTTCGACGAGCCCCGCCGCGACCGCGAGAAGCGAACCATGCCCGAAGGGGTGTTGGAGGGCGGATGCCGCGTGTCCGCGGACCTGCGAATTGGCAGCCTCCCGATACTTCTCCCCCGCACCCAAACGCCATGCTGTCAGCGCTGCCGACGCCAGCGCCGCGACGCCGGACGGCAGATCACCATCAGTCTGATCAGGAGCCAATGCCACGCCCTGCGCCGCAAGCACCGGGTCGCCCGCAGCGCCGCCGGCGAGCATGTCATCCAGCAGCTCACGCGCCGCCACCGCCCACGAGGTTTCGCCGGTCGCCACCGCGAGCGCGAACAATCCATCGGCGTAAAGACCCACATCGGCGAGCGTTGCCACCGCGGTCGAGGCCCCGCCGTCCAACGACGCCCGCACGAGTCGACCCGCTGGCGAACGGTTCACCAACGATACGAAAGATGCCGCCTCAGCCGCGGCATCCACCCACTCCCGCTCACCGAGCGCAGCACCTGCCCGCGCGAGCGCGCCGATCGCAAGCCCATTCCACCCGGTGATGACCTTGCCGTCGACCGCGGGCGACTCCAGTCCCTCACGAGAAGCGGCGAGGTAATACCCGCCTTCGCTTCGCGCGCCGTCGATCCATGATTCCGAGTCCTGTGCGGCGCCGAACGCCCCACCGCCCTGCTGCAGCACCTCGAGCAGGAATCTCGCGATTCCGCGCGCGGTCACCTCGTCGCCAGCACGCACAGAGATGTCCAGCAGCTGGGCGTTGTCCGTCAGCATCCGCTCATAGTGCGGCACGGTCCAATCGCGCTGCGTGGCGTATCGGAAGAACCCGCCGTCTACAGGGTCGCGAAGATCGGATGCCGCCATTGATGCCAACGCACGCTCAGCCGAGGCTGCCACCTCCGACGCCTCTCGTCGCACGAGCGGATGCTGCAGAAAACTCAATGTCGTCGCGACCGGAAACTTGGGGGCGCCCCCGAATCCGCCGAACATGGTGTCTTCGCGGGAGGCGACCGTCGCGGCTGCTGCGGCCAGCTCCGATGCAGACGGCAAGTCAGTCGGCGTGATGACGGCGGCCTGCGCAAGCGCTTCAGCGACGGCATCCGCCGATTCCACTGCCTGCTCGCGGCGCAACGTCCACGCTTCCTGCACCGCACCCAACACAGTGCGGAATGCGGGCAGCGGCGTACGGGCTTCCGGCGGCCAATACGTGCCTGCATAAAATGTGCGCCCCTGTGGGGTCGCGAACACCGTCAACGGCCAGCCGAGATTCTGCGTGAACGCGGATGCCGCCGCCATAAAGGCGCCATCGACATCCGGATGCTCCTCCCGATCAACCTTGACCGCCACGAAATCCCGGTTGATGAGACCCGCGATCTCCGGAGAAGAGAACGATTCCCGCGCCATCACATGGCACCAGTGGCAGGTGGAGTAGCCGATCGATATCAACAGCGGCACGTTGCGACGCTGTGCTTCGGCGAAGGCCTCCGCACCCCACGGATACCAATCGACCGGGTTGTCGGCGTGCGCACGCAGATAGGGGCTGAGTGTCTCCGCGAGGCGATTGCTCATGCCCTCACGCTACGCCGAGTCAGCACAACCACGCCGAGATGACGGCGTTTACGCCGCATCTCGGCGTGGTTGTGCAGTTTCGAGTCAGCCGACGAGAGCCACGGGAGCGCGCGATGCCGCATAGCCAACCAGCGGCAGGGCGCGGTCTGCTGCGAGCGCGATGCGCCCGGCGAGCACCTCAGAGCCGATCTTGTAACCATCGAAGTCAGTGTCGCTCGCGTACACGCCGAGCGGCAGCGTGAGCGCCTGGAAGAACGCGAACAGCGGACGCAGCTGGTGCTCGATCATGAGCGCGTGTCGTTCGCCGCCACCGGTCGCGGCGAGCAGCACCGGCTTGCCGACCAGCTCGTACTGGCCGACGAAATCGAACAGGTGCTTGAACAGCCCAGTGAACGATGCCCGATACACAGGGCTGCCGACGATGAGCAAATCAGCCTGCTCGATCGCAATCAACTGCTCCTCAATGTGCACAGGCAGATCCTCGCGGCGCAGGGCGCCTGCAAGCGACGGCCCGATCTCGGTGAGTTCTATCAACTGCACCTCAGCCTCCGCGCGATCGGCGATTGCAGCCGCGATCGCCGTAAGCAGAGCCGTCGTCTTGCTGGGCTCGTGAAGCGAGCCGGACACGGCGACGATGCGGTAAGGAGCAGTCATGATCTGACGCTAGCGACGCACGACGCCCTGTGACGCAAAGTGCGACACAGGGCGTCATTCAACGACGTGAAGCGTCTCAGTTGTTTTCGTTGGGGTGCGCTCCGACACGGCCCGACCCGTCGAGCGGGTCGAGTGCGTTGATCGCCGCGATCTCTGCGACGCTCAGCGTGAAGTCGAAGACGTCCAGGTTCTCGCGCAGACGCTCGGCGCGCACCGACTTCGGGAACACGATGGTGCCCTTCTGCAGGTGCCAGCCCAGCACGACCTGCGCCGGAGTCTTGCCGTGCGCTGCGGCCGCATCTGCGACAGCAGGAGTGCCGAACAGGTCGTACTTGCCCTGACCGAGCGGACCCCAGGATTCGATGTGCATGCCATGATCGGCACCCCACTCGACAACCTCACGCTGCTGGTACGCCGGGTGCAGCTCGATCTGATCGACTGCCGGCACGACTCCGGTCTCTGCGACGACGCGCTCAAGGTGCTCGACGAGGAAGTTCGAGACGCCGATGCTGCGTGTCAGTCCCTGTTCGCGCAGCTCGATCAGCTTCGCGAATGCATGGACGTAGTTGTCCTTCGCAGGCGTCGGCCAGTGCACGAGGTACAAGTCGACCTGGTCGAGCCCTAGCTTCTCGAGGCTCTCCGCGATCGCGGAGTTCGGCTCGTCACCCTCGTGGCGGTCGTTCCACAGCTTGGTCGTGATGAACAGCTCGTCGCGAGCGATGCCACTCTTCGCGATCGCAGCGCCGACGCCGGATTCATTGCCGTAGATCGCGGCTGTGTCGATGTGGCGGTAGCCGATCTCGAGCGCCTCGCTGACCGTACGCTCGGTGTCTGCCAGCGGCACCTTGAACACGCCGTAGCCGAGCTGCGGGATCGAAACACCGTCGTTGAGAGTCACATTGGGGATCGTCATGCGTTCAGCATACGGCTTGTCATGACAGGCGCGATGCTCGTCGGCACTCACCGATAGCGTCTTCCCTGGTCGCGACGGAACAGTAGCAGTGCGAGCGCCAGCGTGATGGCGGTCCAGACCAGGATTCCGGCCCACGCCCACCATGGAAGGTCGCCGCCCTGTACCGCCCAGATCACGAACTCACGCGCCTGCCTCGATGGCGTGAACGCCGATACTGCGTTGAGCCACGGTGCGAACATCACTGGCGGCAGGAACAACCCACCGAGGAATGCGAAGCCGAACATGACGATCTGGATCACGGCGATTGCGGCTTTGAACGGCATCGCGTATCCGATGACGGTTCCCAGCAGCATGAAGGGCAAAGCGGCGAGGGCAAGCGCAAGGACGCCCGCAAGAATCCGAAGCGGAGAGGCCTCCGCGGCAGTGAGCAAGCCGCCGACCGCGATGACGGGAAGAATCGCGACGATCCCCATCGTCCCGGTCGAGAGCACCTGCGCGAACACGCGGGCAAGACCAGGCGCAGGGAGCGTCCGCAGATACGGATCCCACGGCTTCTCCCGGCTCTCCGCGATGGTCAGGCCAAAGCTGAACAGCGCGTTCGTCATGACGGCGAAGACCGACAGCGAGATCACCGCTTGGGTGGCGTACTCAGGATTCGCCGCGACCACCTCCTGCGGTACGACGAAGAACAGCAGCGCAAGCGCCGGAAACACCACCGAGCCGATGACGGCGATCGGGACGCGCAGTGGCTCGATGAGACCGTATTTCGCGTGCAGGAGAGTCAGCCTGGCGGTGGATGGCGGGGCGGTGGATACTGCGGCTGTGGCGGTCATGCGGTCACCTTTTCAGTCAGTGCGAGGAAGGCTTCTTCGAGTGTCGCGCCGCGAACGCTGAGTCCGCGGAAATCGATGCCTGCTGCAACCAGAGCGCGAACGAAAGCGTCGGCATCCGACACCGTCAACACTTCGCGCCCGTCATGATGCTCATTCCGGACGACGCCGGGGAGAGATGCCACGGCTGCGGCGTCAGCTGTGGTGAGCTGCACCTGGCTGGCCTCCACCCTGGCAAGGACGTTCTGCACAGTGTCATCCGCGAGCACCCTGCCACCCCCGAGAACAACGACCCGCTCCGCGAGTGCTTCGATCTCTTCCAGGTAGTGACTGGTGACGACCACCGTGGCTCCAGCGTCATGCTGGCGGCGGATCGCTTCCCACAGGGCGCGGCGACCGTCGACGTCCAGCCCGGTGGTCGGTTCATCGAGCAATACCAATTGCGGACGGCCGACGAATGCAAGCGCAACAGCGACCCTGCGCTTCTGCCCACCAGAGAGCGACCCGCACTGACGGCGCAGGAACTCAGTGAGCCCGAATTCATCGGCAAGCTGTGCGGTCGGAACCCGGTCGCTGAAGTGACCACCGACGTAGTCGATCACCTCTCCGACCCGCAGCGTTTCCGGCAGCGCCGTCTCCTGCGGCGTCGTGCCCAGCGCGCGGCGAGACCTGGCATCCAGCGGGTTGCCTCCGAACAGCGTCACCGTGCCGCTGGTCGGACGACGCAGTCCCTGCAGCAGGGAGAGCAACGTGGTCTTTCCTGCACCGTTCGGACCGAGCAGGCCGACGATCGCACCCGCTCCGATCTCCAGGGTGACATCGTCAACGGCAGTCTGTTCGCCGTAAGTGCGGGTCACGTGTTCGAATCGCGCCAGTGTCATGTTCCTGCTCCCAGTACGGCACGAAGTGCCTCGGTGTAGTCCTCGAATGCACGTCGCCCCTGCTTGGTCAGAGCAACGTAGGTGACCGGTGTTCGGCCCTTGTGCGTCTTCTCGACAGCGACGTAACCGGCATCCTCAAGCTTGCGTAGGTGCGTCGACAGGTTGCCCGCCGTCATGTCGAGCAGTTCTTGCAGTCGCGGGAAGGCGATGCTCTCAGTCGCTTCCAAAGTCGCGAGTGCTGCGGTGATGCGTAGCCGGGCTGCGGCGTGGATGACGGGATCGAGCTCAGTCATGTCACACCCCCTTCGCAGCCTGACGTAGCCGCGACAGATGAGCAAAGGAGACGACCCCGAGGATGAGGAAGCCGGCGCCCCCGCCGATCGCGAGCACGAGATAGTGGGTCGGGTAGCCGAAGAACGGGGCGATCACCGCCACGATCACCGTCCAGACTCCGACGATGAGCATCGGCACGGCCTGCCAGATCGCGGCACCCACGATGTACATGATCCCGGCGAAAAGGACGAAGGCGACCGGATAGAAGATGTTCGCGAGTTCTCTGGTCATCCCGTTCACAGCCAGCCCCTGCGCGAAGACGAAGATCGCGAGGCTGCCGACCGTCCACGTGGATCCGTAGACGATGCCGGAGAAGGCGGATGCCGCGTTGCCACGGATACCGCGCCCTGAACGACTTCCCAACACAGCCGACACCACGATGGCGACGACCAACAGGCAGACAAAGATACTCGCGGCCACGGGCAGCGGGAGGCTGAAGTTCGGCTTCAGGCCGTCGATGAGCCAGAGAGCACCGAATCCCAGCAACCAGACGACACCCCACATCGTCACGAGGGCGGGGACGAACGATGCCACCTGGCCCTCTATGCTCCGCTGTTGATTGCTCGCCAGCGCGAGCATCTCCGCTGGCGAGAGAACCTCATCATCATTGGTCATGTTCAGAATCCGTTCTGTGTCAGGAGGAAGGGCATCGCGAGTGCGGGAAGGGTGAAGAGGAGATTGACCAGCCCGTGTGCGAAGACGAGCGGCATGAGCCGGCGTTGGCGCAGGTAGATCAGTCCGGAGCAGACACCCCATACGAAGAACGCGCAGACGAACGCGACAGTCGCTCCGGGAGTCGGCGCGTACCAGACGTGCTGCAGCGCGAACAGGATCGACGGCACGATGATCGCGAGAGCGGTCGGCCAGCGGCGGGCGAGCATTCCCTGTGAGTATCCGCGGTAGACGAGCTCTTCGACGGGCGCATTCAGCGGCGCGAAGGTCAGCGCTCCGACGACTCCGATAATGCTCCAGGCGATGGGATTCAGTGTGGGGATAGCCGACGGATCGACGAACACCGTCTCCATCTGGATGAACAGCTCATCGCCGTGCTGCGCCCAAACCACCAGCATGATCGTGCCGCTGAACGGGAGGTACATCACGACGAGCCACAGCAGGCCCCAGAGTAGATCCTTCAGGATCCGGCGCGGCTCGAATCCGAGGACGTCGCGGATGCTGCGACCTTCTCTGCGTAGCAGCCGGGCGACCAGCAACAGGCAGATGACGTTGACCGGCAGCATCGCCACCACTGCGATCATCGGCGGAGGCGGGAACGTTACGCCGCTCTCGAATGCGCTGACGATGAGCCAGGTCAGTGTGGACGCCGCGGCGACGAGCCCGATGCGCAACACGGGGAGCCCGATCGCCCATCTCTTCGCAGACGCGCGGCGGACGGTGGCAGCATCCGCCGCCAATTCCTGTGTCGCGTTGCGTGAACTCATAAACAACTTTGTAGCGCAAACTGGTTTGTGTGTCAAGACTCGGTGCCGTCCGTCATACGATGAAGGGCCATGCCTGTACCAGATCTCGTGATCACCTATCCCCCGGAACTGCCCGTCAGCGCCGCCAGGGAGGAGATCGCCGACGCCATCCGCGACAATCAGGTCGTCGTCGTCGCCGGCGCCACCGGATCCGGCAAGACGACGCAGCTACCGAAGATCTGCCTGGAGCTCGGCCGCACGAAGATCGCGCACACTCAGCCTCGACGCCTCGCCGCTCGCACGATCGCGGAGCGGATCGCAGAAGAGTTGCAGGTCGAGCTCGGCACCACGGTCGGCTACAAGGTGCGCTTCACCGACAAGGTGTCAGAATCTACCCTCGTCGCTCTGATGACCGACGGCATCCTGCTCAACGAGATCCACCGCGACCGACTCCTGCGCCGCTACGACACGATCATCATCGATGAGGCCCACGAGCGCTCCCTCAACGTCGACTTCCTGCTCGGCTACCTCACCCGGATCCTGCCGGAGCGACCGGACCTCAAGGTCATCATCACCTCGGCGACAATCGATCCGGTCAGCTTCGCGAAGCACTTCGCGACCCCTGCCGGCATCCCTGCTCCCGTCATAGAGGTGTCCGGCCGCACCTACCCGGTCGAGATCCGGTATCGGGCGCCCGCGGAAGACGAGACAGAGGACGAAGTCTCCGCGATCGTCACCGCACTCCGCGAACTCGATCGCGAGGCCCCCGGCGACGTGCTCGTGTTCCTGCCAGGCGAGGCCGAGATTCGGGATGCCGCGGATGCCGTGCGCGCGGCCTACACGTCAGCATCCGCGCCCGTCGAGGTGCTCCCCCTATACGGCCGCCTATCCGCTGCTGAGCAGCACCGCGTATTCGAGAAGAGCCGCGTCGCCGGAGTCCGGCGCCGAGTCATCCTCGCCACGAACGTCGCCGAGACGAGCCTGACCGTCCCCGGCATCAAGTACGTCATCGACACCGGCACCGCACGCATCTCGCGCTACAGCAACCGTTCGAAGGTGCAGCGACTGCCAATCGAGGCGATCTCGCAGGCCTCGGCGAATCAACGCTCGGGTCGCGCGGGCCGCACCAGCGATGGCATCGCGATCCGTCTCTACAGCGAAGAGGACTTCGACAAGCGAGCGGAGTTCACTGAGCCGGAGATCCTGCGTACTTCGCTCGCATCCGTGGTGTTGCAGATGCTGTCGCTCGGCTTCGGCGACATCACTGCCTTCCCTTTCCTCACACCCCCCGATTCCCGTGGAATCAAGGCGGCGTTCGATCTGCTTACCGAGTTGGGCGCCGTTGACCTCGGTCGCGATACGCCTCGGCTCACCAACACCGGACGCGAAATCTCGCGAATGCCGATCGACCCGCGCTTCGCACGAATGCTGGTCGAGGCGCAGAAGACCGGCGGTGTGGACGCCGTACTCGCGATCGTCTCCGGTCTCACGATCCAAGACGTCCGTGAACGCCCATCACAGGATGCACCGCAGGCCGTTCGAGATTCCGCCGAGAGGATGCACGCGCGCTTTGCCGATCCGACCAGCGACTTCCTCGCGATCCTGAATCTGTGGAACCATCTGCGAGAGCAGCAGCGTGAGCTCGGATCAAGCGCCTTCCGGCGACTGTGCCGCTCGGAGCATCTGAACTATGTGCGTGTGCGGGAGTGGTTCGATGTGCACCGCCAACTGCGGTCACTAGTAAAGACACCAAAGTCGACTGACTCGTCATCGACGAGCAACGGCGGCGCCGCGGCCGACCCCGATGCGATCCACCGCGCTCTGCTGTCAGGACTGCTGTCTCAGATCGGCATTCTCGACGAGCGAAACACCAAGACGCCACCCAAGGGCCAGGCGAAGAGCCAGAAGGATCCGAAGCGTCGCATCGCTGAGTATCGCGGCGCCCGTGGCATCCGATTCTCGATCTTCCCTGGATCCGGCTTGCGCAAACAGAGCCCCCGCGCTGTCATGTCCGCCGAGATCGTCGAGACCTCGCGCACCTTCGCGCGCACTGTGGCTGCGATCGACCCAGCGTGGGCAGAATCGCTCGCGGGCGACCTCGCCAAGCGGTCGGTGTCAGAGCCGCACTGGTCCAAGGATGCCGGAGCCGCAGTCGCCTTCGAGAAGGTGACGCTGTTCGGAGTGGAGATCATTCCACGCCGACGCATCCAGTTCGCGCGCGTCGATCGCGCGGCATCTCGCGAATTGTTCGTCCGGCACGCGCTGGTCGATGGCGAGTGGGATCCGAGCCGGATCGACAAGCGTGTCAGCGCGTTCTGGCGCAGCAACGGTGAGCTGCGCAAGCGGCTCGAGAAGCTCGAAGAGCGTGAACGCCGTCGCGACATCCTCGCTGGCGATGAAGAGGTGTTCCGTTTCTACGATGAGCGCATCCCCGCCGAGGTGTTCGATGTGCGCTCATTCGAGCAGTGGTGGGGCGAAGCGTTGCAGACGACGCCCAAGTTGCTCGTCATGCGCGAAAGCGACCTCATCGACGACGACGAGCGGGCTGACCAGAACGAGTTCCCCACACGCTGGACGCAGGGCGATCAGGTGCTGGGCCTCGCCTACCGTTTCGAGCCGGGAGCTGCCGATGATGGCGTCAGCGTCGTGGTGCCGTTGGCACTGCTGGCGCAGATCGAGGATCGCGGCTTCGACTGGCAGGTTCCAGGACTCCGCGCAGACCTTGTCACAGCACTTTTGCGCGCTCTGCCGAAGTCGATCCGCCGACACGTCGTTCCCGCGGCCGACTGGGCAGAGAAGTTCGGCGAGACGCTGGCAGAAGAAGGGCCGGAGCGACACGGCGGCTTCCCGCAGCGGTCGCTGAAGGAAGCACTGGCACGGATGATTCAACCGCTGGCGAATCAGCCCGTCTTGGCATCCGATTTCGATGATGAGCGTGTGCCTGGCCACCTGCGCATGAACTTCCGCGCCGTCGATGAACGTGGCCGGGTCGCAGGATCCGCGCGTGATCTCAGCGAATTGCAGAGCTCGCTATCGGATCGCGCCAGGGCGAGCGTCGCTCGCTCGATCGCCCGTCCAGAGAAGACCGACGGCAGAGCAAATCACGGCCGGGCAGATCACGGCGGGGCGAAGCCCGATGCGAGCGCCGTCGCCGCCGCATCCGCGCGCGGTCCGATCGAACAGGACGGCCTCACAAACTGGACATTCGGTGACCTGCCGGGGGTCCTCGACACCAAGGTCGCCGGCGGCGTCGTTCGCGGATACCCAGCGATCGCCGACCAGGGCAAGACGGTTTCCGTGCGCGTCGAGGCGACAGCGGATGCCGCCGCCGCAGCGACCCGTGACGGTGTGCTGCGACTGGTGCTGTTGAACGTTCCGTCTCCTGCGTCATATGTGCAGGAGCACCTCACCTCTCAGGAGAAGCTCGCGCTGGCCGCATCGCCGTACTCGTCGGCTGCGGCGCTGATCGAGGATGCCAGGGCCGCCGTTGTGCGCGCGGCCCTTCAGCAGCACGGTACCGACGGCGTGATCCGCACCGAGGCCGAGTTCATCCAGGCGCGGGATGCAGTGAACGCCACCCTGGTAGATGCGCTGTTCGCGACCGTCTCACTCGTTGCCCGCATTCTCACGAAGTCGCGCGAAGTCGAGCGCGGTATCAAGTCGCAGAACTCGCTCGCCCTGCTCGGACCGCTGAACGATATCCGCACGCAACTCAGTGGGCTGCTGCATCCGGGGTTCATCTCAGCGTCCGGCATTGATCATCTGGCGCATTTTCCCCGCTACCTCGACGGAATGCTCGACAGAATCAAGACCCTGGCCAGCGAGCCTGGTAAGGATCGCACCCGGATGACAGAGTACGAACGCGTGGCGAAGGTGTTTGAGGATGCCGGGGGCACGATCCCCCTCGCACCCACAGCCTCCGCCGCGCTCGTCGAGGTCCGCTGGTTGCTCGAAGAGTTCCGCATCAGCGTCTTCGCACAGCGACTGGGCACCGCCCAGGCGGTCTCCCCGCAGCGCATAGCAAAGGTTCTGCGAGACATCTGATTTCTCGTCATACGACGTCACGTCAATTTGGCGTTTGCCTTCACGATCAGGTGGAATTGTCTCCTACCCTCATTTCTCCTCCCCGAAAGGGGCGTTTGGCATTCCCATGATCACCATTGAGCACGTCAGCCGGTCCTTCGGCGGCACCCTCGCACTCGACGACGTGTCGCTCGAGATTCCGCGCGGTCAGATTTTCGGCGTCGTCGGCCAGTCCGGCGCAGGCAAGTCGACGCTGCTGCGCACCGTAAATGCGCTGGAGCGCCCGGATTCGGGCAGCGTCGTCGTTGACGGTGTGAAGATCTCGCACCTGGCCGGCAATGAGTTGCGGGCTGCGCGCCACGGCATCGGCATGGTCTTTCAGCACTTCAACCTGGTCGGCAACCGCACGATCGCCCAAAACGTCGAGTTCGCGCTCGAAGCCGTCGGACGCAGTCGCGGCGACCGCACGAAGGAAGCGCTCGAGATGCTCGATCTGGTGGGCCTTTCCGCACGCGCCGGAGCCTATCCGTCGCAGCTCTCCGGCGGTCAGCGTCAACGCGTCGGTATTGCCCGCGCCCTCGCATCCCGTCCGAGCGTGCTGCTCTCCGATGAGGCCACCAGCGCGCTCGACCCTGACACCACCCGACAGATTCTGGCGCTGCTGCGCCGCCTCTCCGGGGAGCTCGGGCTCACGATCATGCTCATCACCCACGAGATGGCCGTCGTGAAGCAGATCTGCGATGCCGCCGCTCTTCTCGAACACGGCAAGGTCATCGAGCAGGGTGCACTGACCGAGCTCATCCGCACACCGGGCAGCCGGCTCGCACACGATCTGTTCCCTCTCGGTGACGTGCCAGATATACCGGCATCCGCGATCATCGACCTCACGTTCGCCGGCGAAGAGGCGCAGAAGCCGACCATCACGATGCTCGCCCGCGCGCTCGATCTGGATGTGTCGATTCTCGGCGCCACGATCGAAACGATCAACGGGGCTCAGGCGGGACGCACCCGTCTCGCTTTCCCCGCGGATCCGGAAGTCCTCGCTCGTGCACAGGCGTTCCTCGCAGAGCACAGCGTCGCGTTTGAAGTGGTGAAGGCAGCATGATCGATTACACATCCCCCGACTTCTGGCCCGATCTGTTCGAGGTCATGCTCGAGGGCACACTCGAAACGCTCTGGATGACCAGCGTCGCGATCCTCATCACGATCCTCGTCGGGCTCCCCCTCGGCATCGTGCTCGTCGGCACCGAGAAGGGTCGCTTCCTCTCGACCCCCTTCGGTTCCGCTGCGGCCGGCGTCTTCATCAACCGTCTGCTCGGATTCATCGTGAACCTTGGCCGATCGGTTCCGTTCATCGTGCTGATGATCGCCCTGATCCCGCTGACGCGCCTGCTTCTCGGCTCGTTCATCGGCACAGGACCGGCGATCTTCCCCCTCACTCTCGTTGCGATCCCGTTCTTCGCCCGGGTGGTGGAGATCGCGGTCAAGGAGGTCGATTCGGGCCTGTTGGAGGCATCCGACTCGCTCGGCGCGACGCGTTGGCAGCTCGTGCGGCGCGTCATCCTTCCCGAGACCGGGCCAGCGCTCGTGCTCGGCATCGCGACGACGATCACCTCGATCATCAACTTCTCGGCCATGGTCGGCGTCGTCGGCGGTGGCGGGCTCGGAAACGTCGCGCTCACCTACGGCTTCCAGCGCTACAGCTGGGTGCACATCGTCGCCGTCGTGATCGTGCTGTTCGTGATCGTGCTGCTCGTGCAGTGGGCGTGCAACGTGATTGCCCGCCGCCTCGACCACGCCAACCGCGCATCGCACTCCGCCGACGTCATCGCCGTTGGGGCCTGAGCCCGCGGCATCCCGCATCACAACATCCCTTCAGCATCCCTTCACCCCTGACAATCACTAGGAGCATCTCCATGTCCTTCTCCTCTCTCACGCGCGGCATCGCGATCGCCGCGACCGGCGCCCTCGCGCTCGGTCTCACCGCCTGCGCCAGCTCTGAGCCCACTCCTGCGGCCGACGGCTCCGAAGGCCTCGGGACGCTGAAGGTCGGCGCACTGCCCGTGCCCGCCGGCGACATGCTGAAGTGGATCTCAGAGAACCTCGCCGAGGAAAAGGGCCTCACGATCGAGTGGCAGGAGTTCACCGACTACAACACGCCGAACCCGGCGCTGTCTGATGGTTCGGTCGATGCCAACCTGTTCCAGAACTCGACCTTCCTCGACACCTTCAACGAGCAGTCCGGCGACGATCTGATCTCGCTCGGCGACGTCTACCTGCCCGCTGCCGCGTACTACAGCGACAAGATCGACAGCCTCGACGAGCTGAAGGACGGCGCGAGTGTCGCGATCCCCAACGACCCCACGAACGAGGGTCGTGCGCTCGAGTTGCTCGCGGCCGAGGGCATCATCGAAATCGAGGATGGCGCGACCACGCTCGGCGAGATCAGCGAGAACCCCAAGGACCTGAAGTTCGTCGAGATCGAGAACGCCTCGCTCGCCCTCGCACTGCCCGACAACGACGCCGCCTTCGTCACGGCGTCGTTCGCGATCCCAGCCGGCCTCTCGGACGAGCAGGCGATTCTTCTCGAGGGCAACGACAGCAAGTACTACAACGTGCTCGCCACTCGCCCAGAGTTGAAGGACGACCCCCGTATCGAGGCTCTCATCGAACTGTTGAACGACGAGCGCACCCAGGAGTACATCCTGGAGACGTGGAAGGGTCTGATCGTTCCGGTCAGCTGAGCACCGACCCTCGTGAAGCCCTCGCACCGTCCGGTGCGGGGGCTTCGCTCGTTGCGGGTAACCTGGCGGCATGGCTCGCGCGATCGTCTACACAGAACTCGGCACCCCCGACGTCCTCCACCTCGTGGAGGTCCCCGACCCAGTGGCTGGCCCTGGCCAGGTCGTGGTGCGGATCGAAGCGGCGGGCGTCAACCCGCTCGATGCGAAACGTCGCAGCGGTCTGCGTCCGATGCCGCCTATCACCGAACCGCGTCGTATCGGTTTCGACGGTGCCGGCATCGTCGACTCGCTCGGCGAAGGCGTGACCGGCTTCAGCATCGGTGACCGTGTCGCGATCCGCGATGGCGACGGCACGTATGCGACGCACCTCGCGATAGCGGCGAAGAACCTCACTCCATTGACAGACGCGGTGACCGCTGCCGAAGGCGCAGCTCTCGGGATCCCGATCGGCACCGCATACCAGTGCGTGCGATCGCTCGACGTCTCCGCGGGCGACACACTGCTCGTGCATGCGGGTTCCGGCGCGGTCGGGCAAGCTACGATCCAGTTCGCCGTCGCTGCCGGCGCTACGGTGATCGCGACCGGGAGCCCGGCCCGCCACGAGCAGCTGCGCGAGCTGGGTGCGATTCCCGTCGCCTACGGTGAAGGCCTCGCCGACCGTGTGCGCGCCGCAGCGGACGGCGCCGTCACGGTGGCACTGGATTGCATCGGCACCGACGAGGCGATCGAGACCTCGCTTGAGCTAGTTGCCGACCGGGGCCGCATCGCGACGATCGTGCGCGGTCCGGATGCCGAGGGCTTCGGCATCCGCGCCTTCAGCGGTGGCTCGCCTGAGCCGCTCACTGCGCAGGAGCTCGCCTGGCGGGCCGAGGCCAGTGGCATCGCGATCAGCCTCATCACAACAGGAGACTTCCAGGTTGAGCTCGGCCCAGAGCTGCCGCTCGCCGATGCCGCCCAGGCCCACGAGCTGATCGAGACGCATGCCGCCCGCGGCAAGATCACACTGGTGCCGTAATCCGCCACGCTGACGGTTCGGCGAAACCGGGGAGCGCACGCGCCGCTACGCTGAGAACATGACTGGTCTTCGCTGGGGAATCCTCGCCACTGGTGGCATCGCCACCTCCTTCGCCTCCGATCTGCGCACCGCGGGGCTCGATCTTGTCGCGGTGGGATCCCGCTCGGGGGCCTCCGCCGATGCGTTCGCGGCGAAATTCGACATCCCTCGCGCACACGCCTCGTACGAGGCGCTCGTTGCCGATCCCGACGTCGATATCATCTACGTCTCCACCCCCCACCCGATGCATCATGCAGGTGCGAAGCTCGCCCTAGAAAACGGCAAGCACGTCCTCGTGGAGAAGTCGTTTACGGTCAATCGCGCCGAAGCCGAAGATCTGCAGCGCATCGCCACCGAACGCGGTCTGCTGGCGATGGAGGCCATGTGGACCCGCTATCTGCCACACATGGTGCGCATTCGGGAGATCCTCGCAGAGGGCACCCTGGGCGAGGTCCGCGCGATGAGCGCAGACCACACGCAGCGGATCACCGCTGACCCCGAGCACCGTCTCAACGCACTTGCACTCGGCGGCGGTGCGCTGCTCGATCTCGGCATCTACCCCATCTCCTTCATCTGGGACATCCTGGGCGCACCGACTTCGATCCAGGCCACCGCGCGCCTCATGGAGACCGGCGCGGATTCCGAGGTCGCCACGATCATGACGCACGAGGGCGGCGCCGTCTCGACCAGCCTGTCCTCTTCCCGGGCCTCGGGCCCCAACACCGCCGCGATCATCGGCACCGAAGCGCGAATCGAGATCGACCGGGTCTGGTACACGCCGACATCGTTCCGAGTCGTCGGTCCTGACGGCACCGTGATCGAAAGCTACGCCTCCGAGGCTGACGGCCGTGGCATGCAGTACCAGGCATTCGCCGCAGAGGGCGCAGTAGCCGCCGGGGATACCGCGGGTACGCTGCTGCCGCTCCCCGTCGCAGAGAGCGTCGCAATCATGGGAACGCTCGATGAAATCCGCGCCCAGATCGGCGTCCGTTACCCGAACGAGGAGAGCGCAATTGGCTGACTCACAGGACACCCGCGTCGCCGTCTACTTGGACTTCGACAACATCGTCATCTCCTGGTACGACCGCGTTCACGGTCGAAATTCGTACGGTAAAGATCGGCAGCGCATAGCCGAGAATCCGCACGACCCAGAGGTCGCCGAGCGACTGAAGAGCGCGATGATTGAGGTCGGCGCGATCATCGACTACGCCGCTTCCTTCGGCACGTTGGTCCTCACCCGCGCGTACGCCGACTGGTCGTCGCCGGTGAACGCCGAGTATCGCTCGCAGCTCGTCGCGCGTGCGGTCGATCTCGTGCAGCTCTTCCCGGCCGCCGCCTACGCGAAGAACGGTGCCGACATCCGCCTCGCTGTGGATGCCGTCGAAGACATGTTCCGCCTCCCCGATCTCACCCACGTTGTGATCGTCGGTGGCGACAGCGACTACGTGCCGCTCGCACAGCGCTGCAAGCGTCTCGGACGCTATGTGATCGGCGTCGGTGTGGCCAACTCCACCGCGAAGTCGCTGGCCGCAGCGTGCGACGAGTTCGAGTCATACGACTCCCTGCCTGGTGTCGTGCGTCCGGCTCCCAAGCAGACTGCTCCGCCTGCTGCGCCACAGGCTGCCGAGCCTGTTGCACCGCAGCCGACAGCGGATGCTGAGCCCGAAGCCCCGGTGAAGCCCAAGTCGACGCGAACGCGCGCGAAGAAAGTGGCCAAGCCTGCCGAGCCCGAGGTAGAGACTCCTCAGCTCACCGAGCAGGAAGAGTCCACCCTGCTGCTCGAGCGCGCCCTGCGCCTCGGCCATGACAAGGCTGGCGCGGATGAGTGGTTGCACAGCTCTGCCGTGAAGACGCACATGCGCCGGATGGATCCGTCGTTCAGCGAGAAGGCACTCGGCTACCGTTCGTTCTCCGATTTCCTGAAGTCGCGCGATAAAATCGCCGAACTCGAAGAGACCGGGCACGAGCGGCTGGTCCGCTTGCGCGAAGGTTGAGACGAGGAACATATGAATACTGAAGAGCTCAGCGACCAGATCGCGCAGATCCACGCGCAAGAGAAGCGTCTCGTGCTGCCACATTTCTCCTTTGAGGGTGCCTGGGCCATCGGCACTACGCTCGTCGATTGGGCGCACGAGCGCACGCTGGCGATCACCATCCGCATCGTTCGCGGCGAGCAGGTGCTGTTCCACGCGGCCCTGCCAGGAACCTCACTCGACAATGACCTGTGGGCGCAGCGCAAGGCGCGCACCGTGCAGCGCTTTGGACAAAGCTCCTACCTCGTCGGCCTCTCGCACAAACGGTCAGGCACCGACTTCCTGGCGCAGCCATGGAACGATGGCGCACTGTATGCCGCCCACGGCGGCTCGTTTCCCGCCATCGTCGCCGGCACCGGAGTGGTCGGCAGCATAACGGTGTCGGGCCTCGCCCAGGCGGACGATCACGCACTCGTCGTCGAGGCTTTGGAGCATCACCTCGGGTTGTGAGGATGCCCGCCCTGGCAGTGAATCACCGCCTAGTCAGCGGGGAGACTGCCGATCTGGCGACGTACTTCGTCGATGCTGCGCAGGACAGCAACCGAGTCATCGAGCGAATGCAACGGGGATTGCGTGCGCCCCTCGGCGACGTATGACGCGAGCGCGGCGGCCTGCCAGGCAAGTCCGTCCCTCCCTACGAGTCCGCTCTCGTCCTCCCAGACATGCTCCTCGCCGTTCAGCGTGAAGCGCAGCCGCGCCGGAAACACGAAGCTCGTCTCGTAGTTCACCGAGCCGGCAGTCCCATATACGGCAGCGAGCCCCGGCGTCGTCACCGTCGCCGACGCACTCACCATGCCGCGCGCACCGCGATCGTTCTCCAACAAGATCAGCGCTTCGGTCTCGGCACCGGTCGGGGCAAGGAGTCCCGACGCGTCAATGCGGGTGGGAACACCGAGCACAGAGTGTGCGAACCACAGGCTGTAGACGCCGGCATCGATCATCACTCCGCCGCCGACCGCCGGGTCGAAATTGGGATGATTCGGGTCGTACGCCCACTGCCAGCCGAGGTGCGCGGTGACCAACCGAACGTCGCCAAGTGCGCCGCGCTCAAGAAGCTGAGCAAGAACGTCAGACTGCGGAAGGTAGCGCGACCACATCGCCTCCATCGCGAAGACGCCAGCAGCCTTGGCCGCCTCGGCGATCTCCGCTGCCTGCACCGCGGTGAGGGCAATGGGCTTCTCGACCAGCACGTGCTTGCCCGCGGCGATCGCTGCGAGAGCCAACGGATGATGCTGCGCGTGCGGCACTGAGATGTACACGACATCGACTTCCTGATCGTCAAGAAGACCTTGATAGCCCTCATAACGACGCGGGATGCCGTGGCGCTGCCCGAACGCATCCGACCGTTCCTGCGACCGCGAGGCGACCGCGTGAACGCGCTGATCTGTGTGCCGATGGACCGCACTCACCCAATCTTCGGCGATCCCCCCAGGGCCAAGAACTCCCCAGCGCAGCACTGGACCGCCGCGCAGTGGGGTCACTCGAGGCAGCGGTACGGACATCGGGTTGCGTTCGCTCACGAGCGGTCTCTTTCTTGAGATGATGTGGGGTTCACTCCCCGAGGCATTCCCACTCTAGGCTCGGAGCATGACCCACATCTCGCAGTCGCCGTATGCGCGCGCGCTGGGTGATCGGATGCGTGAGCTGCACCCCACTCTGCAGCAGTACTTCTCGTCTCTTCCCGAGGGGCACATCGGTGTCGGCGAGGGCGTCTTCAGCAGGGTCGGCACTCCTCGGCGATGGCTCTGGACGCTATTGCGCCCGCTCCATGACCGCGGCGTGGTCTACGCCGGCTGGCAGCTGAGCGTCCCGTTCCGTGTCACCAACAGGCTTGTCGACGGCCGCGCGGTCAGCGAGCGGGAGTTTCTGCTTCCAGGCCAATCGTGGACAATGCGTGATGCGGTGGCCCTGCGGGCGAACGGCAGGCTCGTCGATGAACTCGGTGAACCCGGAATCGTGGCGGCGAGCTTCGAGACTGAGGTGCGCGACGGCGCACTGACGATGATCAGTCACGCGGTCGGGATCCGCATCGGGAAGGCCAAAGTGCGCCTTCCTCGCATCTTCTCCCCCGTCGTGAGACTCACGGAGAGCTTCGACGATGTGACCGAGCGTCAGCGTGTGGCGGTCACGATCGACGTTCCACTTCTCGGCCGGGTCTACGAGTACGTCGGCGATTTCCGCTATCGCATCGAGAAGGAGTCGCTGTGAGTTCAGACCGCATCGTAATTGGCGGATCGTCCGGGTTCGTGGGACAGCACCTCCAGAAGAAGTATCGATCCGAGGGCCGCGAGGTCGTCACAATCTCCCGATCGGGTGCCGACCTGAGCTGGGGCGACCAGGCAGGCATCGACCAGGCAGTCAACGGCGCCGCCCTCGTGATCGGCCTCGCCGGCAAGAGCGTGAACTGCCGCTACACTCCCGAGAACCGGGCTGAGATCTTCCGCTCTCGTCTCGACACCACGGCATCCCTCAGCACCGCGATCGCGACAGCAGCGAATCCACCCGCGCTGTGGGTGAACTCGTCTACCGCGACGATCTACCGTCATGCCGAGGACCGACCGATGACAGAGTCGGCGGGCGATATCGGCACCGGCTTTTCCGTCGAGGTCGCGAAGGCGTGGGAAAAGTCGCTGTTCGCCGAGGAGTTGCCTCACACGCGCCGAGTGGCGCTGCGCAGCACGATAGTCCTGGGCCACGGCG
Organism: Microbacterium sp. Y355; assembly: GCF_059445345.1. Classification (NCBI taxonomy): domain Bacteria; kingdom Bacillati; phylum Actinomycetota; class Actinomycetes; order Micrococcales; family Microbacteriaceae; genus Microbacterium; species Microbacterium sp. Y355. The sequence goes on along the minus strand of NZ_JCAIUD010000002.1, from coordinate 227,224 downwards.
GTGTGCTCGGACCGCTGAAGAACCTGGCAGGGATCGGACTCGGCGGAGCGCAGCACGACGGCTGGTGGCCGGTATCCAAGACCAGGCGCGACGCCGGCACCGGGCATTTCCCCGGCGCGAAACGTGGCGGGCAGCGCTTCAGCTGGGTGCACATCGACGACGTGGCACGCATCATCGACTTCGTCGAGCAGCATCCAGAGCTGGACGGCCCCGTGAACGCCGCCGCCCCCTACCCGGTCGACAACAAGATCTTCATGGCGACCGTGCGCCGGGTGCTGGGAGTGAAGTTCGGCCCGCCCATGCCACGATGGATGCTGGAACTCGGCGCCATCGGCATCCGCACTGAAACCGAGTTGATTCTCAAGAGCCGGTGGGTGGTGCCGGAGAAGCTAACAGCTGCAGGATTCGAGTTCAAGTACCCGACGCTGGAACCGGCAGTCAGAGAGTCATTCGACCGGCCGGCAGCGCACTCACTCGGCGTCTGAGCCCGTCGCGGGGTTCTGATTGCGCTTCTCGATCTCCTGACGAATACGCCACTCTTCGATCTCACGGTCGAGGTCTGCGATCTGCTGTTCGGTTGTGCGAGTCTCCGAGGGCGGCGCCCAATGTTGCGCCGAAGGAGCCTGCGTCTTCGCGCGGGCCGCTCGACGTGTCATCCTCGGCATCGAAATACCGCCCCCGGCGTACTCGCGACCGAGTGCGAACCAGAGGATGCTGCCGATCAGTGGCAGGAAGATGACGAGGATGATCCACATCATCTTCGGCAGATGCTTCACCTGGGCGTTGTCGCGCGTGATGACATCGATCAGCGCGACAATCATCAGCGCGACGACAAGAATCGTCAGGAACGGCATGACTTCAGGGTAGACGACGGATGAGTCTCGTGCCGGATCAGGGTACGAGGTGGCCGGCCGCGCGGAACAGCTCGTACCACTCTGTGCGGCTCAGCACGACATCTGAACCCTCCGCTGCGGCGACGAGTCGCTCGGGAGTGGTTGTGCCCATCACGACCTGCATCTGTGCGGGGTGACGGGTGATCCAGGCGACGGCTATGCCGGTGGCGGTGACGCCGTGCTCGGCCGCCAGTCGCTCAAGCACCGTGTTCAGCTCGGGGTACTCGGGATTGCCGACAAAGCTGCCCGCTCCCGATGCCGCTTGCATCGGCGACCACGCTTGGATCGTGATCTCGTTGATGCGGCAGTACTCCAGGATGCCACCACCATCTCGGCTGATCGCTTGATCGGTGCCGATCCTGTTTGCGGCGATCCCCTGGGCGATGATCGGCGCCTGGGTGAGCGAGAGCTGGAGTTGGTTGGCCACGAGCGGCTGCCGCACGGCGGTGCGCAATAGGTCGATCTGGCGCGGGGTGTGGTTGGAGACGCCGAAGGCGCGCACCTTGCCTGAGGCCTCGAGCTCGTCGAACGCACGAGCGACCTCTGACGGTTCGACAAGGGCATCCGGACGGTGCAGTAGGAGCACGTCGATGTAGTCGGTCCGCAGCGCGCGCAACGACCCGTCGACCTGACCGATGATGTGCTCGTAAGAGAAGTCGAAGGAGCCGTCAGCGGGAACGATCCCGCATTTGGTCTGCAGGCGGATCTCGGATCGTTCGGCATCCGACAGTTCGAGAGCCTGTGCGAAACGCTCTTCGCAGGCATGCATCCGACCACCATAGATGTCGGCGTGATCGAAGAAATCGATCCCCGCTCCGCGCGCGGATTCGTAGAGGTCCCGGATCTGCGCGTCATCCTTGTCGATGATGCGCATCATTCCGGCGACGACGGCGGGGGCGGTGGCAGAGGCGAACGGCACTGTCTTCATGCTCGCAACGATACCCCGGTGTTGAATGGATTCATGGCCTTCCTCCTCTCCCCCGCCCCTGTCACCCTCACCGGCAACCTGGTCGAGCTGCGACCCCTTGACCGGACCCACCACGACGGCCTCGTCGAGGCCGTGCAGGAGGGCAACCTACAGGAGACAGCCTGGTACACATCCGTGCCGGCACCTGATGGAGTCGCCGCCGAGATCGAGCGTCGCCTCGCACTCAGCGAGAAGGGTGAGATGGTGCCGTTCACCGCATTCGATGCCGCCGGACGTGTGATCGGGCAGACGACCTTCTACGACCTGGTCGCTGACGTGCCGCGTCTGCACATCGGCTACACCTGGAACCGCCTGTCCGCCCACGGCACGGGAACGAACGCGGAGTCCAAGCTGCTGCTCCTGCGGCATGCGTTCGAAACGCTCGGGGTGTACCGGGTGGGGCTGACAACCCAGTGGGTGAACTTCCAGTCCCGTGCGGCGATCGAGCGCCTCGGGGCGAAGCAGGACGGCGTGATGCGGGCCATCTCCCGCTACCGCAACGGTGCGCTTCGCGACAGCGTGGAGTTCTCCATCATCGAGCCAGAGTGGCCGGCCGTGAGGGCGACCTTGGAAGCACGATTGGCGAAGCGGCGCTGATTCACGGAAGAAGCGCCGCCGGGGTTGACACCCCGACGGCGCTTCGCGTGCTGAGCGTCAGTCCTGTTCGTAGCTGAGGCCGAACCCGTAGGCGAAAAGCGCCCCGTCTTCGGTCTCGTCATAGCCAGGAGTGTCGCTGTTCTGCTCGATAACAGCCTCACGCGTGCCTGCCAGGGCGAACGGCAAGCGCCCCTGCGGGTTGAACTCGCCGGAGACGACGTCCATCAATGCCGCCGTGGTGTTGCCGAAGTTGGCGAGGATCGCACCAGCATCGCGCAGGCCGCTCTCCTCGTCGAGCACGAACGGCTGACGGAAGTAGATGTCCAGAACGGTGTTCTCGGCACCAACCTCGGCCATCACCTGCTGCACCGAGTCGAGCGCCGGGGTGACCTCCCACGACTCGGACTGCGCAATGCCGGTGAAGTCGAGGATGCTCGACTCCCAAGGCAGCGAACCGCCGAAACGCAGACCGGAGTCCGTGCAGGAGCCGGTACCGGTGACGACGCACGCGTCAGCCGCGCCATAAGAACTCTGCCCGTCGAGTCCAGTGACACCGTCGATCACACTCGGGTTGATGTGGTCGCTGTTGAGGCCCGTTGCCGGGTCGTTGCTGGCGTAGGCGCCAGTGTTGATGTTGCGCGCCGTCATCGAGATGAGCGCGACGTCGGCGTCGGCAGCAGTACGCTGCTCTGCCGAGTCGTTGCCGTCGATGACCTCGAAGCCGGCCGCCTCGACCTCCACAGCGTCGATGTTGCCGAGTACGTAGACCGTCTCGCCGCCCTTGAACGGAAGGAGCGACTCGCCATCGTTCTCCTCGTTCTGCAGGAGCACGGTGGACTTGCGCTGCAGGTCCAGAGCGCTCGCCTGGTGCTCTTCACTGCCCACCGTGGCATCCGCGAGAGCCGGGTCGACATATGGGTTCTCGAACAATCCCATCTCGAACATCGGCGCCAGCATGCGCTCAGCGGCAAGCGTCACACGCTCTTCGCTGACCAGACCGGTATCCACCAGATCAGTGATCGTCGACACGTCGTGGAATCCGGACAGGGTGTCGGTTCCGCCGTTGATCGCCGCTGCGACGCGCTCAGGCACGGTGGCCTCTTCCAGCCCCCACGCACGATCATTGATGATGCCGGTGTCGGAGTTCACGTATCCGTCGAACCCCATCTGGTCACGCAGCAGGCCGTTGACGATCTGATCGGAGAACGCCATGCCGACCTCGTCGTAGTCCACACCTTCGTAGGTGACGTCGACGGGCACGCCGTAGTACGGCATGATCGAGGAGACGCCCGCCTCAATGGCGGCTTCGAACGGCTTGAGGTGGTAGCCGAATGCATTACCGGGATAGACCTGCGCCTTGCCGAAGGAGTAGTGCGGGTCAAGACCCAGTTCCTGCGGGCCACCGCCCGGGAAGTGCTTCATGGTCAGAGCGACGTTGCTGTCCGCGCTCAGCGAGTTGCCATCCTTGCCAACCTCGCCCTGAAGCGACTCGACGAGCTGCCTGGCGATGTTCGCGCCGAGATCAGCATCCTCGGTGAATGTTTCGTGCGTGCGGTACCAGCGCGGTTCGGTGGAGAGATCTGCCATGTAGCCGTACATGCCACGCAGGCCGATCGATGACCATTCGTCCCCCATCACGGTGGCGAACTCATCGACGACGGACATTTCTCCGTCGGTCGCCTCGCCGGTCTGCAGAGCCTGTTCGCCGAGCGCCGCCGCGGCGATGCCCGCCTCCTTCGGGAACGGCGAGAAGGCGCCGGCCGACTCGTTGATGCCCGCTCTTGCTTGCGGATCGATGTGGTTGCGTGCGTTGGATTTGTACAGCACGGGGATGCCGAGACGAGTCGCTTCGCTCTGCTCCTGGATCGCGTTCATGAACTCTGCGGCTTCGGCAGGCGTCACGGTGACGTTGGTGGAGAATCCGCCACCCGCAGGGGCGCATTCCGCCCGGTCACCGGCATCCACCACGTTGCGGAAGATGAAACGGTGCATCTGCTGCTCGCCGATGTAGTCGGCCGCGAGCGCGGGCACAGTGCCGAACTCACCGGTTGCGACGTCACATGACGCGTTGAGCGTGTCGATCAGCATGAGGCCGGCCTTCTCCTCAAGCGTCATCTGGCCGATGAGATCGGCCACACGATCGTCGACGGGCTTTCGCCAGTCCTCGTAAACGTCCAGCGCACCGTTTGCGTTGAGGTCCTTGAAGTATCGGCCCTTGACCTTGATGGTGTCCTTGTCTCTGGACTCCAGCACCGGCGGCTTGCCATGATTGCCCTCATTGCCGGTGGCGACGGGCTGCGGTGCGGCGGCGACTCCACCGATGCCGACTCCCAGGGTCAGGGGTACGGCAAGGACGAGCGAAATGAGTCCTCGCCGCCGGGTGCCACGTGAAAATGCGTGCATGGAACAGTTCTCCTTCGAACAGGGGGCTCTCGGAATTGGGTTCCGAGAGCACTCAGCCTGCCGGGGCTGTTCAGTTGCGGCTAGCGATTGCCGCCAGTTGCACGCGTGGGGTCAACAGGACGACCCCTGTTGCCACCTCAGTTGGCGGCGGGGCCACCATCCCAGTTGTTCGAACGACGCGTCGCGCCGCTCTTGCCCTCGCGCATGATCCACGCCATCGAAAGGCTGAAGGCGAGCACGCCCGCGCAGAAGACGATCGCCTGGAAGTCTGGCAGACCGTGCGAGATGCCCATCAGCACGATCCCGCCGAGGAACAGGACCAGGAAGATGATGAAGCTGAGAATCACGGGGTGCCTCCTATAGTGAATGCTCTGTCCAGGATACCCGGGTGGGTGCTCTGGAATGACGAAACAGGCGGATGCCGGAGCATCCGCCCCGCGCGAATCACTCTGGCCACGAGTTCGAGCGGATGACTTCCACGAAGTCGCCCCTCACATACCCCGGCATGTAGTGCGCGAGCACGTCTGCGTTCACATTGCCGAAGGTGCTATCCGGACGCCGACGGTTACCTTCCGCAAAGGCGTTGAGGATCTGATTCTTGAAATCCACTCTCGGGTGGATCGTGGTCACGGCTTCGATCTCGTCGGCGGTGAGGTCTTGGTACCAGATGCCCAGGACGTCTGTCTCGACTCCGGCCGTGACAAGCGCGACTTCCGGAGCCATGAACTCGGGAACGCCAGGCGTCGTGTGCAGCGCGATTCCGGTCCACACGGCTGCCGTGCGCTCGTCGTCCACACCGCGCGAGGCGAGGAAGTCACGAGCGGCGTTGGCACCGTCGACCTCGAATCGGAGGAGCGAGTCGTGGAATGCGCTCGTCAACCCGAGGTCATGGAACATCGCTCCGGCGTAGAGCAGTTCGAGGTCGACGTCGACGCCCCGGCGTTGCCCCATGAGCGCCCCGAACACGTACACGCGGCGGGAGTGGTGATAGAGCAGATCGTCTTCGCGCTCACGGATGTACTCGGTGATGTCGCGGACAAGCTCAGTGTCGGGGATGGTGATCCCCGCGATCGTCTCGGTCATGTCTTCCTCCAACTCGGTCCCGCTCGACGCGGGGTAAGACAAGCATCGTCGCCGACAGCTCGGTTCGTGAGTGTCAGAATTGACAACTTTCCCTGATCTTTGGACATACTGGTGGGATGGCTGATCACACCGTCGCCTTCCTCGTCTACCCCGGCGCCAAGCATCTCGACGTCGCCGGGCCGGCGGAGGTCTTCGCAGAAGCGACGCGGCTGGGCGCCGAATATGAGCTGGAATACTGCTCCCCCACCGGTGGATCGATCCCCACATCGATCGGGGCTTCGATCAACACCGTCGCTGCGAGCCAAGTAATTCGGGCCGATACGGTTGTGGTCGTCGGAGGCGATGCGCTGCCCGTCGAACCAATCCCGCTTGAACTCCTGGAGGCCACCGCGCACCTCGTCGAAGTCGCCGAGCGGGTCGCATCCGTGTGCACGGGCGCTCTGCTCTTGGCCCAGGTAGGAGCCTTGGATGGACGACGGGCGACTACCCACTGGGCCCATGCGGCACTGCTCGCCCGGATCCACCCGAAAGTCGACGTCATCCCGGACGCCCTATTCGTGCACGACGGAAGATTCCATACGTCGGCTGGTGTGTCGGCGGGCATCGACCTCGCGCTCACCCTGATCGAAGCGGATCACGGTCCTGAACTCGCCAGAGCCGTTGCCCAGCAGCTCGTCGTCTACGTGCAGCGCCCGGGAGGTCAGTCGCAGTTCTCCTCACTGCTCGACATCTCTCGCGGAGCGCAGGCGGGCGTGAGGCTGGTCGCCGAGAAGGTCATGGCCTCGCCAGCCGAGTCGCACGAGATGACGGACCTCGCCGCGATCGCAGGCGTCAGCCCTCGACATCTCACCAGGATATTCGTCGCCGAGATCGGCATGACACCGGTCAAGTTCGTTCAGCATGTGCGCGTGGAGACCGCGAAGTCCATGCTGCTCCGCGGGGAGTCTGTCGCCACCACGGCCCGACGCGCCGGATTTTCGAACGCGGAGACCATGCGGCGCGCGTTCACGAGCAGGCTTGGGATACCGCCGAACCTGTACAAGCAACACTTCCAGGGCGTCGGCGACTGACGGAAGTCCTCAGCCTTATCCTGGCTACTTGTGGCAATGGCACTAAAGCAGCTACAGGGCGAGAACTCTTTCTCGCACGTCATCGAGGACACGATCCCCTATCGCCACGAAACTTTCCCCGAGGCTGACGGCACTGCCATCTACAGCCCAACGCGCGTAAGTCTCAGCGATGACAAACAGACACAGCTGTGCTGCAAGTCGCGTGCCAGCGCTGGATTCGCAATGCAGTTCGAATGCGCGAGCAGCGCCTTCGGCTAGGTGCGCCGACTTCAGCGCCTCCCGCTCACGGAGGTCGGGGTGCGCTTCGATGACCGCGCGTCTGCGGACCGCGACGTCGCGATAGTCCGATGAGAACACAGACTCATCGAGGACTCGGATCACCTGCGCGATGACATCGAAGGGCCGTGTACCCGCGGAGGCAGAGGTGATCGTCTCGATGAGCGCCTTTGACATCGTTTCCTCGCCGAACAGCACCTCGCGCTTGCTCGCAAAATGCCGGAAGAACGTGCTCTTCGCGAGCCCCGCCCGCCGGACAATGTCGATCACGCTCGTCTCGTCGTAGCCGTGCTCGGCGAACAGCTCGATGGCGGCTTGAGCGAGACGCTGCGGTGCGTCGGGTTCCCATCGTGACATCCCTCCAGTGTACGGGACTTGGTCTCATCGAATGTAGAGTGATGAGACTAAGTCCCGTCACTGATTTGGAGACAACATGAGCAGAGCCGTCATCTACAACGCCTTCGGGGGCCCCGAGGTCCTTGAGATCCAGGAAGTTACCGAGCCACACTCAGGCCCGGGTGAGGTGCGCGTGCGCACCACGTTCGTGGGTCTGAATCCGATGGACTGGTTGTTCTCGTCATCGCCCGAAACAGCGGCGATGTTCGGGATATCGCTCCCCGCGCGCTTCGCAACCGACTTCGCGGGCGTCATTGATGAAGTCGGGGACGGTATCACCGGCTTCGTCGTGGGCGACCGCGTGTACGGATCCGCCATCGGCCGGGCCGCCGCAGACCACATCGTCATCGATCCGGTGGGCGCCGACGTCTTACGCCATACTCCGGAGGGGATCAGCGATGCGACGGCGAGCACACTCGCCGTCGCGGGTATGACGGCTTCGGCCGCGATCGATGCGGCTGGCGTCGCCGGGGGCGACACGGTGCTGATCGGCGGCGCCGCCGGCGGCGTGGGAATCTTCGCGGGGCAACTCGCGAGGCTCGCGGGCGCCCGCGTCATCGGGACGTGCTCGACCGGCACATTCGGGTTTCTTGAGGAGCTCGGCATCGAGCCCATCGCCTACGGGGTAGGGCTCGAGGAGCGGGTTCGTCTGCTCGCCCCGAGCGGCATCACCGCAGCTGCAGACCTGTTCGGCACCGAGGTCGCCGAAGTCGCGCTCGCCCTCGGCGTTCCTGCATCGAGGATATCGACCGTCGCAGCCGGCGGCGAGGCCCCGGACGGCGTGCACACCACAGGCGCATTCAACGCCCCCGGCGGCGCGCTTGAACACATCACCGACGCGATCGTCGCGGGTGAGCTGACGGTGCCGATCTCCCGCATCTTCGAGCTTGACGAGATCCAAGAGGCCGTCGCGCTGCAGTCGAGCAGGAATATCCACGGCAAGATCACCGTCCGCATGTGAGGCGGCGCCAAGCGACCCGCAGCAGAGAACTGCATCTGGCGTCGAGAAGCAATCGAGCGCGTCGGCGACTATCGGTGTCCAGCACCAGCCCACCACAGTCCGGCAAGGACTGCGGTGGGCTGATGTTCTTCAAGGGATGTCGTCAAAGGTCGGAGGCGGGAGCCTCGCCATTCTTAACCGGCTTGCGGATGAAGAACGCCAGCACGATCGGCACGACGGCCCCGCTCGGGAGAATGTACGACAATTGAACGCTCAGCGTACTAACAGACGCCAAAGCGTACAATTGGAGTAGCCTGAGGTCATGACAATGGCGCCAGTGAAGGCCCTCGACCCCGAAGCCGGGTCTCGCTCGGTTGTGGATCGAGCACTCTCGATCCTCGGCACTTTCCAGGGTCATCGTGCCCGTCAGGCGCTGTCTGACATCAGCCGCAACAGCGGGCTGCCCATTGCCACGTGCTATCGCATCGTGCAGCGCCTCACCGAGTGGGGTGCGCTCGAACGTGATGGGGACAGCCGCTACCGGGTCGGCCTGCGACTGTGGGAAGTCGCATCACGTGCACCGCGCTCAGTTGGCCTGCAGCGGTATGCGCGCCCATACCTGCTCGACCTCTACGAGACGACAGGATTCGCCACGCACCTCGCCATCCGGGAAGGCACCGAGCTGGTCTCGATCGAGCGCTTCCATAACCCGCGCACGACCCCGCGTCGACCCGTCGTCGGCGACCGCTACCAGCTGCACATCACCGCGATCGGGCAGGTTCTGCTCGCCTACGCGCCCCGGCACATCCAGGAGGAGGTGCTCGCGGGCGACCTGCCCGCGTACACTCCGTACACATATACCGACCGCACTACGCTCGAGCGGGTGCTCACCGACATCCAGCGCACCGGCTATGCGGTGAGCGATCGGCAAGTCGACCTCGAGAACGTCGCTGTGTCTGCCCCGGTCCGCGGAGTTGACGGTTCGGTAATCGCTGCCGTCTCACTCTCGTACCCCGTGAACACGGGCGACCACCGCGGCATGGTGCACCTGATCCGCCTGACAGCGACGTCGATCTCGCGCTCGCTCGCCGCTGCTGGCTTTGGTGACCTCGCCGACTGAGCATGGCTAGACGAAACCCTCGGCCCTCCTTGGTGTGTACGGTGCCTCGAGACTCGCGACTTCGTCAGGAGTGAGTGCGATATCGAGCGCGGCCACAGCATCGGAGAGATGGTTCGGTTTCGTCGCTCCGACGATCGGCGCCGAAACGGTCGGCTTCGTGAGTTGCCACGCGAGGGCTGCCTGCGCGCGGGGGATCCCGCGCGCCTCGGCGATGGCCCTGACGGCGTCGGTAATCGCGCGATCGGATGCCTCATCCTGGAGATAGAGCTTCGCGCCTGTCTCGTCCAGCTCAAACCGATCACCCGTTACCCCGTAAGCACGCGAGAGCCGGCCCCGCGCGAGAGGGCTGTAACTGAGTACTCCGACGCCGGTCGCAGCACAGAACGGATGCATCTCGCGCTCCTCCTCGCGCATGATCAGGTTGTATTGGTCCTGCATCGAAACGAATGGGGTCCATCCGTGTTGCCTGGCAGTGTGTTGCATCTGGGCGAACTGCCACGTCCACATCGATGACGCACCCAGGTAGCGCACCTTGCCCGCCCGCACGACATCGTGGAGCGCCTCCATCGTCTCGTCAATCGGAGTGCGGCCGTCGAACCGGTGGACCTGGTATAGGTCGATGTAGTCGGTGCCCAGACGCTCCAACGATGCGTCGATCTGCGTCATGATCGCTCCGCGCGAAAGACCACGATCGCTGGGGCCCGAGCCCATCGGCATCGCGAGCTTCGTTGCGATCACAACCTGGTCGCGCGTCGTGAACTCGCGCAGCATCCGTCCGGTTATCTCTTCGCTCGAGCCAAGCGAGTAAACGTTCGCGGTGTCGAACGTCGTGATCCCCGCCTCAACGGCCGCACGAAAGAACGAACGTGATTGCTCTTCGGCGAGCGACCAGCCGTGGCCGCCACGCCCTGGTTCGCCGTAGCTCATGCAGCCCAGCACGAGGCGCGAGATGGTCAGGCCACTCGCACCGAGTCGGGTGTATTTCATGGCAGCCTCCTCAGGCAGGACCGAGGGCTGATCAGCGTGTGAACGCTGATAGACCGGTGATCGCACGGCCGACGATGAGCGAGTTCATTTCGTGCGTGCCCTCGTAGGTGTATACCGCTTCGGCATCGGTGAAGTACCGGGCGAGGTCGTGGTCGACGCGGATACCCTCGGCACCTGCGATCTCTCGGCCGAGTGCGACCGTCTCGCGCACTCGATCGGCCGCCCAGGTCTTCGCCAGAGCGGCAACCGGTTCGGTGAGTTCGCCGCGCGTCTTCAGGTCGGTCAGTCGCACCGCGAACGCGAGAGTTGAGGTTGCGTTGCCCAACATGCGCGTGAGCTTCTCTTGGATGAGCTGGAAGCCTGCAATCGGTCGTCCGAACTGATGCCGAGCGAGGGCATAGCGAAGGGCGGCCTCGTAGGCGCCGATCTGCATACCTGCCGCGTTCCAGCCGATGACGTACCGCAGTTGGGCGAGGATCGCGGAGACATCGCGAAACGAATTGATGCGCTGCAATCGCTCCGACTCGGGTACCTGCACGTCGTCGAGAGTAATGTCGCCGCTTCGCACCATGCGCAGCGCGATCTTGCCACGGATGTCGGTGACGGTCACTCCGGGAGATTCCCGCGGCACGAGGAAGGCCTTCGCGGCGCCGTCGGCGGCGTCCTTCGCCACGACCAACAGAAGATCGGAGAGGGCTGCGTTGCCGATCCATCGCTTGCGTCCGGTGAGGTGCCAGGTGTCGCCATCGCGTGTCGCCGTCGTCTCCATGCCATTTGCGACATCCGATCCGTGGTCGGGTTCGGTGAGAGCGAAGCATCCCGTGAGTTCGAACGACGGGATGCGCGGATCAAGTCGTGCTACCTGCTCCGGTGATCCGCCCTCGCGCACGACGGTGCGGAACATGCCGACCTGACCCCCGTAGAGCGTCGCGATCGACGCGTCGAAGCGCTGGAACTCGAAGTGCTTGAAACCCACGTAGGCGGGGTTCAAACGACCATCGGCGTCGAGCAGATCGGGGTCGTCCTCGAGGCGCAAAGCGGCAAGCTCGCCACGCAGGTGAGCGGGGGAATCGCCCGCTTCCCACCAGTCAGCAAGATGCGGACGCGCGCGCTCCTCCAGCAGATCGCGCAATGCCTGCAGCTTTGCGCGTTCGGGCAGCGTCAGCAGTTCGTCGATGTAACCGAGCAGATCGGTCGGCGGAGCGACGGACATCAGGTCAGTCCGAGTAGGCGGACGGCGTTGTCCTTAACGATCGCTTGGACCGCCGCGTCCGGGAACTCAAGCTTCGCGAAGTCATTCAGCCAGCGATCGGGCGTCAGCGCCGGGAGGTCCGAGCCGAACAGAGTCTTCCCGTTGAGATACGTGCGCGCGGCGCGCACGAGGGATGGCGCGAAGTACTTCGCTGACCAACCCGAGAGTTCGATCCACACGTTGCCCTTGTGAGTCGCCACGGAGAGCTGCTCGTCCTGCCACGGAACGCTCGGGTGCGCCATGACAATTTGCATCTCGGGATGCCGCGCCGCGAGGTCGTCGAGCAACATCGGGTTCGACAGGCTGAGCCGGAAGCCCCACCCGCCCGCCAGCTGAGCACCGGCACCGGTCTGCCCTGTGTGCACGATGATCGGCAGTCCCAACTCTTCGATCGCGCTGAATAGCGGCGTGTATGCGGGGTCGGAGGGATCGAACGCCTGCACCGTCGGATGGAACTTGAAACCCCGCACTCCAATCTCCGCCTGACGGCGTGCCTCCTCGACGGCGGCTTCGCCCTGCAGCGGGTCGACGCTACCGAACGGGATAAGCACGTCGGAGTTTCGAGCCGCGCCCTCCACGATCTCGTCGACACTGTTCGGGGCATGACCCAGGTTCGTCGTGGCATCGACCGTGAACACCACCGCCCCCATCTGCCGCTCTCGGTAGTAGGCTGCGGTCGCATCGACATCGCGCGGCTTCTCAGTGCTCTTGAAATATTTTGCGAGCGCCTCGGTGAGCGCGGGTGGCGATGCCGTGCGGCCAGTTGAGTCGATGGACACGTGCACGTGCACGTCGATCGCGGTCAGCTTATCGGGGTCGAATCCGGGGATCGGGCTCATGCGCCGGCCTCCTCAAGTTCGCGCATCGCGTCCTCCTTCACTCGGGCGAGTTCGATTTTTCCGGTGAGCGATCGGTCAAGGCTCACACGCACGAACAGATGCCGCGGCTTCTTGAACCCGGCGAGACGCTCGGCGACGTAGTCGAGCAGGTCGGCGGGCTCGATCTCGACTCCCTCGACGGGTGAGACCATGGCGCTCACAGCTTCACCGAAACGCGGATGCGGGAGCCCGAAAACGATCGCGTCGCCGACACTCGGATGATCGAGCAGCACCTGCTCGACCTCGGCGGGGAACACCTTCTCGCCACCCGTGTTGACGACGGCGGAGAGACGACCGAGAAGGTCGATCGTGCCGTCACCATTCGAGCGTGCCCAGTCTCCGGGAACGACGTAGCGGTGTCCGCGGATCTGCAGGAACGTCTTTGCGGTCTTGACCGGGTCGCCGTAATACCCTTTCGGCAGCACTCCCCGGAAGCCGAGGATGCCGAGGGCTCCAGCCTTGAGCGGAATTTCGTTGTACTGCTCGTCGAGCAGCACTGTACCGGGTGTGAGCACGAGCCGAGCTGGTAGGTCCTCGATGCCCTTCGTGATGCCGAACGCATACGGGCCGCCCTCGCTCGAGGCGAGCAAGTCGATGATCTCGAGGTCACCCAAAGAATGCAGCCGGTGCTTCACGTCGTCACTGAACCGCATGCCCGACGAGAAGATCCACCTAACGTGCGGGAGTCCGCCGTTCAGTTCTGCCATTTCCGCCAGGGGCAGCGCGAGCGCGTCGCCCGCGACGATGAGCCGCGTCGCGCGGTGCTCGCTCAGCAGGCGGTACGCCTCGCCGATGTCCATGCTCGGGCGGGCGTGCAGCACGACGGTGCCGCCCAGAGCGAGGGTACCCATCGTCATCGACTGCGCCGTGCCATGCAGCATCGGACTCATCGGCAACGTCACAACCTTCGGGGTCGCGGGGTCAACGGCGATCGCGATAGCACGTTCGAGAGTCCTCGGGGGCTCGATGCCGGTCACCGCCCAGGTGGATTGGCGTCGCGCTTCCAGCAGCGTGTCGAGATCCCACACCACAGCTTTCGGCGCCCCCGTCGTGCCACCGGTGTACAGCCGCAGGTCGGCGCCCGTGGGAGCCTGGGCGGGCATCGAGCCTCCGGCAGCAACGATGTCGTCGTAGCGCACGGCGCCAGGGATCGCGTCATCGTCGTCGACGATGATGATCGGAATGTTGAGCCCGACAGTGGCCTCGGTCGCGATCGCGGCGAACGATGCCGGGGCGACGAGCACCTTCGAGTCGGAGTCGACGAGGAGGGCACGCACCTCGCTCGCTGTGTACCGGTAGTTGAGCGCAACGGGGGCGACACCGGTCGCGAGGCACGCCCAGGTGAACGTCAGGTATTCCGGGCGATTGTAGAGGAGGGTCGCCGCAGCGTCGCCTGTCTGCAACCCGCACTCCTCGATGAAGTAGCGGGCGAGAGCGCCGGATTCGGCGCTGAACTGCGACCACGTCATCTCGCTGTCGCGCGTGATGATCGCCGTGCGCTCGGGCAGCTCGCGTGCGATGCCCTGCCAGAGGTCCGAGTAGTGGATGCGTGTCACTGGCCCTCCTCCGCACGGGAGGGCGGACCGGATGCCTGCGCCTGCGCGGCGAAGCGCTCGTGCCAAGCGGCGTCGATCCCGGAGGCGCTCCACCCGTCGTCGGAATAGTCGACGTCGAGGACCGTGGGGTGCGAGTACAGCGAAATTCTGTCCCCACCGATGCCGATCGCCTGACCGGAGACCGACTGCGATTTGTCCGACGCGAGCCAGACAATGAGCGGCGCAACATCCTCGGGGCTGCCCAGACCCCTTTCGCGTCGAATTTCTCGCGGAATCGGCTCACCCGCGAGATAGCGCTCGTAAAGCTCGGAATACGCGGGGATCGTTCCGGTCATCGCCGACATAGCGATCGGGATGACGGCGTTGGCGGTAATGTCGGCGCGAGCAAGCTCGAGCGACCATGTTCGTGCCATCGCTACCAGACCCGACTTGGCGGCCGCGTAATTGGTTTGCCCGAATGATCCGAGTTGGCCGGCGGGCGAGCCGATCACGATCAGACGCCCACCCTCGCCTTGCTCACGCATCCGGATGGCGGCGGCACGGCCCGTGGTAAATGTTCCGCGCAGGTGGGTTGCGATCACCGCGTCGAAGTCGTCGTCGGACATCTTCCACAACACGCGGTCGCGCAGCACGCCCGCGTTGGCTACGAGCACATCGAGCCGGCCGAACGCAGTGACGGCGTCTTCGACCAGTTGCTCAGCGGTCTCGGCCGGCCCGACGGGGCCGATTGATGCGATCGCCGCACCGCCGCGCTTCTTGATCTCGGCGACGGTATCGGCCGCCGAGGTCACGTCGACGTCGTTGACGACGACGCCGGCACCTGCATCGGCGAGAGCAATCGCGTAGGCACGCCCCAGGCTTCGGCCCGCACCGGTCACGATCGCAACACGGCCGTCGAGCCGGACGTCGGCGGCGTTCACGCGGCTCACCGGTAGTGCCTCAGGACGAGCTCGGCAGCTACAGCCGGCTTCGTCGCGCCCTCGACCTCGAAGGTGAGGGCGAGAGTCACCTGCCAGCCACCCGGTACTTCTTCGGCCTGCGCGACGGTGCCACGCACCCGGATGCTCGCCCCCGACGGCACCGCGGTTGGGAACCGGATTTTGTTGAAACCGTAAACGATTCCCGTTGTCGTGCCCGAGACTCGGTATATCTCACGCAGGTGCGGCACCACCATCGTTAGGGTCAGCATGCCGTGAGCGATGCGCCCACCGAACTGCGATTTCGCGGCGACTTCAGCATCGACGTGGATGGGATTGTCGTCGCCGGAGAGCTGCGCATAGAGGTCGATGTCCTCTTGCGGGATAGCGCGCCAAGTCGAGGGGCCGAATTCGCGGCCGGCGATGCCGCCGACCTCGTCGATCGTGGTGAACACGCGCGTCGTCTCTGCGGGCGTTGAGGAGATATCTGTCATGCGGGCTTCCTTGCCTGAGGGGGTGCTCCGACCATCCTGCCGTGTCGGAGGCGTCCTGAGACGAAGCTTTTCGACCAGTGAAACCGGGACGGGTGACCCGGTTGGGCCTATGCGAGATTGCTTGAGGCCCCCGCAGGGTGGGGCCACGCGGATACGAAGGAGTTGTACGCATGTCTGTCACGGTGTCCAGCACGCACGAAGTCGATTCGAACGAGATCCGCAAGGCACTCGACTACTACTGGGAAAACGAGTGGACCGATGGACTGCCCGTCGTTCCCGTAACGGAGTCGTACCTCGCAGAGTTTCTCGCGACCGTCACGCGCGACCCAGACGAGGTGTTATTTACCGTTGCCCACCTCAACCGCAGCATCACGGTGCGTCTCGCTGCTCTCAACGCCGCACTCGCGGGGTGCAAGCCAGAGTATTTGCCCGTCGTGATCGCCGCGTGGGAGTCCGTCGCGACAGAGCCGCACCCGGCCCGCGGCATCTGGCAGTCAACGACCGGCACGGCGCCGTTCCTCGTCGTCAACGGTCCTGTCCGCACCGAACTCGAGATCAACAGCCGGGGCAACATCTTCGGCTCAGGCTTCCGGCCGAACGCCACGATCGGACGAGCCATCCGTCTCGGCCTCATCAACGTGTTTGGTCTCACACCGCACGGACTTGACCAAGCCACGCAGGGAAACCCCTCCAAGTACACCGCTGTTGTCGGTGAGAACGAAGAGCAGAGTCCGTGGCCGTCATTTGCCGTGGAGCATGGATTCGACGCTACTGACAGCGTTGCGACGATGTTCGTTATCCGCTCGGTCATACACATCGAGGCGCGCCACACGATGATTCCCGAACAACTCGCTCTCGACTTTGTCGACACGATCTGCCGTACCGGCGCGCTCATCCACGAGTACACGTCGACGCTGCTTGTGCTCGTGCCCGAGCATGCGGAGATGTTCGCGAATGCCGGTTGGAGCAAGGAAGACCTGCGCAGATTCATCTTTGAAAACGCCGTGCGTGATCGCGCGGACTTGGTGCGGGTGGGCAAAGAAGCGCTGTCGAACAAGACTCGTTGGCGGCTTCCTGCCGACCACCCCGACTCGACGTCAGACACGGCGAGCGGCACCGACACACCGGATCGCGTGCGGTTGCTCAGCCACCCGACGAACGTGCAAATCATCGTCGCGGGCGCCGACAACGCGGGAGTCTCGGCCATCGTCGAGGTCTTCACGCTCAATCCGCCTCGCGCGATCCCGTTCTCATCCACCAAGATCGAGGCGTAACGCGGCCCCCGCGACGCAAACCCGAGGAGGAGGAGCGATGAAGCTCACCGATGAAGAGAGCTCGATGCGCGATGGTGCGGAGGGTGGCGCCGTCGCGGCCGCGATGAACCTACTCATCCGCTATGGCGACGCACTCGGAGCGGAACGCCTGGTGGATACGCGCAACGTGGCGGGAACGATGACGCAACCGTCGCCCGCGAAGGCGCAATTGGTGCGCGAAAATGGTTGGGCCAAGGCCTATGCCGTCATCAACCTCGATAGCGATGACGACTTCGAGATCCCTCGCATGAAAGTGCCGACGTGCCAGCTGCAGCACGGGTTCTCGGATGACGCCGACGGGCTGACGGGCTATGCAAAGCAGTCGATCGAACTGCAGACGGACGCCGAATCATACTATTCGGAGCGCGGCGTCAACATCCTGGCCACCTGCACGCCATACCAGGTGGGTAACCTGCCGGTGCGTGGCGAACACGTCGCGTGGATGGAATCCTCGGCCGTTGTCTACGCCAACTCAGTTCTCGGTGCACGCACCAACTGCGAGGGCGGCGCTTCGACCGGGGCCGCTGCACTCACGGGCAAGATTCCGTACTGGGGCAACCATCTCACTGAGAACCGCTACGCGACGCACCTGCTTCAGGCCGACACGAGTATCGATAGCTTCCAGGAGTGGGGCATGCTGGGCTACTACGTTGGCGAAGTCGTGCAAGAGGCGCGGCCCGCGATCATCGGATCCTTCGCTCAACCTGACCTTGCCGACCTCAAGCACTTCGGCGCCGCGACCGCGACATCCGGCGGGGTCGAGATCTACCACATCCCAGGAATCACTCCTGAAGCTCCCACGCTTGAAGCCGCATTCGGCGGGAGAACGGTGCCGGAGGCGATCCACTACGGTGATGCCCAGCGACGCTGGGCGTACGAGACGCTCAACGCGCAGGGCGAAAGTGACGACGTCGACTTCATTTTGCTCGGTTGCCCGCACGCCTCGCTCGACCAGATCGCGCAGGTCGCGCACCTGCTCGAGGGACGGCGGCTGCACGAGAGCACCGATCTCTGGGTCATGACGCCGCGGGCTCTGCGTACGATGGCGGACCGCAACGGATATACACAGACGATCACGCGCGCCGGGGGCAAGGTATTGACCGACTCCTGCCCAGCGATGTCGCGCGCGGCACCCCCCGGCACCCGCGTGTTCGCGACCGACTCAGCCAAGCAAGCACACTACCTGCCTGCGATCCTCGGCATCGAGGCCTGGTTCGGGACGCTCGAAGAATGCGTAGACGCAGCCGTAACAGGCCGGTGGCGCGGGGAGCTCGCGTGACGTTGGAGTTGCGCGGCCGCGGCATCGTGCCCGGTGTCGCCGAGGCGGAGGCACTCGTCACACACGACCCGATCTCGGGGTTCGGCGGAATCGATGTGGCAACGGGCACGGTGATCGAACCGCGGCACGAGCTGTTCGGCGTGTGTTTCACGGGCAAGATCCTTGTGTTTCCGGGAGCGAAAGGGTCGTCAGGGTGGTCGGGCTTCTTCCAGTCGACACGGCTCATGGGTACCGCCCCCGCCGCGATGGTGTTCAACGTCATCACGACCAAGGCGGTGCTGGGGGCGATCGTCACGCGCGTCCCGACTATCGTCGAGGCTGTACCCAATCCGCTTGATGTGGTCCGCACCGGCGATCTGCTGCGCGTCGACGGAGACAGCGGTGTTATTACGGTGCTTCGAAGAGCTACGCAGGCACCAGTTTCGCCAACCGATTTCATCCAGTAAAAAGATATGTTCCTCTCGCAGAGCATGGTCGGCAAACTGGTCCGACCGACCGCACTGTTGCGTGCGGGACCATCCGACACAGGAGTCGAAAATGCCCACAGCAGTGCAGAAATATAGCCCCTGGTCTTCCCGCTCGCGCCTTCGCGCTGCGACCGCCGTGCTCATCGCGGCATCGCTCGCGCTTAGCGGGTGCGCGGGCGCAGATAGCGCACCCGCGACCGAGGGAGGGGAAGCCCCGGCCAAACTCGACGATATCGTCGTGGTGTCATTCCTCCCGCTTCAGTCGTTCACTTTCACACCCGAGATGTACGCATACTCGTCCGGAATATTCGAAGAGCACGGTCTCGACGTGCAGCTGCAGCCGGTGCAGGGCACCTCTGCGGCGATCCAGACCTTGCTCGGCGGCGCCACGCCGATCACCCGAGTGAGCACTGTTGACGTCATGCCCGGGATGGAATCCGGTCAACCCATCGTCGGCGTCGGTACGATGGCCTACCGCAGCAACCTGCGTGTCATTTCGACCGAAGCGAACCCGATTGAGTCCGCAGAGGACATGGAAGGCAAGGTCATCGGCCTCGGCTCGGTCGGTGGTACGAGCGAGAAGATGCTCAACTTTGCGCTCGACGAGGCCGGTGTGCCGCTCGATTCGGTGACCCGCCAGGCGGTACCGGTCACCTCGGCCACATACGAACTGGTTAAGCAGGGGCAGCTCGACGGTTACGTCGTCAGCCTCGACACCTCCATCGGTATCGTCGAGCAGAACGAGGATGCCGTCTCCAGCCCCGCGGGTCTGGTCGATGCTCCAGAGCGTCAGGTCTGGATCACGACGGAGTCGAACCTCGAGAACCCCGAGCGAGTCGACGAGATCGAACGTTTCCTCGCGGCGATCAAGGAAGCGACGCAGGAGCTCATCGACGACCGAGAGAACGACTTCGAGAACGTGCTCGCCACGTTGCGCGACAGCGGTGACTGGGACTTTGCAGCATTGAAAGACGACGCCATCGCGGTTGAGGCGCTCAACACTTACACGACCGAGACGTGGATCGATTCGACGGGCACGGTCGGCCTGCTCGAGAACGACGACGATTTCTGGACAGTCATCTACGATGCGTACGTCGCTGGTGGCTTGCTTGAAGGCGGTGCCGACCCGTCGGCCTGGATCACGAGCGACCTACTCGCGGCCAACTGACCTCGCACCCATCCCTGGTGATGGCCCCGCGCAATCCGCGGGGCCATCACCTTCCCCTGACAACGAGAGGCGACGATGCCCATCATGAGCACACAGACCCCGACACCACCCGCGTCCGCCCTGGGCACAGCGGATACTGTTCCGCGGCTGAACATCCAGGGCCTCGGGCGCGACTTCGTCACTAGGTCGGGCATCACCCACGCTGTCTCGGGCGTCGATCTGAGCATTCAGCGCGGTGAGTTCGTCGCACTGATTGGAAGATCGGGCTGCGGCAAGACGACACTGCTGCGCATGATTGGTGGCCTCCTCGCACCCAGCGCGGGAACGATCGAGGTCGACGGCAACAACCTGTGGCGCGGTTCGACGGTAGATGAATCGGCCATCACGAAGCTGGGCTTCGTCTTTCAAGAAAGCAACCTGTTCCCCTGGCTCTCAGTGCTTGACAACATCGCGCTGCCGATGAAGCTGCGAGGCGTCGGCAAGCAGGATCGTCGCGCACGCGCCTCCGAGCTTGCGGCGCTCGTCGGCCTCGGTGGATTCGAAAAGTCCTACCCGCGCGAGCTTTCCGGCGGGATGCGCCAGCGTGCCGCGATCGCGCGTTCGTTGTCGACTGAGCCGGATCTCCTCCTCATGGACGAGCCGTTTGGCGCACTGGATGCGCTCACACGCGAGCGCATGAACCTTGAACTGCAGCGCATCGTGCTCGAGACCAAGTCGACGGTCGTCTTCGTTACCCACGACATACCCGAGGCGGTGTTCCTCGCCGACCGCGTCGTGCACATGACGCCGCGGCCTGGCCGGGTGCGCCAGGTTCTGCCGGTCGTCGAGCCAAAACCACGCACGGTCAACACCACGACGACGCCAGAATTCAACGAGATCGTCCGGAAACTCCGACACGACATTGACGAGGAGAACTGATGAGCCGCCAGAAGGTCATGCGGGTCCTGCCCTGGGTTGTGACGCCCGTGCTCGTCGTGGTGATAGTCGTCATCTGGCAGCTGGTTGTCTCCATCGGGCAGGTGAACCCGTTCCTGTTCCCGCCGCCCGGTGCCGTGGGCGAGAAGTTCATCGGGCTCTTTTCGACCCCCGGTATCTGGACCCACACCCTGACCACGCTCTCCGAGATCCTGATCGGATTCGCGATCGCCGTGGTGACGGGTGCCGTCGTCGGTGTCCTGCTCGGCAAGCTGCCGTGGCTCGAGGCGAGCGTGCGCCCCCTCATCGTGATCACTCAGGTGGCGCCGAAGGTCGCGTTCATCCCACTATTCGTGATCTGGTTCGGCTTCGGCATCACCTCGAAGATCTGGCTATCCGCGCTTCTGGCGTTCTTTCCCATCATGCTCAACATGCTTTTGGGTGTGCGATCGGTCGAGCAAGGGCAGCGAGAAGTGATGAAGAGCTTGAACGCGACGCGATCACAAACGCTTCTACAGCTTGAAATGCGCAGCGTTCAGCCCTATCTGTTCGCTGGTATGGAGGTGGGCATCGTCCTCGCAACGACGGGCGCGATCGTTGGCGAGTACATCGCGGGTAGCCAGGGGCTCGGGTTCCTCGTCGTTTCGAGCATGAACCAACTCGATGCGGCACTCACCTTCGCACTCATCCTGTGGCTGTCGCTCCTCGGTCTCGCTCTGTACCTCATCGTCAACGAGTTGAAGCGATTTTTCATCCCCTGGCACGAGTCCGTCTACGGCCTGCGCAACACGATGGCGTGATCGAACCTCGCCTGCCAACTCGAGGTGCGGTACATGGGTGAACCTTCGGCGTCACGTCGCACGGCGTCGCGTCGTGCCGGTTGGGCACCGCATGTCTCTAGGATGGTCGTGTTGGACGCAGAGCGTCCGCCAGGAGACGGGTGGGATATGCCGGACGACAGATCACGCGATCGAATTCAGAGTATTGAACGCGGTGTGGAGGTGTTGCGCGCTTTCAATGGTCGGCAGGGTTCACTGAGTGTCGCCGAGATCGCCGCGCGTGTCGACCTCGCGCGACCCGTCGTGCGCCGCATCATGTTGACCTTCGCCCACCTCGGCTATGCAGAGTCGGCGGGTGGGCTCTGGAGTCTGACCCCGCGCATCCTCGAGCTCGGTTCCGGGTACTTCGCGTCGTCATCATTGCCGGAGATCTCTTACGGTTACATGCTCGACGTCGTCAAGCGCACCGGCGAGACGTGCAGCATCGGTGTGCTCGACGGGACGGACGTCATTCACATCGCGCGGGTCGAAGACCGCCGGCCGCTGCCTGATTCGGTGCGCATCGGCCAACGACTCCCCGCGCACGCGACGGCGATCGGCAAGGTGCTGCTCGCTCAGCTTTCGGATACCGAACTCAACGTCATTCTCGCCGAGCACTCGTTCGAGACGCTCACGCCCGCGACGGTGACGGATGCGGACGGGCTGCGTGCGCGCACCGATCTCGTGCGCGCACGCGGCTACGACATCTCGGTCGAGGAGATGCTCCCCGGCAGGGTAGCCGCGGCGGTGCCGATCCTCATCGACAACCGTGCCGTCGGTGGACTCGGCGTATCGTCAACGACCGTGCGTGAGACCGCCGACAGTCTGCGCGACGTCGTCGTGCCACTGCTGCTCTCCGCGGCCACCGAGATCGCGAGTGCTTACCGGAACGCCAACCCCCAACGATTCCGGGCGAGCGAACGATGAAACTACCATCCCCGGTGCTCAGGCGACGGGGACGGTGATCCGCTCAGGGAGCCTGGTCCCCAGGTACGCACCCTGGGTTTCGAGACGCTTCTGCAGTGTCGGCACGTCAACGCCCGGACCCGTGCCGTCCCCCGCGAGCGCGAGGTCGGCCGCGGTGCCCGCTGCCTGGCCCATGACGAAGCACGGCCCGGTGACACGACCGGACGATTGGCCTCCCTGCGTCATCGAACCTGCGCGTCCGGCGACGAGAAGATTGCCGACAATCTGTGGCACCAGCATTCGATAGGGAAGCTGGTTGAACCCCCGCGAGTCCACCGGCGCGAACTTGAACGCGACGTCGCCGACGACGTGCGCCTCGACTGGCCACCCGTTGACACCGATCGTGTCATCGAAGTCTCGGCATTCCAGCACGTCCTCCTGTGTGAGCTGGTAGGAGCCGACGATACGCCGAGTCTCTCGGATGCCGATCGACGGGGCGATGTCGACGACGTACGAGTCCTGGAACCCGGGAGCGACCTGTTTAATGAAGGCGAAGGTGTCCTTCACCTGCTGACGGCCCTGGAGCTCTCCGCGCGTCAACTGGTGGACGTTGGTGCCGTCAACGGCTGAGCCGTCTTCGTTGGAGAGTTGCGTGAGGTTCGAGCGCCATTCGAGCGGGTTGCGTTGCGGGCGCACAATCGGCTTCTTGCGAGGGAAGGAGTGCGTACCGGCAGCTTCGGCTTCTTCCATGAGACGGCGGATGGTCTTCCACGCCTCGCCCGCCTCGGCGGGATGCACTCCGTTGATTCGGAACATGAGGGAGGGGTACATGAGGTGCTCGCTCACCTCGAACGGGGCACCCGACCAGGCGGCGATGTCGCCGTCGCCTGAGCCATCGATAAAGAACCGTCCGCGCACAGCACCGCGTCCCGACTTTGATTCGACGATGACGGCGTCGATCGTGCGGTCCTCGCTCATTGACACGTCGACGACGGAGGTATGGAACAGGAGTTCGGCGCCCCCCGCCACGACAAGTTCGTCGGCGGCGATCTTGAGCGCAGAGATGTCGTACGAGAGGGCCTGGATACGGTCGTCGACCGAGAGGTGCACGTCGTTCAGGCCATCCATGGCCCGCATCCGATCGAGCAGTTCATCAGCGTAGCCGTGTACCGACTGGAAGTCAGTGCCGTACGCGCGGGCGTGCATCCCACAGAACGTCGCGAGGCCACCCATCGTGCCGGCACCGCCGAGAAAACCATACTTTTCGATGAGCAATGTCGAGCGTCCGGCGCGCGAGGCGGCGGTCGCCGCCATCAAACCGGCCGGGCCGCCGCCAACAACGACAACGTCGTACTCGCCGATGATAGGAGTGTCACGAGCGGGCTCGCGAAGGGTCCGCGGCCGCTCGGTAGCGCTGCTCAGGGCCGCAGGGTCGATGCTGATCATGCGATCTCCTTCGAGGGACACGGTCGGGCGCATAGGACGGCGCCGCACGAGAGAGGCTGGACGAGCGCCTCGTACTGATCGAGGTACCCGCCACCCGTATCGCGGTCTGCGGGCGGGTCGTAATCGGGGCGGGCCGCGAGCTCGGCGTCGTCAACCAGCAGGTCGACAGCGCCTCGCTTGACGTCGATCTCGATCAGGTCGTCGTCACGCACGCGGCCGAGCGGCGAACCGGGGCTCGCGGCCTCGGGAGAGACCTCGCCGACCGTCATGCCTTGGTTCACGAGGCCGGAGAACTGCCCGTCCGTCACGAGCGCGACGCTCTGGGCGAGCCCGCGCGCGTGGAGCGCGAAGATGAACGACGACGTCAGCCCGAGGCCGGGTGCGCCGGTGACTCCGATGCCTCGGATGACCGCAACGTCGCCTTCACGTAGACGTCCGCTCGAGATTCCTGCGATCGCCTCTTCACGGGTGCCGAAGACGCGCGCGGGGCCCCGGAAGACGTGCGGGCCCGGATCGGGGACCGGCCGCTTGGCGACGGCACCCCCCGGGGCGAGGGTACCTTTGAGCACGCTGATCGCCGGATCGGTGCCGAACGGGTCATCGAGCGACCGAATAATATCGCCGTCGGCAGGCTTGGCAAGCTCAGAGTTCTCGGCGATGGTCGCCCCCGAAACGGTGAGCTGAGTACCGTCGAGCAACGGCAGCAACTCGCGGATGATTGTGGCTCCCCCTCCGGCATCTTCGAACTCCTCCGTGAGGCGGGGTCCGTTGGGGCGCACCGAACACAGCAGCGGGGTCTCACGACCGAGCTGCCGGTACATCTCCCATACGTCGACGTCGAGGCCCGATTCGATGGCGATCGCCTGCAGATGCTTGATGGTGTTCATCGAGCCACCGATCGCGAGCATCGCGCGGGCAGCGTTGCGCACCGACCCCTCGGTGATGATCTGCCGTGGGCGCACATCGTTCTCGATCAGGGCGGCGAGCGCATGGGCGGAGCGCTGCACCGTGTCCCACATCGGGGCGCTCAGTGCTCGAACGGGAGCGGATTTGGGCATCGCCATGCCGAGCGCTTCAGCCAGGATGTGCATCGAATTGGCGGTTGCGAGACCTGCGCATACACCGGGGCTGAGGATCGCGTCTTCGGCGAGCAGCTCGAGCGCATCGGTCGGCTCTCCCGTGACGGCGGCTTTCGAAGCACGCAAGAAGATCTCTTCGATGTCGGCTTCACGGCCTTCGGCGAGGCCGGAGTGCTGGTAGCCGCACGGGACGATAATCGTGGGAATGTCGAGTCGACCCGCGGCCATGAGATGCGCAGGCGTCGTCTTGTCGCAGGAAGACAGACAGATCATCGCGTCGAGCTTCGCACCTTCGACAGCGGCTTCAATATCGTCGACTATCAGGTCGCGGCCGGGCAGAATGTACCGGCCCGCACGCCCTGCACTCGTCACGAAGTCACTCGGCGCGGTCGTGCGGATCTCAAACGGAAGCAGTCCGGCTTCGCGCAGGTCGACCTTGAGTCGCGCAGCGATGTCGTCGAGGTGCGAGAAACACGCGGCGAGTTCCGACGATGTGTTGACGATCGCGACCTTGGGCTTTTCCCAATCGGCTTTCGGAATACCGAGCGCCATATAGTGCGCACGGCGCGCGATTGCGAGCGCCGACGACGGTGGAAGGTTGCTGCGGAGTGTGGGCATCATTGTCCTCTCGTCGCAGCGATTCATCCGAAATAACTAGCTCGGTGCGACAATGTCAGTGTACGCATTGCGGGCACTAAGTCGCAATGCGTACATTTGGGTTGCGGCCAGGAGGTACATGTGCGATCAGACGGACACTTCGGTGGCGCCGAAGGCCCTCGACTGACAGGTGGCCTACTCGGGGTGCTCTGCGTGCTGATGACCCTCAACCCGATCATCGCGAGCATGTATCTGCCGGCGCTCGGCGTCATGGCCGACGATCTGGGGACGAACATCATCGGGATTCAGATCACCCTCACCGCGTTTTTCTTCGGAGTCGCGGTCGGTCAGCTCATCGTCGGGGCTCTCTCCGACAGCCTCGGTAGGCGCCGCGTCGTGTTGCTCGCCTTCGCGGTACTCACGGCAGCGAGTATCTTCGTTGCTCTCGCTCCAACCCTCGAGCTTTTGATCACGGGCCGCGTGCTCCAGGGGCTTGGCGCCGCGGCTGGCGTCGTGGTGGTGCGCGCGATCGTCGCCGATATCGGCGTCGGACCGCAGATTTCGCGCGCCTACAGCCTGCTCATGGGCACACTGGCAGCGGGGCCAATGATCGCGTCACTCTCTGGCACCGTGCTACTGCAGGTCTCTGGCTGGCGCGCAATCCTCGTCGGCACGGTTGTCGCGAGCGTGGCCTTCCTGTTGTTGGCTGTCGTCGGCATTCCCGAGAGTCTTCCACCGGCCCGCCGCGCAGCGTTCAGCGCCACAGGCATGGTCGCTATGTACGGGCGTTTGCTGCGCGACCCTGTCTACGTCGGGTTCGTTCTGACGATGGCTTTCGTCTTCGCTGGTCTCACGATCTACGTGAACGCCTCGTCGTTCGTCGCGCAGGATGTGCTCGGTGTCGACATATGGGGCTTCTGGCTCATGTTCATGGCATACGGACTCGCTGTCTTTGCGGGAGCATGGATGAATGCGCCGCTCTCGGCGCGATACGGCCCGCGACGGATGCTGTTGATCGATCTCGCGGTGGCGATGGGGGCGGCCGCACTGCTCGTCTCGGTGACGGCCCTGGGCGGCCTCGACGTGCCCGTCTACGTGTCGCTGATCTCCATTAGCTGCGCGGGAGTCGCCGGCGTAATGGCAAACGTGACGACCCTCACTCTGGGCCGTACTCCGTTCGCTGCGGGATCCGGCGCTGCCCTGATGGGTTGCGTCCAGTTCGCATTCGGGGCGCTCGCGACCCCGGTCGGAGGGTTCGCTGGGCCGGAGACTGCGCTGCCGATGACAGCCGGGATGCTCGCATGCTTCGTGCTTAGCTTCGCGGCGAGCCGATTCGCGCGATTTCATGAGCGTCGCGCCCCGCGCGGCTTTCCGATAGATGAAAACCCTCCTGCGGCGCCCACCGGCGGCGGGGCACTGTAGAAGTCAGCGGTCCAAGACGGGTCGCGGCAACACACGGAGGAACCGGATGACCACCTCGACGCGCGAATCGCTTCTCGACCCGACGGGTGCAGCCGAGGGCGCGAACGACAGCACACTTTCTCCGCGCCCGGTGTCGTTGAAGGGGCTCACCGTCGGCCTACTCGACAACACGAAACCGAACTCGACGCTGCTGCTCGACGAAATCGCGGCCGACCTCAAACGTGACTATGGCATCGGCGAGATCAAGCACTACGTCAAGGACTACTTCGGCACTCCGGTCAAGGATGAGCTGTTCCAGCAGATCGTCTCCGAGGTCGACATCGTCATTACCGCGGTCGGCGACTGCGGCTCATGCAGTGCGGCGACGGTTGCTGATGGCATCCTGTTCGAGCGCGCTGGCATCCCAACCGTGAGCATCACTTCAGACTCTTTCGCCATGTCAGGTCAGGCGATGGCCGACGTGCAGGGCTTCCCAGGATTCCAGTTCGTCATGGTGCAGCACCCCGTCGCGAGTCTGGACGTGGAGCATATCCGAGGACGTGCCGACCAGGCCGTGCCGGAGGCGCTGCGCATCCTCGGTGTGACCGAACTCGCCTAATCGTCCGCATCCGAGAACCAAGGAGATCACTATGAGTACTACCGTGCCAGTAGACGACGCCCTCGCTTCGTTTCGCGAGATGATGGCGACAGATGGCTATCTGCTCACATGGTCGGACGTCGGAAACGACAAGGTCGTCGTCAAGATCGATGCGACTGAAGGTGCGTGCGAGGACTGTCTCGTGCCCCTGCCGATCATGACCAACATCATGGCGAAGGCACTCGGAGCGACCGGGTACGAACTCGACCACGTCGAGCTCCCAGGGAGCCACTAGGGGCACCGCCGAAGAGGGCACGAAAGAGGCCCGAACCTGCGAGATTTCGCAGATCCGGGCCTTCGACCAGGCGTTCAGCCAGGACTTCGCAGAGAAGCTCTAGAAGTCCCAGTCGTCGTCTTCTGTGGCCTCAGCCTTGCCGATGACGTACGACGAGCCGGAGCCCGAGAAGAAGTCGTGGTTCTCATCGCCGTTGGGCGAAAGCGCCGACAGAATCGCCGGGTTCACGTTCGTCACCGTGGAGGGGAACATCGCCTCATAGCCGAGGTTCATCAGCGCCTTGTTGGCGTTGTAGTGCAGGAACTTCTTGACATCTTCGGTCAGACCGACGCCGTCGTAGAGGTCCTGCGTGTACTGCACCTCGTTGTCGTAGAGCTCGTACATGAGGTTGAAGGTGTACTCCTTCAGCTCATCACGGCGCTCCTGGGTCTCCTTTTCGAGGCCCTTCTGGAACTTGTAGCCGATGTAGTAACCGTGCACGGCCTCGTCACGGATGATGAGGCGGATGAGGTCGGCTGTGTTCGTCAGCTTCGCCTTGGACGACCAGTAGATCGGCAGGTAGAAGCCCGAGTAGAACAGGAATGACTCCAGCAGGGTCGAAGCGACCTTGCGCTTGAGTGGGTCATCACCGGTGTAGTAATCCATGATGATCTGAGCCTTCTTCTGAAGGTTCACATTCTCCGTGGACCACCGGAACGCCTCGTCGATCTCCTTCGTCGACGCAAGGGTCGAGAAGATCGAAGAGTAGCTCTTGGCGTGCACCGACTCCATGAACGCGATGTTGGTGTACACCGCTTCCTCATGCTGAGTGATCGCATCAGGGATCAGCGAGACAGCGCCAACCGTGCCCTGAATCGTGTCTAGCAGCGTGAGACCGGTGAAGACCCGCATCGTGAGGAGCTGCTCTTCGGGCGTCAGGGTGTTCCACGACTGGATGTCGTTGGACAGCGGCACCTTTTCAGGCAACCAGAAGTTGTTCACCAGACGGTTCCAGACCTCGAGGTCCTTATCGTCCTCGATGCGGTTCCAGTTGATCGCCTGTACGTGGTCGACCAGCTTGAGCTTCGGTGAGGGGGTCATCATGCTTCTCTCTGTTCTAAAAATCCATGATCAGCGCACATCAAAGCATGCAGCTAACGCATTCAGCCATGTCGGTGCCCTCGAGCGCCATCTGGCGGAGACGGATGTAGTAGATCGTCTTGATGCCCTTGCGCCATGCGTAGATCTGAGCCCGGTTGATGTCGCGCGTGGTCGCGGTGTCCTTGAAGAACAGCGTCAGCGAGAGGCCCTGGTCGACGTGCTGCGTTGCCGCGGCGTAGGTGTCGATGACCTTCTCGTAGCCGATCTCGTATGCGTCTTCGTAGTACTCCAGGTTGTCGTTCGTCATGAACGGCGCCGGGTAGTAGACGCGGCCGAGCTTGCCTTCCTTGCGGATCTCGACCTTCGAGGCGATCGGGTGGATCGAGCTCGTGGAGTTGTTGATGTACGAGATCGAGCCGGTCGGTGGCACCGCCTGCAGGTTCTGGTTGTAGATGCCGTGCTTCTGGATGCTGTCCTTCAGCGCGGTCCAGTCAGCCTGGGTCGGGATGTGCATGCCAGCGAAAAGCTCCTTGACCTTGTCGGTCTCGGGCTCCCAAACGCGCTCGATGTACTTGTCGAAGAATTCACCCGACGCGTACGTGGAGTCCTCGAACCCGTCGAAGGACACGCCGCGCTCGATGGACAGCGCATTCGATGCACGCAGCGCGTGGAACAGCACCGTGTAGAAGTAGATGTTCGTGAAGTCGATACCCGCCTCTGACCCGTAGTGCACGTGCTCACGAGCCAGGTAGCCGTGCAGGTTCATCTGGCCGAGGCCGATGGCGTGCGAGCGGTCGTTACCCACTTCGATCGAGCGCACCGAAGCGATGTGGCTCTGGTTGCTGACTGCGGTCAAGCCGCGAATCGCCGTCTCTACCGTCTTACCCAGGTCACCGGCATCCATCGCCAGCGCGATGTTCATCGAGCCGAGGTTGCACGAGATGTCCTTGCCGATCTGATCGTACGAGAGGTCCTCGTTGTACGTGGTCGGCGTGTTCACCTGCAGGATCTCGCTGCAGAGGTTCGACATGTTGATGCGGCCCTTGATCGGGTTCGCCTTGTTGACCGTGTCCTCGAACATGATGTAGGGGTAGCCGGACTCGAACTGGATCTCAGCGATGGTCTGGAAGAACTCACGCGCGTTGATCTTGGTCTTCTTGATGCGAGGGTCATCAACCATCTCGCGGTACTTCTCGGTGACCGAGATGTCACCGAAAGGCACTCCGTAAACCTTCTCGACGTCATACGGCGAGAACAGGTACATGTCTTCGCCGTTCTTGGCGAGTTCGAACGTGATGTCCGGAACGACAACGCCCAGCGAAAGTGTCTTGATGCGGATCTTCTCGTCAGCGTTCTCACGCTTGGTGTCGAGGAAGCGCATGATGTCGGGGTGGTGCGCGTTCAGGTACACCGCACCTGCGCCCTGGCGGGCACCGAGCTGGTTGGCGTAACTGAAGCTGTCTTCGAGCAGCTTCATGACGGGGATGATTCCGCTGGACTGGTTCTCGATCTGCTTGATCGGCGCACCGGACTCGCGGATGTTCGACAGCAGCAGCGCTACGCCGCCGCCGCGCTTGGACAACTGCAGCGAGGAGTTGATGCCGCGTGAAATCGACTCCATGTTGTCTTCGATACGCAGCAGGAAACAGCTGACGAGTTCGCCGCGCTGAGCCTTGCCCGAGTTGAGGAAGGTGGGAGTCGCAGGCTGGAAGCGGCCGGAGATGATCTCCTCGACCAGGTCGATCGCGACCTGCTCTTCGCCGTCGGCGAGGCCCAGGGCGGTCATCACGACGCGGTCTTCGAAGCGTTCGAGGTAGCGCTTGCCGTCGAAGGTCTTCAGCGTGTAGCTCGTGTAGTACTTAAAAGCGCCGAGGAACGTCTCGAACCGGAACTTCTTCGAGTAGGCGAGGTCGTTGAGCTTCTGAATGAACTCGAGCGAGTACTTCTCGATGAGCGCACCCTCGTAGTACTCCTTCTCGACCAGATAGTCCAGTCGCTCCTTGAGGGAGTGGAAGAACACCGTGTTCTGGTTCACATGCTGCAGGAAGTACTCCTGCGCGGCGCGCTTGTCGGCGCCGAACTGGATCTTGCCGTTCGCGTCGTAGAGATTCAGCATCGCGTTGAGCGAGTGATAGTCAAGTCCGTCGTAAGCGGGGTTGACCTTGAACTGCACCTGCTCGGTCACTGTGTCATGCCCTGCATGCTCTTCAACTGCAATACCCACCATCGTTCCAATCCGTCGCTCACGCGATCAACATCGTCTGGTGTGCCGAATACTTCAAGCCGATACAAGTGCGGCACACGACACTTGCGACTGATGATTTCTCCGGCAAGGCAGAACGCCTCGCCGAAGTTGGTATTGCCTGCGGAGATCACTCCGCGAATATGACGCCGGTTGTTCTCATCGTTGAGGAACCGGATCACTTGTTTGGGCACGGCGCCCTTCTCCTCGCCGTGACCCTGGCCACCGCCATACGTCGGTGTGACAAGCACGAAGGGTTCGTCGATGAGAAGAGGCTCTTCATTACGGTGCAACGGGATGCGCTGCGCCGGAAGGCCGAGCTTCTCAACGAATCTGGCCGTGTTGCCCGAGGTACTGGAGAAATAGACCAGGAGCGGCGCGGCTGTCGCGACGACGCTCATGACAGATCCTTATGCCAAGCGTGAAGCGAGTTCGCTGATCTTGTCGGGACGAAAGCCCGACCAGTGGTCCTCGTCAGTGACGACGACGGGCGCCTGCATGTAGCCGAGCGCCTTGACCCGCTCGAGCGCCGCAGCGTCTTCCGAGAGGTCGTGAATCTCGTACTCGATGCCCTGTGCATCCAGCGCGCGATAGGTCGCGTTGCACTGAACGCAGGAAGGCTTCGTGTAGACCGTGATCGACATCTTTTTTCCCCTCAAATCTAGATTTTCCGGCAGACCCCCCGCCGGGACTTTAATACTACATATAGGTACGGACATTGAGAGTGACCACAAGGGCTAGTAGTTACATCCGTGTAGTTTTCCACCGCTCTCCACTGATACAACACAGGTTGTCCACCATTTCATCCACAGCCGGGGGACGAGTTTCTGACCTCGCAAAGCGCATGATCTCGCGGTTCTCCGAAGCCGTTCAGAAATCCATCCACAGGCGGCACGCTACGCGGGGGTTCAGACATTCCTCAGCCTGTGGAAACTGCGATTCGGCGTGTCGCGGCGTGTCGCCCGAACGGCCGATCATCACCGAACCAGGTAGTGCCCAACTCCGTCGAGGATCCTTGCAAGACCGAAGTCGAAGTTGTCGAAGTTCTCATCTTTGAGAGCTCCCATCGCAAGCGTCGCGTGCAGTTCGGGGAAACGATCACTGGTGACGAGATCGCCGATCAGTTGGACTTCATCGAGCGCGACAGCGCTCACCGACGCATCGATCTCGGTGGCTCGCTCGTCATAGCCGCGCTCGATGAGCGCACGAAACCGCGCGTGCCCTACCACCTGCAGCACGACCGCAACACGTTCCCGACGACTCAGTGATGTCGCCTCAAGTGCCGCGAGTCCGGCTTCCAACCATGCGAGATTGTTCGGAGTTGTCGCGATGCCTGTGATCGTGATGTCCAGCATCCACGGGTGGAGGCGATAGACGGCGGCAGCTGCCGCAGCGTGCGCCTCGAGCCCGGCTCGCCAGCCCTCCGCCTGAGTGATCGAACTCGGCGGCACCCCCATCCCTCGCTCCTGCAGCAGAAGCAGGAGGGTGTCCTTGGATGACACATATCGGTAGAGCGACATCGCTGTGAGGCCGAGCGCGGCGGCGACCGAAGGCATGGTTACCGCTTCGAGACCGTCCGCGTCGGCGATGGAGAGTGCTGCATCCAGCACCTGGTCCAGCGTGAATTCACGCT
Source organism: Microbacterium sp. Y355 (assembly GCF_059445345.1). NCBI lineage: Bacteria > Bacillati > Actinomycetota > Actinomycetes > Micrococcales > Microbacteriaceae > Microbacterium > Microbacterium sp. Y355. Next base: position 194,158 of record NZ_JCAIUD010000002.1, on the reverse strand, counting down.
TGGGGCCTCGTCGTGCGGAAGGCACGGCTCCCCACGCGAGCGCAAGACCGCGCGGCCACTCGGGCTTTGCCACATCGTCGACCACTGCCTACCTCCTATCCGCGCGTTCCAGCATAGGTCTCGGGACCGACGCACCAACGCCGACCCCGAAACCTCCGACCAGTCGGGTCAGGCCACGGACCAGCCGCCGTCGGATGCCAGAATGACACCGTTGATGTTGGTGGCAGCGTCGCTCGCTAGCCAGACGACGGTGCTCGCGATCTGCTCGGCCGTAGCCGGAGGTGACATCGTCGCCTGAAGAACGGGGCCGCCACGGCCCGCGCCGTACTCGGATTTCAACGACATGTCCAGACCCGTCATCACCGCACCGGGCGCGACGGCATTTGTGCGAATGCCCTGTGGCCCATACATGAAAGCGCAGCTCTTCGTGAGGCCGACCACCGCGTGCTTGGAGGCCGTATATGCGGCGCCGCCCACCGACCCACGGAAGGCAGCTTCGGACGCGATGTTCACGATCGCACCGGATCCGTGTGCGCGCATCAACGGAATGACCGCGCGCGTCATACGCATGACTGCAGTGACGTTGACCTCGAAGACGCGCTGCCACGTCGCGTCATCGACTTCGTCCGCAGGAAGAACGCCGTCCATGATGCCCGCGACGTTCGCGAGTATGTCGGCTCTCCCACCTGCAGCGTCGATGACCTTGTGCACGGTCTCCTCCTGGGTGATGTCGCCCGCGACCACCTGCAGGTCGAAACCGGAGAGGTCTGCGGCAAGCGCGCGCAGTCCGTCTTCAGCAATGTCCGTGGCGACCACCGTCGCCCCGGCCCGCGCGAGGATCTGCGTCGTGGCCCAGCCGATCCCTGATCCAGAGCCGGTAACGATGGCTGTAAGGCCGCTAAAGCGGGAAATGGTGTCGTTCATGATGCCCTCCTGAGGTGCGTGAATTTGTTTCTCGTACTGACGTAAACAGTATATGCATGTACTAGTAGTTGGGAACCTGAGAACGATCGACCCACGACCACAGGTGCCGCGCCGATGCATTCTCGCGGCCGACCCGGGTAGCGTTGTCTCGTGGCGGGATATCGGGACCTTCTTCGCACCCCTGGCGTGGGGCGCATGATCGCAGCTCAGCTGACGGCGCGTTTCCCCAGCGGCATGGCATCGCTGGCGATTCTGCTGCACGTCGAACAGCAGACCGGGTCGTACGGTGCCGCCGGCCTCGTGCTCGCGGCGACCTCGGTCGGGCAGGCCGTGTCCGGCCCCGTCACGAGTCGTTGGATGGGCGTTTGGGGCATGCGCCGGGTACTCACCCTCACCGCGGCCGTCTGCACTCTCGCCGTGCTGGCTCTCGGCCTGCTTCCGCTTAATCTGGCCGGCTACATGGCATTCGGCATGATGGTCGGGTTGTCGACTCCGCCTGTTCAGTCGGCGGTGCGCACGATCTACCCCAAGCTGGTCAACTCTTCGCAGCTGACACCACTGTTCTCTCTGGATGCCTCGCTGCAGGAGATCATCTGGATTCTCGCCCCCGTCGTCATCACACTGGTATCCACCCAGATCGGCACCACCGAGGGGCTGATGCTGGTCGCGATCATCCTGGTGCTGGGTTGCGGCTGGTTCATCCTCTCTCCAGAGGTCGGTCGCGTGCGCATCCCGCGCAGCCGTCGCGCCTTTGGCCGTGTGCTGCTCCGCCCTCCGGTGGCGCTTGCGACCGTGATCGGATTCCTCGTGATCGGCGCCTGTTCGGCCGTCGAGGTCGGTGTCGTCGCCACGTTTGAGCACGGCAGCCTCAAAGCCGGAGTCGTGCTCGCAGTCTTCGCTGCCGGCAGCCTCGTCGGCGGGTTGTCGTTCGGGCACATCCCGATCGGGCCGTGGGCGATGGCGCGGCGCCTGGTGCTCGTGACCGTTGGCCTCGCCCTGACCATGGTGATGCTCAACGCCTATTGGCTGGGCGGGGCACTGTTCATTGCCGGACTCGGCATCGCCCCAGCTCTCGCGGTGCTTTTCGCCATCACCACGGCCAGCGTGAAATTCAGCGAGACAGCCGAAGCCTTCGGCTGGGCAGGCACCGGCCAGCTCATCGGCGCGGCATCCGGCTCCGCCATCGCCGGGTTCCTCGTCGACGGCACCGGTGGACCGCAGGGCGCGTACTTGGCAGCCGTGCTGTTCGCTATCGTCGGTGTCATCGTCTCTGTGGTGTTCGTGCGGGCACTCCCCGACCTACGCCATCGAGACCCCAGCCCCTTCCCTGACACCGAACCCGTGGCGGTCACTCCCTCATGAACTCCTCTTCCACACCTGAGATCGTCTGCATCGGCGAGACGATGGCACTGGTGACGCCCACGGATGCTGCGCTCTCCGAGGCGCGCGAGGCATCGCTGGGACTCGCCGGTGCCGAGTCAAACGTCGCCGCGGGGCTTGCCGCTGCCGGGCGACGGACGGCATGGGCCTCGCGGCTCGGCGACGATCCTCTCGGCGTCCGCATCGCCTCTGAACTGCGCAGGCGCGGAGTGGAGCTGTGGGTAGAGCTCGATCCGGCAGCGCCGACCGGCGTCATGTTCAAGGACCCCGGTGCCGAGGGCTCTGCCGTGCACTACTACCGCCGCGGCTCCGCTGCTTCCCGCATGGATGCCGGATACCTCTCGGTCGAACAGCTCTCCGGCACCCGAATCGTGCACACCACCGGCATCACCCCCGCCCTCTCCGCCACCTGCCGCGAGATGGTCGATCAGCTCTTCTCGGATGCACGCGCCGCGGGCGCCCTGGTCTCGTTCGATGTGAATGACCGCCGTGCGCTCTGGTCGCTAGAGGATGCCGCTGCCACTCTCGCTCGTCTCGCCAACGCCGCCGACATTGCTTTCGTGGGGCGCGACGAGGCCGAACGGATCTGGGGCACGGCGACCGCAGAGGATATCCGCGCCTTCCTGCCGGACTGCGCGCTGCTGGTCGTGAAGGACGGCGACATCGGCGCCACCGCATTCGACGGCGACGCCGATCCGGTTTTCGTGGCTGCCCCGGTAGTGGACGTCGTCGAACCGGTCGGCGCCGGCGACGCATTCGCCGCCGGCTTCCTCGCCGCCACGCTGGATGGTCTGCCGTTGGCCGAGCGACTACAGGCGGGGCATGTCTCGGCCGAACGCGTGCTCACGATCGCCGCGGACATGCCACCCATCGGCTGAGCCCGCCGACTCTAAGCCTCCTAGGCTGGTCCTATGCTTGCACCTGTTCAGCTGCCTCGCCTTTCCTGGGGCAACGTCGATTCGCCCAGGACCGCTCTGCTCGTGCACGGACTCGGATCCTCTGGAGCCCTGATGTGGCGCCTCGGCGATGCCCTCGCGAACGCCGGATGGCACGCGGTTGCCATCGACCTGCGTGGTCACGGCGATGCCCCACGAACCCTGGATTACACGATCGGCGCGTATGCCAGCGACCTCGCAGCGACCGGCCCCGCACGAGGTGGCCCCTGGGACGCCGTTATCGGGCATTCCCTCGGCGGTGCGTCGAGCACGGTGGCCGCAGCATCCGCTTCGTCCTGGACCAACCGGCTGATCCTGATCGACCCCGCGATCTTCGTCGAGGACCACGATGCATCGATCATCCGGCGCAGCCAGGAGCGGGCCTTCGCGGACAATCGCATCGCGGTCGTGCAGGAGGAGCATCCGCACTGGCACCCGCAGGATCACGAACTGAAGATCGATGCCGTCACGCGCACCAGCCGCTGGGCGGTCGAGCAGACCAGCGCCCAGAACCAGCCATGGGATGTACGAGCGGATGCCGCGCGGCTCACCATTCCCACACGCGTCATCGGTGCGGACCCGAAGGTCTTCAGCCTGTTCACCGGCAGCAACGCCGAGGGTGTGCTCGCATCGAACGCGAACATCTCGATGTCCATCGTCGCCGGCGCCGGACACTCCCTGCACCGGGATAAACCGGATGAGACCATCAGCCAGCTCTTGGAGGCACTGTCATGACGTTCGACCCCGCCGCATACCTGCCAGACGATCTGCTTGAGCGCATCCGTGACCGAGCGCCGATCCACGATCGGGAGAACACCTTCCCCACACAGGATCTCGACGAGCTTCGGGATGCCGGATATCTGAAGATCCTCGTGCCCGTCGAGCGCGGCGGCGCTGGACTCGGCTTGGAGCAGGCCGCGATCCTGCAGCAGCGACTTGCCACGGCTGCGCCAGCCACCGCACTCGCGATCAACATGCACCTGGTCTGGACCGGCGTCGCCAAGGTTTTCAGCGACCGCGGCGTCACGGGGATGGAGTTCGTGCAAGACGGTGCCGCGCGCGGTGAGGTGTTCGCGTTCGGCATCAGCGAGGGCGGCAATGACCTCGTGCTGTTCGCCAGTGACACGACCGCCACGCCTCAGAGCGACGGCTCCTACTCCTTCACCGGCACGAAAATCTTCACCTCACTTGCCCCGGTGTGGGACAAGCTCGGGCTGCACGGCTTGGACACTTCCGATGCGGATGCTCCGAAGCTCGTGTTCGCATTCATCGACCGCACGGATGCGGTGACGACCAGCGACGAATGGGACACTCTCGGCATGCGAGCGACGCAAAGCCGCACCACCAGGCTCGACGGCGCGGTCGCCACCGCCGAACATGTCGTGCGCCGCATCGATCCTGGCCCGAGCGCTGACCCGATCATCTTCGGAATCTTCAGTGTGTTCGAGCTGCTGCTCGCCTCGGTCTACACCGGCATCGCTCGCCGGGCGCTCGACCTCGCAGCCGAGACCGTGCAGAAGAGACAGTCCAAGAAGACTGGTCTGGCGTACAGCCAGGACCCGGACATCCGCTGGCGCATCGGCGATATGAGCCTCGCGTACGACGCGTTGCCCCCACAGATCGCTTCCCTCGCCCGTGATGTCGACGAGCAGGGCGATCACGGCGCACGCTGGTTCACGCTGCTGTCCGGCACCAAACACCGGGCTGTGGTGATGGCCAAGCATGTGGTGGATCAGGCGATCCTCACGGCAGGCGGCAGCTCATACTTCTCGTCCAACGAGCTCTCTCGCCTCTACCGCGACGTGATCGCGGGCATGTTCCACCCGTCCGACCCTGAGTCGGCACATTCCACCGCGGCGAGCGCAGTGCTCGGTCCGCTCGACAACTAGGCCAGAAAGCCCCGCAGCAGAGCTTCGGAGCCGGCCAGGTGGTCGCGCATCGCGTCTTCCGCGGCATCCGGTTGCCCCATCAGGATGGCAGTGATGATCCGATCGTGCTGCTCACCGGAATGCTCGATATTGCGCGGCAGCAGCGGGAACGTGTCGAGCCAGGCGTTGATCCGCGCGCGATTCTCGGCGACGAGAGCAACCAGCGACGGAATCCCGGTGGCCTCGGCGATCTCCAGGTGCAGCAGCGTATCCAAACGACGGTACTCCTCAGGTCCTGCCGGCAGCGCCGCCTCATGCCGTGCCCACAGCTGAGCTCTCGTGTCGGCGTCGAGTGTGCGCCCGGCCGCGGTCCGCGCTGAACCGCTCTCCAACACGAACCTCAACCCCAGCACGTCATCCAGTTCGCCGGGATCAGTGCGCCCGGTATCAGCCGGCATCGGCAGCGGGTCGGCGACGAAAGTGCCTCCGTAGCGACCGCGCCGCGGCTCAAGAAAACCGGCGTCTGCAAGCTCACGGATCGCTTCGCGCACGGTGTCGCGGCTGACGCCATAGGACGCGGCGAGCTCCCGCTCCGGCGGCAACGAGGCCCCGGGCGCGACAACTCCGAGACGCACGATCTGCACGAGTCGTGCGACGGTGTCCTCCAGCGCGTTCCCCCGCCGGAGCGGCCGAAAAACGGCCTTTCGAACCTCAATGAGGTCGCGCTCCCGCGGGTTCTCGCTCATGGTCTCATTCTCTCAAAGACGGCGTCAAAGCCGGCTCTCACAGCGGGGTGACGTACGCATTCGTGATCCCGCCGTCGACGACGAAGGCGCTGCCGGTGATGAACGAGGAGTCATCAGAGGCGAGGAAGGCGACGGCCGCTGCCAGTTCCTCCGGCTCGGCGAATCGCCCCATCGGCACGTGCACGAGGCGGCGCTGTGCGCGCTCTGGGTCCTTCGCGAAGAGTTCCTGCAGCAGTGGGGTGTTGACCGGGCCAGGGCAGAGTGCGTTCACGCGGATGCCCTGGCGGGCGAACTGCACGCCGAGCTCACGCGACATCGCCAGCACTCCCCCCTTCGACGCCGTGTAACTGATCTGCGAGGTGGCCGAGCCCAGGAGCGCGACGAAGGATGCCGTGTTGATGATCGATCCGCGCCCTGCCGGCACCATGTGACGCAGGGCAGCGCGGCTGCAGAGGTAGACGCTCTTCAGATTGACGTCCTGCACGAGGTCCCAGGCCGGCAGCTCCGTGGTCTCGATCGAGTCGTCGGATGCTGGTGAGATGCCCGCGTTGTTGAACGCGATGTCGATACGGCCGAACTCCTCGGCGACACCATCGAACAGAGTGTTCACCATCGCTTCATCGGCCACATTCACCGGGCGGAAGACACCGCCGACTTCGACAGCGGCGGCCTCACCGGCGGTAGGGTCCATGTCGGCGATCACGACGAACGCACCCTCGGCGGCGAAGCGGCGTGCAGTGGCGAGACCGATCCCGCTCGCGCCGCCGGTGATGATCGCAACGCGGTCCTTGAGACGCTGGGTCAGATCGATGGTCATATGCATTTCCTTCAGTACGAGTGGTCAGGCAGTTCAGGGGTGGTCAGTGCAGGTGGTTGTCAGGAGGCGTCGGTCGCGAAGAACACGTTCTTCGTCTGAGTGAAGTGCTCGGCCGCATCCGGCCCGAGCTCGCGCCCAAGACCGGAAGACTTCATACCGCCGAATGGCGTGGCGTAGCGCACCGAAGAGTGCGAGTTCACCGAGAGCACTCCGGCCTGGACACCCTGGGCGACGCGCATGGCGCGGCCGAGATTCTCGGTCCACAGGGAGCCGGCAAGACCGTAGATCGTGTCGTTCGCGAGGCGGATGGCGTCGGCTTCGTCGTCGAACGGCAATACCGACAGGATCGGGCCGAAGATCTCGTCCTGGGCGATGCGTTCGCCGGGTTGTGCGAGGACGACGGCCGGAGCGAACCAGAATCCGTCTCCGCTCGGCGCACTGCCGCGATAGGCGATGTTCGCGCCGTCGAGGAAGGATGCCACGGTGTCTCGGTGCGATGCGGAGATGAGCGGACCCATGTCGGTGCTTTCCTGGCTCGGATCGCCGACCTTCCAGCTCTGCACTGCGGGCTCGAGCAACTCAAGGAAACGATCGTAGACACTGCGCTGCACGAGCAGGCGGCTTCGCGCGCAGCAGTCCTGGCCTGCGTTGTCGAACACCGAACCCGGCACGGCTGCGGCGGCCTTCTCGAGATCGGCATCCTCGAACACGATGTTGGCGGACTTCCCTCCAAGCTCCAACGTCACCGGCTTCAGTGCCCTGGCACAGCCCGCCGCGACGTCGATTCCGACCTCAGTGGACCCGGTGAATACGACCTTGCGCACATCCGGATGAGAGACGAAGCGCTGTCCCACGACTGAGCCCGAGCCCGTGACGACCTGGAAGAGCCCCTCCGGCAGGCCAGATTCGGCAGCGATCTCGCCCAGACGGATCGCGGTGAGAGGGGTGAGCTCTGCGGGCTTGAGTACGACAGCATTTCCTGCGGCGAGCGCGGGCGCGAACGCCCAGGAAGCGATCGTCATCGGGAAGTTCCACGGCACGATCACGCCGACGACGCCATAGGCCTCATGGAAGGTGACATCCAGACCACCGGCGACAGGGATCTGCCTGCCGGAGAGTCGCTCTGGGTCAGCCGAGTAGTAGTTCAGTACCTGAGCGACGTGCCCCGCCTCCCAGCGGGCAGAGCCGATCGGATGCCCGGAGTTGAGCACCTCGAGCTGGGCGAGTTCCTCGGTCGCGGCCTCGACGTGGCGGGCGAAGGAACGCAGCGCGTCTGCACGCGCGGCCGGCGCGAGCGACGACCAGCGGCGCTGCGCGACGACGGCACGCGCGATCGCGGCATCCACCTCGGCGATGCTCGCACGCGGGACGTCGCGGATGGACCCGCCGGTCGACGGGTTGATCACGGTGAATGCGCTCATCGTGCGCCCTCCTTCTGCTGGTTCTGGACATGCTGCGCGTCCTGGGTCTTCTGCGAAGCGAACGCGCGAGCCTCGGTGACGAGGCCCTCGAACAGGTGACGATTCTGGGCGTTCTCCTCCGGGTGCCACTGCACTCCGACGAGATAGCCATTCGCGGTGTCCTCGAACGCCTGCACGAGGCCGTCATCGGTGCGTGCAGAGACGGTGAGCCCTGCGCCCAGGCGGTCGATGCCCTGGTGGTGGTAGCTGTGCACGCGGAATTCGCCGTCGCTCAAAACCTCACTGAGCATGCCGGCGAGCATCGTGTCAGGGGCGACCGCGACGTCATTCTCAGCGAATACTCCACCCCCGAGCTTGTACCGTTCGGTGCCGAGAGACTCTGGCAAGTGCTGCTGCAGCGAACCCCCACGGGCGACGTTCACGAGCTGGAGCCCTCGGCAGATCGCGAGCACCGGCATCAGGCGACGCTCGGCGGCCTGGAAGAGGGCAAGCTCCCACGCATCACGATCGAGGCGTGCGGGGTCTGTCATCGGGTGACGCTCAGCACCGTAGAGCTCGGGTTGCACATCCGCACCTCCGGTGAGGATGAGTCCATCGAGACCGGAGATCACGGCATCCGCGACGGCGTCGTCCTGCGGTGGTAACAGCATCACGATGCCTCCGGAAGAGGTGACACTGTGCAGATACTGCTCCGGCAGAAACGCGGCACGCACGTCCCACACCCCTTGAGTTGCGCGTTCCAGATACGTGGTCACGCCGATCAACGGGCGGCGTGCACGCTCATCGCCCTTCGAGCGTTCAGAGTCGTTCGAAGCCACGGACGCGCTCCCAGTCGGTGACGGCAGCGTCGAAGGCCTCAACCTCGATGCGCGCCTGGTTCAGATAGTGCTCCACGACGTCGTCACCGAACGCCGCACGTGCGATCTTCGATTCGCTGAACAGCCGAGCCGCCTCCCGCAGCGTCGTCGGAAGGTGATCGACGTCAGCGGCGTAGGCCGACCCCTCTAGCCGGGGCGGGAGCGTCAGCTCGTTCTCGACACCGTAAAGGCCCCCCGCGATGATCGCGGAGATGCTGAGATACGGGTTCACATCTCCTCCCGGCACGCGGTTCTCCACGCGCAGCGACGGGCCATGACCGACCACGCGCAGCGCGCAGGTGCGGTTGTCGATCCCCCACGCGACGCCGGTGGGTGCAAAGCTGCCCTCGGCGAAGCGTTTGTAGGAGTTAATGGTCGGGGCGTACAGGAGCGTGAACTCGCGAAGAGAGGCGAGGATGCCGGCGATCCAATGCTCCATCACCGGGCTGAAGCCGTGCTCGCCGTCGCCCGCCATGACGGAGTTGCCATCGGCATCCTGCAGCGAAAGATGGATGTGGCAGCTGTTGCCCTCGCGCTCATTGAACTTCGCCATGAAGGTGAGTGACTGCCCGTGCTGCTCGGCGATCTCCTTCGCACCGTTCTTGTAGATCGTGTGTTGATCGGCGGTCTCGCGCACCTCGGCGTAACGGAAGGCGATCTCCTGCTGACCGAAGTTGCACTCCCCCTTCACCCCCTCGTTGTACATTCCCGCACCGTCCATGCTGTTGCGGATGTCTCGCAGAAGTGGCTCGAGGCGGGTCGTGGCGAGCAGGTTGTAATCGACGTTGTAATCGCTCGTCGGGGTGAGTCCTTCGTACTTGCGTGCCCAGGCCTCGCGGTAGGTGTCTTCGAAGACGATGAACTCGAGTTCCGTGCCGGAGAACGCCGTCCACCCGCGCTCCGCGAGACGGTCACGCTGGCGGTCGAGGATGGCGCGTGGAGAGGGTGCGACAGCCGTGCCGTCACCCCAGAGCAGATCCGCAATGACGAGCGCTGAGCCCTCGATCCAGGGGATGCGGCGCAAGGTTGCAGGATCTGGGCGCAGCACCATGTCGCCGTAGCCCTTGTCCCAGCTCGACATCGCGTAGCCGTCCATCGTGTTCACGTCGATGTCGACGGAGAGCAGGTAGTCGCACGATTCCGCACCGTGTTCGAGTACCTCTTCCTGGAAGAGTCTGGCGGAGATGCGTTTGCCAGTGAGTCTGCCCTGCGCGTCCGCGAAGGCGACGATCACGGTGTCGATCTCGCCTTTCGCGATGGCCTCGTCCAGCTGCTCGACGCTGAGGTTTCCCGGCATGTTCCGCTCCACTCCGTCTGCGCCCGGTGTTCGTCCGAGCTCTTCGCACACTAGAGCACTTTCTGATCTAAAGGTAGACGAATCCGACCATTAGCTGTCACAATCTCTCGCAAGGCGCTCCCGCGTCTGTCCAGGTGCGAACGGAGTTCGGATGTCTGAGCAACAAAGTGGGTCCCGCAAGGTCGCTGGGGCGACCTATACACGAGCCGGAAGCGAGTATTTCGCGAAACGCTCGCTCCGGCGCAGCGCCGGCGTGTGGGGACTGTGGGGACTCGCGGTTGCCGCCGTCATCTCTGGCGACTTCTCCGGCTGGAACTTCGGCATCGAGTTCGCCGGCTTCGGCGGAATGCTGATCGCGTTCGCCATTCTCGTGATCATGTACTACGGCATGATCTTCGCCATCGGCGAGATGGCATCAGCGATGCCGCACACCGGCGGCGCATACTCCTTCGCCCGTTCCGCGATGGGGCCCTGGGGCGGTCTGGTCACCGGCGCCGCCGAGACCATCGAGTACGTCGCCACGACGGCGGTGATCGTCTACTTCTCGGCGTCGTATGCGAACGGGATCACCTCGGAGCTGCTGGGGCTGACGCTGCCTGGTTGGCTCTGGTACTTGATCCTCTACATCGTCTTCATTGCCTTGAACTCCGCTGGCGCCGCCATCTCGTTCCGCTTCGCGATCATCGTCTCGGTGATCTCGATCGGCATCATCCTGGTCTTCTCTCTCATGGCAGTGTTCTCCGGCGCGTTCTCCTGGGATGCCCTCTGGGACATCGTGCCCGACGAGGGTCAGACCGCGTTCCTCCCGCACGGAGTGCTGCCGATCCTGTTCGCGCTGCCGTTCGCGATGTGGTTCTTCCTTGGCATCGAGGAACTGCCGCTTGCCGCGGAAGAGTCGCACAACCCCACCCGTGATATACCCCGCGCAGGTTTCTGGGCACGAGGAACGCTCATCGTCACGGGCCTACTCGTCCTCTTCCTGAACACTGGCGTCCTCGGCGCCGACGCCACAGGCAAGGCCGGAGAGCCGCTGCTCGACGGATTCCGCGCGATCGTCGGCGACCAGTTGGCCGCGGTCCTCGCCCTGTTCGCCCTCATCGGCCTGCTTGCGTCGCTGCAGGGCATCATGTTCGCCTACGGACGCAACATGTACTCCCTCTCTCGCGCTGGCTACTACCCGCGCTTCCTTTCCTTGACTGGAAAGCGTCAGACGCCGTGGGTCGCGCTCGTTGTAGGCGCGGCCATCGGCTTCATCGCGCTCATCGTGCTCGACGTGCTCGCCGTGGTCGATGAGGCGGGTGCCGGCACCGTCGCCGGAGCGATCGTGTTGAACATCGCCGTCTGGGGTGCTGTTCTCGCGTATGGTCTGCAGCTGATCTCGTTCATCATTCTGCGCAAGAAGTTCCCGAATGCCGACCGTCCGTACCGTAGCCCGTGGGGCATCCCGGGGGCGGTCGCCGCTCTTGTGATCGCGGCTCTCATCTTCGTCGGCTTCCTGCTGAACCCGACGTTCGGACCGGCCATCATCGCTATCGCGATCGTCTACGTGATCATCCTGCTCGGATTCGGCCTATTCTTCCGGCACCGGCTCGTGCTCTCGCCGGAGGAGGAGTACGCGCTCTCCGGCGGCGAGCACGGCGACCCTCAGGAAGAGGGCTATGACGCCATGGATGGCCAGGTGTTCGGCAAGAAGTAGGACTACTTCTTATCGAAGTCGAACGCCTTCAGTAGTTCACCGACGGCCTGTTCACGTTCGTCCCCACCCTGCTCGAACATGTGGGTGACGTGCGTGCGCAGGTGGTTCTCCAGTAGCAGGCGGTTGAGGGACTCGAGCGAGCGCTGGATGGCGCGGGACTGCGTGATGATGTCCATGCAGTACTCCTCGTTCTCGATCATCCTCGTAACGCCGCGCAGTTGACCCTCGAGGATGCTGGTGCGATGCAGAGCGCGCTTCTTGATGTCTTCGATCACGATCCGAGAGTACCCCGGCCCGCCGATAGCTGAGCGGTTCGAAGCGCCGCGCATGCGAGGATGACGTCATGCCGCGCACCCCGATGGCCCTTCTCTCCCCCGCCGACCAAGAGCGCCTGCGCGCGCTTCGCCGCATGAAAGCGATCGCCGTCGGCGCGCTGATATTCATGGCGGTCGTGTTCGTCATCGCGTTCTGGCTGCAGCAGCGGTATCCGTGGCTCGGATACGTCCGTGCAGCAGCGGAGGGCGGAATGGTCGGCGCGCTCGCCGACTGGTTCGCTGTCACTGCGCTGTTCCGCAGACCACTGGGGCTGCCGATTCCGCACACCGCGATCATCCCGAACCGCAAGGATGAGATCGGACGCACCCTCGGCGAATTCGTCGAAACGAATTTCCTCGCCGCCGATGTCGTTCGTACCAAGCTTTCCCAAACAGCCATCGCCCATCGCGCAGGAGAATGGCTGCGTGAGGAGCCGCACGCTGCGCGGGTCGCGACGGAGGGCGCGACGATCGCGACCGCCATCCTCAACGCGCTCAGCGACGATGACGTCCGCGACCTCATCACCGACCTCGCGCGCGAACATCTGGTCGATCCGGAATGGGGCCCACCCGCAGGCGCTTGGCTTGAGAAAATCGTCGAAGCGGATGCGCACCACGGTGCCGTCGACCTTGCCGCCGACAGCATTTCGACCTGGTTGGCTACCAACGGCGAGGCCTTCGCCGGCCTCATCTCGCGGCGGTTGCCGTCTTGGGTGCCCAAGCTCGCGCACCGCTTCGTCGACGAGACGGTTTATCACGAGGCCGTCAAGTTCGTTCATGCGGTGCAGGCCGATCCGCAGCATCCGGCTCGCCTCGCGATCGATGGCTATCTCGGACGGCTCGCCGACAGTCTGCAGAATGATCCGGCGACCCGCGCGAAGTTGGAGAACGCGAAGGCCTCACTGTTCGACAGCCCCCGCGTGGGCGCGTTGGCAGCGGAGGCATGGAACACCGCGAAGGCCGGCCTACTGAAGGCCCTCGCTGACCCGGAGAGCGGTCTGCGCGCACGCGCGGCGCAAGCCGTGCAGGAGGTCGGCGAGCGACTGACGACGGATGTTGCGCTGCAGAAGCGCGTGGACACCTGGGTGTCCGACGCCGCGGTGTTCCTCGTCGATCGGTATCGACACGACATCGCCTCGATCATCACCGACACCGTCGAGCGCTGGGATCCCGCCGAGACCACTGAGAAGATCGAGCTGATGGTCGGCCGCGACCTGCAGTACATCCGCCTGAACGGCACGGTGGTGGGTGCGCTGGCAGGCCTGGCGATCTTCACGATCGCACATGCCGTGATTCCGGGGGTCTGAGCCGCGGCGCCTGCCCGCTCAGCGCGCGGCGAGGCCGGCGAGCATTTCCAGCACACACAGCGCCGCAAGGCGCACGGTGCGGCCGTCGGCCGAGTCTGCGGTGGCGTCCACCTCGGCGATGTCTGCGCTGACGACACGGGCATCTGAGGTGAGTGCGCGCACCAGCGCACGCAGTTCGAAAGCGGCGAGCCCACCGGGCACGCTCGCCGGACACCCGGGCACCGCCGCACGATCGGCCGCGTCGACATCGACATCGAGGTGGATGCGCGCCTCGGCATCCGCTCCGGCGATCTCATGTGCCTCGCTCACCACGTCAGCGAGACCGCGGCGGCGCAACTCGTCAAGCGTGATGACGCGGATGCCCCAGTCCGCTGCCCGCTGCGCATAGGCGGCGGAGTTCGCGTAGTCGGCGATCCCGATCTGCACGATCCGCGTCGGGTCGATGCGCTCCTCGGCCGGGGCATCCTCCACGAGACGGCGGACGGGTGAACCGTTTGAAACACCATCGCGCAGGTCGAAGTGCGCGTCGATCGTGATGAGTCCGGTGCCGGCAGCGCCGCGCGCCACCGGGTAGGTGAGTGAATTGTCGCCGCCGAGCGCGATGACGAGCTCTGCCGCTGCCGACAACTCGGCGACCCGGGCGATCGTGGCAGTGATGCCGGCGTCGCCGTCAGGTTCGGCGATGTCGCCAGCATCCACGATCCGCAACGCGGCGTTCAGATCTAGGACAGGCGGGCCCATCAGCGTGGCACTGTATCGAGGGAAAGCCTCGCGGATCGCGGCAGGTGTCGCGTGCGCTCCGGTCGGCGAGAGCGAAGTCCGCCATGTCGGAACGCCCAGCAGCACGGCATCCGCTCGGTCTCCAGGTTCGAAAGAAGGCCATCCGCCCGCCCTTGGCCAGAGTTCGTCATGCGAGAGAGTCATGCGATAACCTCCCCGTCTTTCCAGACCCGCCGAACCAGCGGCACACCGGGGCGATACGCCAGGTGCACGTACGTCGGGGCGTTCAGCAGCACGAGGTCGGCTCGGGCACCTGGAGCGATCATGCCGATGTCGTCGCGGCGCAAGGCTCGCGCTCCCCCGGCGGTCGCCGCCCACAGCGCCTCGGCTGGCGTCATGCCCATGTCTCGCACGGCGATCGCGATGCAGAACGGCATGGACGATGTGAAACTCGACCCGGGGTTGGTGTCGCACGCAAGCGCGACAGTGACTCCGGCGTCGATGAGGCGACGCGCATCCGGGTAGGGCTGCCGTGTGGAGAACTCGACGCCGGGCAGCAGCGTGAGCACCGTGTCGGATGCCGCGAGCGCCGAGACATCGTCATCGGTCAGGTACGTGCCGTGATCGATGGATGCCGCGCCGAGCTCGACAGCGAGCTGCACTCCCCCGCCCGGCCCGAGTTGGCTGGCGTGCACCCGCGGCACAAGGCCACGCGCGATCCCCGCCTCCAGCACTCGACCGGACTGCTCGACCGTGAAGGCGCCCGTCTCGCAGAAGACGTCGATCCACTTCGCGTGCGGAGCGCAGGCATCCAGCATCTCCCCGACCACCAGGTCGACATACTCGTCGGAGCGGTTGGCGTACTCCGCGGGGACGACATGTGCCCCGAGGAACGTCACCTCCGAGGTGACCTCGGCCGCGAGCCGCACCAGTCGCTCCTCTGTCTCCACATCGAGGCCATAGCCGCTCTTGATCTCGACCGTGGTCGTGCCCTGCGCGAGCAGCTCGTCCACGAAGCCGTGGAGCCGCGTGCGTAGCTCGTCTTCTGTCGCTGCTCGCGTCGCCGCGACGGTGGATCGTATGCCACCTGCGGCATACCTCTCCCCCGCCATGCGCGCCTCGAACTCTGCGGCGCGGTCGCCCGCGAAGACGAGGTGGCTGTGGCTGTCCACGAATCCGGGGATGACGGCGCGCCCTCCGGCATCCACCGTGTCGGCGATCGCAGGGGCTTCAGCGTCCGGACCCACCCATGCGATGCGGCCATCCTCAATGAGCACGGCCGCATCGTGCAGGATGCCGCCGTCAGTGTTCGTGCTCAACTCTCCAATGTTCCTGATCACCACCCGCGAAACTTCACTTGTGTCATCGTTTGGCGGCGAAAACCGTACATTCGTGAAGTCTCGCGGGGCGGGAGAGGGATTCATAGCATCGGAACCTTCAGGCCGCGGGTGCGAGCGACTTCGCGGGCGTGCTCGTAACCGGCATCCACGTGGCGCATCACGCCGGAGCCTGGATCGTTGGTGAGGACGCGCTCCAGTTGCTCTGCGGCGAGCGCGGAGCCGTCGGCGACGGTGACCTGACCGGCGTGGATGCTGCGGCCAATGCCGACGCCCCCGCCGTGGTGCAGCGACACCCAGGATGCGCCGGATGCCGTGTTCAGCAGCGCATTCAGCAGTGGCCAATCAGCGATCGCATCCGAGCCGTCCTTCATTGCCTCCGTCTCGCGGTACGGCGACGCGACGGATCCTGCGTCCAGGTGATCGCGGCCGATGACGATCGGCGCTTTCACCTCACCGGAAGCGACCATCTCGTTGAACTTCAGACCCGCGAGGTGACGCTCTTTGTAACCGAGCCAGCAGATGCGGGCGGGGAGTCCCTCGAAGTGCACCTTCTCGGCGGCTTGCTCGAGCCAGCGGTGAAGGGCCGCGTCTTCGGGGAAGAGTTCGGCGATCGCGCGGTCCGTGCGGTAGATGTCCTCTGGGTCGCCCGATAGCGCCACCCAGCGAAACGGGCCGCGTCCCTCCTCGAACTGCGGGCGGATGTAGGCCGGCACAAAGCCCGGGAAGTCGAACGCGCGGTCGAATCCGCCCAACTCCGCCTCGCGACGGATCGAGTTGCCGTAATCGAAGACGGTGGCTCCGGCGTCCTGGAACGCCACCATCGCCGCCACGTGGGTGGCCATCGATTCGCGGGCACGGCGGGTGAACTCCTCCGGGTCGCGCTCGGCCTGTGCTTTCCAGTCGTCGACGGAGATGCCGATCGGCAGGTAGGCGAGCGGGTCGTGTGCGCTGGTCTGGTCTGTGACGATATCGATGGGGATGCCACGACGCTGCAACTCCGGGAAGACCTCGGCGGCGTTGCCGACGACACCGACCGAGAGCGCCTCACCGGCATCCTTCGCGGCAACGACCCGCGCGACCGCACTATCCAGATCCGTCGTGTACTCGTCGAGGTAGCCGTGCTCGACGCGGCGAGCGAGGCGGGACTCGTCGACGTCGACGATGAGCACCGCTCCCCCGTTCATCGTGACGGCGAGGGGCTGCGCGCCGCCCATGCCGCCCGCCCCGCCGGTGAGCGTCAACGTGCCGGCGAGCGAGTCGCGATCGAGAGATCGGGCGACCGCGGCGAACGTTTCGTATGTGCCCTGCAAAATGCCCTGCGTGCCGATATAGATCCACGACCCTGCGGTCATCTGGCCGTACATGGTCAGCCCGAGTGCTTCCAGCCGGCGAAACTCCGGCCACGTCGCCCAGTCGCCCACGAGATTCGAGTTCGCGATGAGAACGCGCGGCGCCCACTCGTGTGTGCGGAAGACTCCGACCGGCTTTCCTGACTGCACCAGCAGGGTTTCATCCGGCTCGAGTTCATCGAGCGTGCGGACGATCGCGTCGTACGCTTCCCAACTGCGGGCCGCCTTTCCGGTGCCGCCGTACACGACGAGGTCCTCGGGATGCTCGGCCACCTCCGGATCGAGGTTGTTCATCAGCATGCGCTTGGCGGCCTCCGCGCCCCAGCTCTTCGCCGTGCGCTCAGGGCCGCGGGCGGCATGGATATCAGGACGGGACATTTGCGTTCTCCTTCGCAGTACGGGCAACAGCGCCCGAGCGCACAAGTTCGGTGACCGCTTCTATCTCGGGTGAGAGAAAACGATCGGGACCGGGTCCCTCAACCACAGTGCGGACGAGGTCGCGCACGGCTCCGGTGGCGGGTCCTGCCTTGAGCGGCGCGCGCAGGTCGAGGGCGCGGGCTCCGGTGAGCACCTCGATCGCGAGGACGCGCGTGAGCCCATCGATCGCCCGACGGAGCTTGCGCGCTGCAGACCACCCCATCGAAACGTGATCCTCCTGCATCGCGGATGACGGAATCGAATCGACGGATGCCGGAACGGCAAGGCGCTTCAGTTCAGACACGATGCCCGCTGCGGCATACTGCGCGATCATGAGGCCGGAGTCGACACCGACTTCATGCGCGAGAAACGGCGGCAGGCCACGGTTGCGGGCCGGGTCCAGCGCACGGTCGGTGCGACGTTCGGACACGCTCGCGACATCGGCCACCGAGATTGCCAAGAAGTCGAGTACGGCAGCGACCGGAGCCCCGTGGAAGTTGCCGTTCGATTCGATGCGACCGTCCATGGTGATGACCGGGTTGTCGATCACGCTTGCCAGTTCACACGAGGCGATGGTGGCGGCGTGCGCCATGGTGTCGCGCATGACCCCGTGCACCTGTGGTGAGCAGCGCAGCGAGTACGCATCCTGCACTCGACCGTCTTCCGGGCCCTTGTGGCTGGCGAGAATGGGCGACTCCGCCAGAAAGGCGCGCAGATTCGCAGCCGACTTCGCCTGCCCGACCTGTGGGCGCAGCGCCATCAGATCAGCGGCGAACACGGCATCCGTGCCTAGCTGGCTCTCGATCGACATGGACGCTGCGAGGTCTGCGGTGGTGATGAGGGTTTCAAGATCGTGCAGAGCGAGCAGCAACATCCCGAGCATGCCGTCGGTGCCGTTGATGAGGGCGAGTCCCTCCTTCTCTACGAGGACAAGGGGCTCGATCCCCGCGGCGGCAAGCGCCTCGGATGCAGGCAGGAGAATGCCCTCAACCCGTACCTCGCCCTCTCCCATCGCGGCCAGCGCGATGTGTGAGAGCGGCGCGAGGTCGCCGGAACAGCCCAGCGAGCCGTACTCCCTGACGACGGGGGTGATACCTGCGTTCAGCATGGCGGCATACGTTTCGGCGACGACGGGGCGTACGCCGGTGCGGCCGGATGCCAGGGTCTGCAGCCGCAACAGTTGCAGCGCCCGCACGACTTCGGTCTCGACCTCAGCACCTGTGCCCGCAGCGTGTGAGCGGATGAGGCTCGCCTGCAGCTGGTGGCGTCGCTCTGGTGCGATGAAGGTCGTCGCGAGCGCGCCGAAACCCGTGGAGACGCCGTAGTGCGGGTCCGGGTCGGCCGCGAGGGCGTCAACGATGCCGCGGGTCTCGGCGATCCGGTCGAGGGCGGCGTCATCGAGCACGATCTGCGCACCGTGCCGAGCGATCGCGACGACGTCCGCCGGGCTCAGAACATCGGCACCTACGCGCACTGCATCACCGAGACGCGCTGCACTGCCGACGAGGATAGGGGGAAACTCTGCCATGACTTGATTCCACACCTCAGCGGTGGCGGCGAACAGGGGCACGTGACATCCTTTGTCTGTGATCCCAGACAGTTCAAGTGGAGCGCAGGTTCCCGCTGCCGACCAGACGCTGCGCATCCTGCGCTATCTGGCCGGGCGCCCTGCCTCCGTCGCGGCTTCAGCGATCGCTCGCGAGCTCGCGCTTCCGCGGTCGACCGTTCACCATCTGCTGAACACACTGGCCTCGCACGGGTTCGTGCTGCACCTGCGCGAGGAACGACGCTGGGTGCTGGGTACTGCAGCATCCGAACTCGCCGGCGGATTCGCCCGCCAGCAGCCGTTGGCCCGCCTCGGCCGCCCTCTGGTTGCGGCCCTCGCCGACCGTCTGGGCGAGAGCACGCATCTGGCGGTGCTGAGCGGCAGCGACGTCGTCTACATCGTCGAAGAGCGCGCTCCACGGCGTCCGGCGCTGGTCACAGATGTGGGTGTGCGGCTGCCAGCGCATCTGACCGCAACCGGCCGCGCGATGCTGGCGACACTCCCCCGAGAGCAGGTACGTGCGCTGTATCCGAGCGCCGGGGTGTTCTCCACCCGCACCGATCGTGGCCCGACCACACCCGGAGAGCTCCGTGAGCTGCTGCGCAGCATCCGTGCCGTCGGTTTCGCGTCGGAGGACAGCGAAGTGACTGAGGGTATGCGATCGGTGGGAGCGGCGGTGCAAGACGCCTCAGGATGGCCGCTCGCTGCTGTCGCCGTCACGTGGTCGAGTGACGCCGGACCAGCTGAAGCGGATGCCGCGACCGCAGTGGCACAGACGGCAGCAGAACTACAGCGGAGACTGCGTCACTGACGTGTCGCAGAACTGCGACATCGGCGCGACAAGACAGCGACATTGGTTCGATACTCTCAAGGCATGAACACGACCACACGCCGCGCAGTGGCCGCCCTGGGTGCAGCTCTCACCCTCATCACCGCAGCCGGATGCTCGGCTCAGATTCCGGCCGCATCGACCCCGACGGCACCGGCCGCAGCCACGTCTGAGTCTGCGTCTCCGCCTGCGACGAACACGCCTGAGCCCGCTGCAGCCACTGGCCTCCCCACCGTCGCGGGCTACTCGGAGGGTGAATTCCCTCCGGTACCACTGTTCCAACTACCCGACCTCTCGCTCTTGGACACGAGTGTCTCCTCTTTCGCGATGGAGGTTCGCGATGACTTCGCGACGATTCCCGGCGTGACGGTCTCTGCCGCGCAGTGCGATGCCGGTGGCAGCGTGATTGCGGGCAATGGCAGCGCGTATCTGTACGGCGATGGATCGGGCAACTACGCCGGCTCCGACGGCAGCATCCAGAATTATGGAGACGGGTCTGGATCCTTCACTCTCAACGGAGTCACGGTTGAGAACTACGGCGACGGATCGGGCAACTACGACAATGGCAGCGTCAGTATCCAGAACTACGGTGACGGATCGGGCAACTACGTCGATGCCTCCATGAGTGTGCAGATCTACGGCGACGGCTCCGGCGACTATGCCGCGGGCGCCGTGGTGATCCACAACTACGGTGACGGATCGGGCAACTACGCAGACGGCACCGTCAGCATCGAGAACTACGGCGACGGATCAGGCGTCTACAGCGACGCTGACATCACAATCAACAACTACGGCGACGGCACCGGCGCGATCGATGGCGTGCCGATCGAGGTCGATCCGATCGGTGTCGTGCCGGTCCTCGGAGTCTTTCCGCCTTTGAGCGCACTGCAGCCGATCGAGTCGTGCGGCACCATCCTCACCTTCCAGGACGGCGTGCTGTTCGACTTCGATCGCAGCGAGGTGCGCGACGATGCCACCGAAACGCTCCAGACTGTCGCCTCGGTGCTGACCGAGTACGACGTCCCCCAGGCGATCGTCTCCGGTCACACCGACGCGATCGGCGCGGATTCCTACAATCAGACGCTCTCTGAAGACCGCGCGGCATCCGTTGTCGCCGCCCTCGACAATGCCGACGTAACGACCGTTCTCACCGCCGAGGGGCTTGGCGAGGCCCGTCCGGTTGCCGCAAACGAGATCGACGGTCAGGACAACCCGGCAGGTCGCCAGCTCAACAGACGCGTTGAAATCTTCATCCCGGCGACCCTTTGAACCACCCTCGCCCACCAGCAACTCTGACCAGCAACGAGGAACACGTCATGCCATTCACACGCACGCTCCCCGTCACTCTCGCCGCGGTCGTCCTGCTCGCGAGCCTCTCCGGATGCGCCGTCGCACTCACCGACCCGGCAGACGCGAAGGCGCCCGCCGCCACCGAATCCGAAGAGACACCTTCCGAAAAGACACCTTCCGAAAAGACCAATTCCGACGAGACACCGGACACGCAGGAATCGACGGAACCAGAAGAGACCGCTGAGGATGCCACCGTCACGACCTCGTGGAGCACGGAAGTCGCCGAAGTCCGCGATAACGCGATCGCTCTGACGACACAGACCGTGCGCTGCGACGGCGAGTTGCTTCTCGCCGACACCACCGGCAACGTCATCATCGTCGACGGCCCGTGCGAGCACCTCGTGGTGGAGATGGACATCGGTGTCGTGGTCGCTGGCCCGGTCACGACCCTGGAGATAAGGGGGGCGGGGAACGTCGTCTTCGTCGATTCCGTGGCGACCGTGCAGCTTACTGGGACGATCAACGAGGTGTACTGGCTCGGCGCCACTCCGACCGTTGCAGACTCCGGAGCCGGCAACGTCGCAACGTCAGGATGATGTCATGTGCGCCAACCGACCCCTCCTCCTCCTTGTCGACGACGACGAGGCGATCACCGGTGCGCTGAGCGCGTTCCTGGAACGCAGCGGCTATGACGTCCGCATCGCCAGCGATGGCCGGGCAGGTTTGGATGCTGTGGCCGAGGAGGTGCCTGATCTCGTCGTCAGTGACGTCCTGATGCCGCATATGGATGGACGTGAGTTCGTGCGGCGACTCCGCGAGCGCGACCTGTGGCTGCCGGTGATCCTGCTCACACAGGTCGGCGAATCCTGGGAACGCAGCGCGGCGCTGGACGAGGGCGCCGATGACTATCTGAACAAGCCGTTCGATCCTCAGGAACTGCTCTCGCGCATCCGCGCGGTGTTGCGACGGGCCTCACAGGGCTCGGGCGGACTGCCGGCTGCGACGAAGTTGCGCGCCGAAGAGCTACTCCTGGATCGGACGTCACGTCGAGTGTGGTTGCAGGACCGCGAGCTCACCCTGACCCCCAAAGCACTGACCCTGTTGGAGTACATGATGACGCATCCGCAGGAGGCGCTGCCGAGAGAGCGACTGCTCGCTGCACTGTGGGGCTTCGACTTCGCCACCTCGAGTCGCGCGGTCGATCACCGCATCGCCGAGCTGCGTCGGGTGCTCAGCGATGATCCTGCCGCACCGAGATACATCGACACCGCCCCGGGTCTCGGCTATCGCTTCATCGCCGCGGTGACCGCAGCATGAGCACCGTGCGTTGGCCACGTGGGAGCGCCGCAAGTCGCTTCGGCTGGAGCCCCGCTCACCGCGTCAGACTGGCAGCGGCGGTCATCACCCCGGTCATACTGGGCGCCGCAGCCGGTGGCATTTTGCTCCTGCTCGGCGAGCGCCGCAGCCTGACGATCGCGATGGCGCTTCCCGGTGTCTTCTTGGCCGCAGGCATCCTGATCAGCCTGATCGTGGGGATCGCCCTACTTGTGCGCTCGGACCGTCGCCATAGCAGGGCGCGTGTCGCCGCCGCCTACATCGAGGGCGAGAAAGTGGGCCAGCGCACAGAGCGTGAGAGTCATCGCATGTTCCTGGCCCGACTCGACCATGAGCTGAAAAACCCGCTGACCGCGATTCTCGCGACGGCCGCAGGCCGGGAATCCGTCGAATGGCAGACGGTCGATGCGCAGGCCAGAAAGCTCGCCGGGCTCGTCCGAGATCTGCGCAAGCTAGCCGAGTTGGAGACGCGAGAACTCGAGCGAGAACAGGTCGACCTCGAGGTCGTGCTCGAGGAAGCCGTCGATGCGATCCGCCAGCGCGACGCCGCCTCGGCGGCCCGCATCCGTGTGGACGTCACGCGAGTTCCGTGGACCGTGCCGCCGGTGCCCGCCGACATCGATCTGTTGTCCCTCGCGATCGACAACGTCCTCGGCAACGCGGTGAAGTACTCTGTCGCGGGCCCAATCGAGGTGCGACTTCGCGAGGAGAGCGGATGGGCCATCATCGAGATTGCCGATGCGGGTCGTGGCATCCCCGCATCCGATCTTCCCATCGTCTTCGATGAGCTGGCTCGCGCACAGAATGCACGCGATGTCCAGGGATCAGGGCTCGGATTAACGCTCGTCTCGACAGTGCTTGCCCGACACGGCGGACACGTCGCGCTGCGTTCCGTTGAAGGATCCGGCAGCGTGTTCACGCTGAGCCTGCCGCTGCACTGAACCACCCCCCACCCCCGCGCCAAAAAGGTGGAAGGGGCCGCAGGCTCACGCGCCTGCGACCCCCTCTCAGGAACCGGATCTATTCGTCAGATCAGCCAGCCGCGCCCTTGCGGGACTTGATGAAGCTCTCCGGTTCCTGCTTGGCACGCTTGACTGCTCGCTTCTCCTTCAGCGACAGCTTCGCGGTCTTCTTTCCAGTTCGTTCTGTGGGTGTCTTTCCAGACATCGAGACTCGCTTCCCTCTGATTCAGCTGGCGGGTGTAACCATTGACCATAGCCACTTCCACAGCGAAGTCAAATTTCCCGGTGAGAAGGAAAAAACGTTCCTGCAGAACCGGCGAGAGCATCCGGAGCCACTACGCTCAGAACGTGCTCGATACACTCACCGGATTCGCCGTCGTCGGGCTCGCGATCGCCGTCGGATACATCATCGGACGCATCGATCTGCTCGGCCCGCACGCCCGCCATGTACTCGGGCGCCTGACGTTCTTCGTGCTGTCACCTTTCCTGCTCTTCACCGTGCTCTCGCAGGCGGATGCATCGATGCTGTTCTCGTCGCTACTGCCGGTGTCGGCCATCGCTGCGGTTGCTGTGATCGGCGGCTACGCGCTGGTGGCCAAGTACGTCTGGAAGCGCAGCATCGGTGAAACCGTGATCGGTGCGCTGTCGGCCGGACAGGTCAACTCGAACAACATCGGCATTCCGCTCTCGCTGTATCTGCTGGGCAGCGCCGCCTACCCGGCGCCGGTGATCCTGTTGCAGTTGCTGGTGTTCACGCCGATCTCGCTGACGATCCTCGATGCCGTCACGAGCGGCCGCACCTCCCCCTGGCGCACCTTCGTTCGTACGGCGACGAACCCGATCATCCTCGGCTCAGCCCTCGGAACTCTCGTCTCTGTACTCGATATCGAGCTGCCACCGATTGTGATGGAGCCCGCCGTTCTGCTGGCGAACGCCTGCGTGCCGGTGCTGCTGATCAGCTACGGCATCTCGCTCTACGGCCAGAAGGTGCTCGGCACGTCGGGGCACCGTCGGGACGTGCTGCTTGCGAGCACGCTGAAGCTGCTGGTCATGCCGCTCATCGCCTGGGCGGTCGCACAGTTCGTGTTCGGCCTCTCCGCGCATGAAGTCCTGATCGTCGTCGTGCTCGCGGCTCTACCGACCGCGCAGAACGTCTTCAACTACTCACAGCGCTACGACATCGGCGAGTCCATCTCTCGCGATACGGTCTTCATCACGACGATTGGTTGCGTGCCCGTGCTGCTGATCGCGACCGTACTCCTGGGCTGAGCACCGCTGATCTGGAAGAGTGTCACCATGAGCGCTCTTCGCATCCTGCATCTCAGCGACACGCACTTCTCCGGAGACAACGGCCGGCACTACGGCGTCGTCGACACCGCCGAGCACCTGAGCAGAGCGTTGGCGCATGTGGAGCATCTCCCGTTCGACCTCGTCGTCGTATCCGGTGACGTCAGTGATGACGGCTCTGCCGAGTCGTACCGACAGGTCAGGGATGCCGTCGCACCCTGGGCACGTGAGCGCGGAGCACGTGTGGTGTTCGCGATGGGTAACCATGACCGCCGCGAAGCGTTCCGCGCATTGTTGGGTGGCGGACAGCCGGATGCCGATGAGCAACAGCTACCCGGCATCGACCTGGACCGCCCCGTGGCCTCTGTCGTCGACCAGGACGGGTGGCGGGTCATCGTGCTCGACAGCTCAGTGCCAGGCGCCGGCCACGGCACCCTCGAGGCCGAGCAGAAGCAGTTCCTGCGTGAGGTTCTCAGGGCTCCGGCTGCGCACGGCACGGTAGTGATCGTGCATCATCCGCCGATCAGGGCGCAGACCGATCTGCTGCAGGCCCTGGCCCTCGACGAGCGTGACGGGCAGGAGTTGATCGACATCGTGCGCGGCACTGATGTTCGGGTCATCCTGGCGGGGCATTACCACCTGCCGATCACCGAGTTCGTCGGTGGCATCCCCGTAACCGTGGCTCCGGGCGTGACCAACGTCTCCCACGCTTTCGCCGACCCCGCCGAGGAATCGGCGATCGACGCTTTCGGCGGCTCAGTCGTCACGATCGATGGTGACAG
Source organism: Microbacterium sp. Y355 (assembly GCF_059445345.1). Taxonomy (NCBI): domain Bacteria; kingdom Bacillati; phylum Actinomycetota; class Actinomycetes; order Micrococcales; family Microbacteriaceae; genus Microbacterium; species Microbacterium sp. Y355. Next base: position 168,739 of record NZ_JCAIUD010000002.1, on the reverse strand, counting down.
CGTGCGCATCGTGCCATTCATCGAGCGACTGACGCCCGATGACGTGGTCTTCCACTTCGATGCGGATGTCGTGGCGCAGATCGTTCAGGATGCCGGTCGGCCGGACTGATCGTCCGAGAAAACGAAGAAGCCCCGCCTGAGCGGGGCTTCTTCTTACTGTCTCAACACAGTGTGGACCTAAGGGGATTCGAACCCCTGACCTCCTCGATGCGAACGAGGCGCGCTACCAACTGCGCCATAGGCCCATGAACCTCAGCTAGATTATCACGCCAGAAAGGTTCGCTGCGCCGCGCGGAAACTCAACCGACAGCACGGCGCTGCAGCAGCTGACGCACGTGCTCTTCGATCTCCGCGTCATCCACGAAACCCATCTTCGCGTAGGGCGATGCGGGAGCCTTGGCTGCGGGCAAACTTACCGGTGCAGGCAGCGCCATCTCCTCCGCACGCTCACGCAGTCGCGCGACACGCTCGGCGCGACGCAGTTCTTGCTTCGCGTCGATCTCGGCCCGCGCAGTCTGTGCCAGTGAGCCGCTGACGGTTACCAGCGGTGCCGGCAGAGGCCGGGGAGTCCATGTCGCACGACCCTGATCGTGCAACGGCGGCGCAACCCGCACAGCAGCACTCTCGACGAGCACCTCCGCCGGGCGACGAGCCGCACGAAGCGAGACAGACGCCATCTTCTGCAGCGTGACCACGGCGACGACGGCGAGCGCGCCGCCGACCCAAATCAGCAACTGCACACCACCGGTCATCATCTGCCAGATGCCCAGCCCCGCGGTCGCGAGGCCGGCGAACAGCAGCACCGTCGCCACCATGCGCACGTTGCGGCGTGCGCGTGCCTGCCGCATGACCGGATCGGCGCGGGTCGCGGCGAGTTCGGCTCGAAGTCGCACCAGCTCGGATGCTTCCTTCTCTGATTGCAGACGCTTCACAAGCTTCTGTTGCGCAAGCACGGTGCGCGCATTGAGTTCGAGATGCACCTCATCGGGTGTCTCGCTCGTTTCTGCCAGCACACGCAGCGTCTGGTTCAGACGCACGGCGTTCCGCTCCGCAGCATTGTACTGATACCTACCTCGCCATGAGGGCAGCAGGTACAGCATCCAGAGCAGCACCGAAACAAGGACGATGACGCCCCCACTCAGTACCGGCCCATTCATAGGGATAACGGTATGCGACCGTGGCCGACATCGGCCTCAGTCAGGGCGCGTGTCGCTCGCGCAAGATGAGAATCTTAGATCGAAAGTCGATCCGATGGCGGAATGGCCGCCGCATCCTGCGGAACGTTACCGTTCACCCAGCGCGCCAACACGCCATTCGGAACGTCCTCACGAGTGAGCGCGAAAGCGTAGTGATCGCGCCAGTCGCCGTCGATGTGGATGTAACGTCGGCGCAGCCCTTCGTAGCGGAAGCCGAGCTTCTGCACGACTCGCAGGCTTGCTATATTCTCCGGGCGGATGCAGATCTCCATCCGGTGCAACCCGAACTCGCCGAAGGCCGCGTCCGTGGCGAGCGCCACTGCCGTGGGTGTGATTCCCCGGCCGGCGAATCGCTCGCTCACCCAATAGCCGATGGTCGCTGAGCACAACGAACCGCGGGAGACTCCCCACACGTTCAGCTGACCGGCGACCTCACCGTCGTACTCCAGGACGAACGGGTATCCGCCGCCATCGCGGTACTGCTGCAGCAGGCGCCGAATACCGAGTCGCATGTCGAACGATGCAACACCGTTCGGGATGGTCGCTTCCCAGCGCTGCAACCAGGCACGGTTCTGAAGCAGCTCGTTCTGGAGCACACGTGCGTCACGGGTGCGGACAAGCCTCAGCTCGACCGGTCCATGACGGTGCCCCAGCACGAAATCCATCCGATCCTCGACCCCGAGCGCCTACAGGCTCTCGCCGAATTCCTTCAACCACGGGCGAAGCTCCGGGCCGAGGTCATCACGATCCGCAGCGAGCTGCACGATCGCCTTGATGTAATCGACGCGATCGCCGGTGTCATAGCGACGGCCACGGAAGATGACGCCGACGACGCCGGGGCCATCGGTATCTGCTGCGAGCTCCTGCAGCGCATCCGTGAGCTGAATCTCGCCGCCCTTGCCCGGAGCTGTGTGCTCAAGAACCGGGAACACAGACGCGGGCAGCACGTAGCGACCGATGATGGCGAGGTTGGACGGTGCGTCTTCCCTGGCCGGCTTCTCGACGAGGCCCGTGATGCGGACGACGTCGTCGGCATCCGTGGTCTCGATCGCGGCAGCACCGTACATATGAATGTTGGCAGGCTCGACCTCCATGAGAGCGACGACCGCCGCACCCGTGCGCTCGTGCTCCGCGATCATCGTCGTGATGAGTTCGTCACGCTCATCGATGAGGTCATCACCGAGCATGACGACGAAAGAGCTGTCGCCGACGTGAGTCTTGGCGCGCAACACCGCGTGCCCCAGTCCCTTCGGCTCACCCTGACGAAGGTAATGAATGTCGGCCAGATCACTGGACTTCATCACCCGCTCCAGGCGCTCGATGTCGCCCTTCTCAGTGAGCTTCACCTCAAGCTCCGGGACGGAGTCAAAGTGGTTGGAGATAGCGTTCTTGTTTCGGCCGATGATCACGAGAATGTCATCGATGCCCGCAGCAACAGCTTCTTCGACCACATACTGAATAGCCGGCTTGTCGACCACCGGAAGCATCTCTTTCGGCATGGCCTTGGTGGCTGGCAGGAAGCGCGTACCCAGACCCGCTGCCGGAATTACTGCCTTCATTGACTGTTTTCCCATTGGGCCAGCTTAGCGGGGAGCGGCCTTCGGCCTGACATTGCGGCCTGACACGTAGACTCAAAGGATGTCGACTGACATCGAGCAGGAGAAGCGCGCACTGCGTGCGGAGTTGCGCGAGCGCCGACAGCTGCTCTCCGATGCACAGCGTGAAGCCGCAGCATCCGGTATCGGCGAGCAACTAGATGCACTCCTCGAGAACCACGGCGCACGGTCGATCTCCTGCTTCCTGTCCACGACCACAGAGCCCGGCACGCGCGACTTCGTCACCAGAGCAGTGCAGCGAGGCATCCGTGTGTTGCTGCCAATCACCCGGGCCGACGGCCTGCTGGACTGGGCCGTCGCCAACGACACCGACGATGTAGCCGAGGGGCTCTTCGGCCTTCCGGAGCCGACCGGTGAAGTCCTCGGCCCCATCGCCGTCAATGACGTCGACCTCATGATCATCCCCGCAGCCGCAATCGACGCCACGGGCATGCGCCTCGGCTGGGGTCGTGGCTACTTCGACAAGACCATCGGCTCAATGGAGAAATGCCCTCCTGTATACGCCGTGATCTATGATTCCGAGGTACTTGATTCCCTTCCGCGAGAGGTGCACGACCAGCCGGTGACCGGCATCGTGACCCCCACGCGGACTCTCACCCTGTCGCCTGCGCGACACTGAACCAACTGAAACGAACATGCCCACCTACGCCTATGCCTGCACGTCGTGCGATCACCGCTTCGACGCCGTCCAGAGTTTCTCCGAGGATGCCCTCAGCATCTGCCCCGAATGCGGTGGCGCACTGCGCAAGCAGTATGGATCGATCGGCGTGACGTTCAACGGTTCTGGCTTCTATCGCACCGATTCTCGGAGTGGCGGTGGCGGAAAGTCGAATTCATCGGCATCATCGAAGTCAGATTCGTCGACGAGCGCCACTCCGGCGCCCGCGTCGTCTCCAGCCTCGACCTGAGGTTCGATTCAACGGGGGTTCCCATGATCCAGGGATTCAAGGAATTCATCACGAAGGGCAATGTCATCGACCTTGCCGTGGCCGTGGTCATCGGCGGTGCGTTCACGGCGATCGTGACCGCGGTGGTCGACAGCATCATCACTCCACTCGTCTCACTGTTCTACACAGCGGACGCGGCGGGGAACATCGGTCCGACGATCTTCGGAATCTATGGCCAGCCGGTCACGTTCCCGCTGGGCAACCTCATCACGGCGCTCATTAGTTTCCTGGCCGTCGCGCTCGTCGTGTACTTCGTCTTTGTCGTGCCGATGAACAGGTACAAGGAACGCCAGGCCCGACTGAACCCCGCGGTAGAGGAGGAGACCCTGCCGAACGAGCAGGAGCTGCTCATCGAGATCCGCGATCTGCTCCGCAAGAACAGCGTGAGCTAAAACTCAGCATCAGCAGAAGCCCTCGTCTCCTTCGGGAGGCGGGGGCTTTCCTGATGCCGCGCTCAGTAGTGCGGGGGGACGTCGCCCAGCATCCGGTCGTCGTTCGGACCGCGTCCTTTGACCGATTCCTTCGCGGGTGGCCGGTTCGTCACTACGTCAGGTGACGTGTCGGTGCCGGGCGCCGGCGTCAGGCGTGCGCGGCGACTGCCAGGGACCCGGACGACGCGTTGGCGCTCGGACTCCGAAGAGTGTTCGTCACGCATCGTCAGAGAAATTGAGCGGCTGCGTGTCGTTGTCGGCTTTCACTGCGTCCGCTGCGATTCCGAGTACCGCGGCGATGCGGGACGCCGTGGTCACCGGGTCGCTGTAGAGGTCGAAAGCGTGCACCCGCACATAGTGCCAGCCGAGGCGACGAAGCACGTGCGGACGCAGTCGCAGAGTCTCACGCAGCGACTCTCCGCGCGTCTCGGGGTCAGACTCGATGATGACGGCCTTGCCCTTGTGCTGCGCGACCAGTGGCAGCAGGCCGCGATAGTCGACGTCGACGGATGCGCCGAGGCGTCGCAGTTCCCTGGCCAGGGCGAGGGTGAGCGGGTCGGCAAGGTCTTCCAGGCGCGATTCGCGGCTGCGTGTCGCCAACCCCCCGAGGATCGACATGAGCGTGGATGCCCCATGCGCAAGGCGTCCGTCATCGAACGACGAAGGACGGATAGAGGACACCAGCACCATCGAGCGACGTGCCCTGGTCATGCTGACGGTCAACAGCCGCTCGCCGTCAGGTGTGGACAGGTCGCCGAAATCACTGAGCACTCGGCCATGCTTGGTGAGTCCGTAGCCCAGCGAGAAGATCACTCGATCGCGGCTCTCCGCCACGGACTCTTCCAACGTGAGCACGGCGAACGGCTCTGCGGTATAGCGACCGACGAAGTCTGCAACGTCTGAGCGTCCGGCGAAGGCCGTCGTCACCGCGGCACGAACACGCTCTGCGTGGCGGGCGCTCGCGGTGATCACCATGAGCGACTCGGTCGGACGGTGCACGGCGTGCTCGACGACCAGCGTCACAACACGCGAGACCTCGGCGTCAGGGCTCTCCACGGCGCCGGAGATCGGGTCGGGTGTGCCGACACCACCCTCGACGTAATCGACGGTGAGGCTGCCGCGCCCGAGGTAGGAACCGGCCCAAGGCAGCGAGATGATCTCGCCGCCATAGAAGGCATCGTTGATGAGCTCGGCGAGGTCTTCGCCACCGGCGCGGTAGCTGCGGGTCAGCGTCATCACCGGCAGCAGCTCTGCAAGCCGCTCGAACACCGAGGTCTCATCGTATGGGACCTCAGCTTCCCATTCGGTGTCAGCATCCACTGCCATGGTGAACGGTGACGGTCGCTGCGTCACCGGGTCGCCAAAGGCAACTACCTGGCGTGCACGACGAATCGCAGGGGCTGCCTCGGCAAGGTTGATAGCCGCAGCATCCACCAGCAGAACCGTGTCGAACTCGACCGATTCCGGAATCTCGGGCACCTGATACGGAGAGGAGATCCAGGCTGGCGCCAGCACATTCATCAGTGTGGGCGCTGCGGATACGATCTCTGCCGTTGATGGAGTGCCCTGGGTGAGCGCACGTCGCAGGTGCTGCGACTCAGTGGGCTCATCGACGATGCCGATCCGCCATTGATTTGCGAGCTGCCAGGCCAGCAGCGGCCCCGCCATCGCGGCGTGAGCCTCATCGACAAGGCGGAAGTCTCGCTCCAGACGGTCGACGACCGCGGTATTCGCTCCCAGCAGGGCACGGTTGTCCTGCAACGCTCGCTCCAGCAGCGACTGCCACCAGGCGAACTCGAGCTCTTCGGCGACCTGATCTTCCGCGACATGCCGCACCGAGAGCTCGGCGAGCAGCGGTTCCAGCCCGAGAGTCGCCAGCTTGTCGCGAATGGTGGCGCGTTCGACGAGGTTGTCGAACACGTCCGAGCGTGCGGCAAGCCCTGCCAGGGTGCGCACGAGTCGTTCGACGGGTAGCGCCTCGAGCGGCTCGCGACGGCCGAGAGCGGTGTCGAGCTCGGCCAGCTCAGCGCTCACCCGCTGCCAGGATCCGAGCACCTCGGACAGACCGAGCGGAACCTCAGGGGCGACACCTGCATCGACGAATCGTTGCCACTGCGTGCGCTGCTGCTGAATGCGCAACAGAGCTTCGTGCATCTCGGTGATGTGCACGCCGGGGCGCACATATTCCTTGGCAAGGCGGCGCAGTCGGCGACGGTTCGCACCCGACAGCCCCGGAGCATCGCGTCGAGAGCCGTGCGCCTGAATCAGCTCGCCAAGCGGACGCTCGAAGACCGTCGGGCTGAAGCGGTCGAGCGAGTCACGGATGCCTTCGAGCAGGTGCAGGTACTCACCCAGCTCGTCGATCGTCGCGAAAGGCCGCATGTGTGTCTGAGAAATGAGCTCGTAGCCGCGCTCCATCAGAGCGGGCACGCTGGAAGCGTGCAGCCGGCCGGCGAGTTCGTGCGCCGAGCGCGCTGCTTCGGTGCTGTTGAAGCTCACGCCGTACCAGGGAGAGTCATCTGGTCCGAAGCGGAACTCCCCCAGACGCGCAGCCTGCACGAGCGCAGCGGCGGCGTCGGCGCGATTGTCGGTGAGTCGGCGGAGCGTTTCTGTGCTCAGCCGCGCGGTCGTCGACGGCGGCACCGGCAGCGATGCCAGGCGGGTGAGCTGCCTGGTGGAATCCAGTACGGATGCGTTGATGCCGGCGACCGGAGCAGTCAGTGCCGTGCGGTAGTCGAGCAAGACGGCACGCAGGCGCACCAGCGCATCATCTACGTCGCTGACCTTGGGCGCGGTCGCCTTCTCGTTGCGTCCGATCGCGCGAACGAGGTCACGCCGGATGCTTGCAGGGGACACGGCGAAGCTGTCCAGCCCGATACCTGTCAGACGATGACGAACGCCGTCGAGGGTGGAACGTCGTGCAGACACGACAAGCACACGCTTGCCTGCGCGCACGAGTTCACCAAGTGCGTTGATGACGGTCTGGGTGCCGCCGGTGCCTGGCAACGTGGAGACAACAAGCGAATGACCAGCGGAGATTCGAGCCAACACCGATTCCTGCTCAGCGTCAGCGTCGAGCAGGAGCGTGTCGGATGCCGGAGCACGGTCATCCGGACTGGTGATGTGCGGTTGCGGACGCGCAGAGGTCACCTGCTCACGGTCGGCGACGTGACCTGCCAGAGCGTTCAGCAGTTGATGATCGAGTGCGCGGCTGTCGCGTGCCATCGCGGAGGCGACGTCGGCGAAGGTCGACACGACCAGTCGCGGCAGCACAGTGAACGTGTCGATCGACTGGGTCGCAGCGCGCAGGCTGTCGATGACCGGTTGTGGCTTGAAGATGCCACCGTCATATGCCAGCGACGCCAGCGTCTCCGCATCGATCGTGATCCCGAAGTGCTCGCGCGCGGCGCTCACCAGTTCGGGATTGACGACGAACGCACCCTGCAGCTTCAGCTCGAAGTCGGTGTGATGCCGGCGGATGGCAAGTGGACGCAGCAGCACGGGAGCAGCGAAGTCCGCTCCCCCGATGCGCCAGCTGGCGAGACCGACAGCCAGGTGAACGGCCTCGATGCCGCGAACCGTGCGCAGCTCAGTGTGCTTGGCGGTGATCCGCTCAGCGGCCAGGCGTGCGGTGCGCAGTCCAACCTCATCGCGGAAGAGGTTGGACAGCAGCGTGGATTTTCCGGTGATGAACTGCGGCAGGCTCCCCGGGTGAGCCTTGGAGATATCGATTCCACCCTCGACGGAGTCGCGGTAGTTGACAAGCGGCGATGGCCCACCGAGATCGGCGGCTTCAGCCCGCAGCCGGGTGCGTTCGGCGTCGGCGATGTGAGCGACCGCGATTACGGTCTGGTCGTCCTGTTGGCTGCCGAGCGTCATCGCAGATTCCGCAGCCTTCTCTTCACGTCGCCACACATAGGACACACTAGGCTCCGTAGGTGCTCGATCCCTGTATTCTGGCCGGGTTTCACCGGATTGGGCCACTTTTTCTGCACACCCGCGCACCTACGCCTGGTTCTCCCCCACCCATGTGATCAGCGCCTTCTGAAGTCCGCGGCGCACGTCAGGATGGTGTCATGACATTCCGCTACGACTTCGCACCCACACCGTTCGGTGATGCGCTGGTGGTGTTCTCAGACGAGGGAATCGTACGTTTCGACCTTTCCGAGTCGGCAGATCCCTCGGTGCCATGGCTGCTCGAGAACATCTCTGCACGTCTCCACGACGTGCCCGCCCCCGATCCAGGGGCAGCCGACGAGCTTGCGCATCTGCTCGATGACTACTTCGCCGGCACCCCGGTGCGATTCCACGAGCACCTGCGCTTCGACTGGCGATTGGTCGATGGCTTCCACCGCACGGCGCTTCAGACGATCAACACGATCGAATGGGGCGAGACCATGAGCTACGGCGAAGTCGCAGCATCCGCTGGTAGCCCCGGCGCTGCCCGTGCGGTCGGTACCGCGTGCCGGCTGACTCCGTTCTCGATCATCGTGCCGGTGCACCGTGTGGTGCGCTCCGATGGCAGTCCGGGTCAGTATGGCGCGCATCCTGAGCACAAGCGCTTCCTGCTCGATCTGGAGCAATAAACGTCAGGAACCCCCGACGTGTGGGCCGTCGGGGGTTCCTGTTCGATCAATGATTCTGTTGGCGCAGGCGGCTAGTGATCCACCGCCTTCTCTGCGCCGAAGCCGGTCAACGATCGCACTTCCATCTCCGCAGCAAGCTGAGGAGATTCGATCGTGCGGCTCGTGACCGTGCCGAGCCAGCCCAGGAAGAACCCGAGCGGTATCGAGACGATGCCCGGGTTGTTGAGCGGCCAGATGGCGATGTCAATACTTGGAATCATCGCGGTCTCCGAACCGGAGAACACCGGCGAGAGGACGATCAAGATGATCGCAGACGCCAGACCGCCGTACATGCTCCACACCGCACCACGAGTGTTGAAGCGCCGCCAGAACAGCGAGTAAAGGATCGTCGGTAGGTTCGCGGACGCCGCAACAGCGAAGGCAAGGGCGACGAGGAAGGCGATGTTCTGGCCCTGTGCGCCGATGCCACCGAGGATCGCGAGGATGCCGATGACGATCACCGTGCGACGAGCAACCTTCACTTCCGCGTTCGGGTCAGCGTCGACAGGCGTTCCATCCGCCTTCTTGCGGCCCTTCTGGATGACGTTCGCGTAGATGTCGTGTGCAAACGACGCGGCCGCCGTGATGGTGAGTCCTGCCACGACCGCAAGGATCGTCGCGAAGGCGACGGCGGAGATGAAACCGAGCAGGAGTGGGCCACCGAGATACTGCGCGAGCAACGGTGCTGCGGAGTTCACGCCGCCGGGGGCGGCCTTGATCACATCAGCGCCGACGAGCGCGCCTGCACCGTATCCGAGCACCAGCGTCAGCAGGTAGAACCCACCGATCAGCCAGATGGCCCACACGACTGAACGTCGCGCTTCCTTGGCCGTCGGAACGGTGTAGAAGCGCATCAGCACGTGTGGAAGCCCTGCGGTGCCCAGCACCAGGGCAAGTCCGAGCGAGATGAAGTCCAAGGGATTGGCGCCGTACTGAAGCCCCGGTGCAAGGATCGCATCGCCGTTCGGCGAGTTCGCGACTGCGGTTTCGAGCAGCGTGTTCAGGTTGAAGCCGTGCAGTGCGAGCACCCAGATGGTCATCGCCAAAGCGCCGGCGATGAGCAGCACAGCCTTGACGATCTGCACCCAGGTGGTGCCCTTCATACCGCCGATGAGGACGTAGACGATCATCAGAAGGCCGACGACGGCGATGACGATCGATTGGCCGACCTTGCCGTCGATGCCCATCAGTAGCGAGACCAGACCACCGGCACCGGCCATCTGGGCGAGCAGATAGAAGAAGCACACCACCAGCGTGGTGATCGCGGCTGCCATCCGCACTGGACGCTGCTTGAGGCGGAACGAGAGCACATCGGCCATCGTGAATTTACCGGTGTTGCGCATCATCTCGGCGACAAGCAGCAACGCCACCAGCCAAGCGACGAGGAATCCGATGGAATACAAGAATCCGTCATACCCATTTACGGCGATCGCGCCGCAGATGCCGAGGAAGGATGCGGCAGACAGATAATCACCGGCAATGGCGAAGCCATTCTGAGGTCCGGTGAAGGAACGGCCGGCCGCGTAGTAATCGGCGGCCGTTTTGTTGTTCTTACTGGCGCGAATGACGATGAAAAGGGTCACCGCGACGAATGCGGCAAAGATGGAGATATTGAGGACGGGGTTATTCTCACCGGCGGGCGCGGCAGCCAAATGGACGATGTTCATGCCTGCGCCTCAACCTTCTCCAGCTCTTCACGGATTTCTTCCGCTTTCGGATCGAGCTTTCGGTTGGCGAAGGAGACGTATCCCATCGTGATGGCGAAAGTCGTGACGAACTGTGCGAGTCCGAGCAGCAGCCCGACGGTGATATCGCCCCACACCCGTTGTCCCATGAATTCCGTCGCATATGCACCCAACAGCACGTAGGTGAAGTACCAGATCAGAAAGAGCGCCGCCAACGGAAAGATGAAGGACCGTTGCGTTCTCTTCAGTGTTTGGAATCCTGGTGACTGCTGAACGGCGATGTAGTCGATTCCATCTACCCGTTCAGCGTCGGTTCGATCGGTCATGAGGCCTCCTTGCCACACGTATGGGAGCTCGCAAGGCGGTACCCTGCGAGTGGTAGGGTCGACGCTACGAAACGGGGAACAGCGTCGTCACCCCCGAAAGTAGGTACTCGATGAACACCATCACCCTGGACCCAGACACCGACATCGTCGCGCAGGCAGTGCGCGAGCTGGCTCAACGCACCCGCTTCCCCGTCGCTTTCGGCGGCCTGATCGAAGACGGCGTCGTTTCGGTCACCAGCATCATCGGGACCCGCACCCACAGTCTCGAGGGGCTCAAGGTTCGTTCCGAGCGCGGCCTTGGCGGTCGCGCGATGATGGAACTCCGGCCCCGCATGACCAGCAATTACGGCTCCTCTCAGCACATAACCCACGACTACGACGGTTTCGTTCTCGGCGAAGGCCTGCGCACTCTCCTGGCACTTCCCATCGTCGTGAACGGGCGCTCACGCGGCGTTCTCTATGCCGGAGCGTGGGGTGAAACACCCATCGGCGGCATCACGACAGCCCCGGCGATGGCGGTCGCCGATTCTGTGGCATCCGAGCTGCGAGTGCGCGACGAGGTCGATCGGCGACTGCGCTCGTTGGCACCTCGTAGCCCCACCTTCACCGCCCTCCATCGCGAAGAATTGCGTGAGAGCTTTGCAGAGTTGCGCGGACTGTCTGGAAGTATCAGTGACCCCCTTCTGCGCGAAAGCCTCGCACGTCTCGAGCAGAGGCTGCTCACTGTCGCTGGCGATGAAGCTCCAGCCACGACCGGATCGATTCCCACAGTCCATCTGTCGCCGCGCGAGACTGATGTGCTCGCGTGCGCTGCACTCGGCTACACGAATGCCGAGATCGCCGCAGAGCTCGGACTACGCGAAGGAACTGTGAAGGCCTATCTCAGCACGGCGATGTCCAAATTGGATGCTTCAACTCGACATGCTGCCGTCGCGCGGGCGCGCCGGGCCGGTCTGCTCCCATAAACGTAAAGAATCATTCTCGAATCACGACAGAATCGTTGTAGCCGCCATTCTTTTCTGCGTACACTGAACAAATGGCCCGACGTATTGTGCACCAGCTAGTAGACGACATCGATGGAACGATCCTCGGAATCGGTGAGGGCGAGACTGTTCTTTTCTCGCTCAACAACACCGCTTATGAAATCGATCTGACCACCGAGAATGCGGATGCTTTGCGAGAAGCACTGGAACCATTTGTTTCGGCTGCACGGCGCTCTTCGGCATCCGCTTCCCGAGGCTCGACACGCACGCGCGCGGCCTCCTCTCCCGAGACCGCCGTAATCCGTGAATGGGCGAACGCCAACGGTCACCAGGTTTCCGAACGCGGCCGCATTCCCCAGACAGTGGTCGAGGCATACCGCGCCGCGCACTAGACACTGATCAATCTTCTGCGGAGGTTGCCCACGGTTCATCGTCGAGGGCAATCTCCGTTGTCATGTCCGTGAGGAATCGTGTGACGATCTCACGCTCCGTGTGCGACAGCCGTGCGGCCGCAATGAATCTGCGGGCATGCAGACGTCCCACCGTCTCAACTGCCGATTTCCGTGTCTCCGGCGTGATGGCGATCGCCAAGGCACGGCGATCAGAGGGATGCGGCGAACGAGTGATGTGTTCGCCGCGCTCGAGTCGATCAAGCAGCTTGGTGGTGGATGCGGTCGAGATGCGCAGGTGCGCGGAGATTGCGCCGGGGGTCGCGACGACTCCACTGTTCTCGCAGGCGATCAAAAAATGCAGCGCACGCATATCGGTCTGGTTGAGCTTCATGTAACGCAGCGAGGCCTCTGACAGTTTCTGCTCGGCGTCTCGGAGCCCACCCAGCGCACGCATGACTCCGCTGATCTGACGGATGTCGTTCTCGGACATTCCCGCACGATCGATCAGTTCTCCCTTTGGATCGCTGACTTCGACGTCATAGATCGCCGAGCCGAATGCGAAAGCGCTCGACTCGGTGGGTTCGGGAGGGACGGGGGGCATCTCCTGATGCTAGCGCCTAGAATGTTTCATGCTAGGTTTTAATCTAGCCTGGCTAGCAAAGGGGATGACATGATCGACGACACCAACACCACCACGCGCGTTCGCGTGCGCCGTCGCTCATTGGCGCGAGTAGTCATCCCGGCAGTGCTGATTCTCGTCTGGCTTGTGGGGGCCGGACTCGGCGGCCCACTGTTTGGAAAGGTCAGCGAGGTCTCCTCTAACGATCAGACCAGCTACCTGCCTTCGAATGCCGACGCCACTCAGGTGCAAGCACTTCTCGGCGAGTTCAACGACTCCGATGCGATCCCCGCAATCGCGGTGTTCGTCGGCGACAGCGAACTTGACGAAGACCAGCTTGCGGCGATCAACGAAGCCATCGCGGGCGCGTCAGACATCGAGGGTGTGGCGGACGAGGTCTCCCCCGGCATTCCCTCCGAGGACGGCAAGGCTGTTCAGGCGTTCATCCCGATCTCCAGCGATGCCGAGCTCGGCGACGCAGTGTCAGCCCTGGGCGACGAGCTGCGTGCGGCGACGCCGGACGACGTGGCTGTTTACATCACCGGGCCTGCCGGCTTTTCCGCAGACCTCGTAGCCGGATTTGCGGGCATTGACGGACTGCTGCTGGGCGTCGCTTTGCTTGCCGTATTCCTGATCCTGATCCTCGTGTACCGCTCTGCGCTGCTGCCGATCGTCGTGCTCTCCACCAGCTTGTTCGGTCTGTGCGTGGCGCTGCTGGTGGTGTGGTGGCTCGCGAAGTGGGAGATCCTGCTGCTCAGCGGCCAGACGCAGGGCATCCTATTCATCCTGGTGATCGGTGCGGCGACCGACTACTCGTTGCTCTTCGTCGCGAGATTCCGTGAAGAACTGCGCCACACGAAAGACAAGGGCGCGGCGACCATCGCTGCGTGGAAGGGATCGCTTGAGCCGATAGCCGCGTCCGGTGGCACGGTGATCGCGGGGCTCCTCTGCCTGCTGCTGAGCGATCTGAAGTCCAACAGCACGCTCGGACCTGTCGCTGCCATTGGCATTGTGTTCGCCATGCTCTCCGCGCTCACGCTCCTGCCCGCACTGCTGTTCACGTTCGGGCGGGCAGTGTTCTGGCCGCGTCGCCCGGCATTCGAACCCGAAGTCGTGGCAGCGGAGACAGGCATCGCCACCAAGGGCCTGTGGGCGTTTCTTGCCCGCGGCATCCAAAAGCGTCCGCGCCTGATCTGGATCGTGACGACGCTCGTGCTCATCGCTGGGGCGACCGGATTCACTCAGCTCAACGCTTCGGGGATTCCGCAGTCCGAACTGGTGCTGGGCGCATCGGAAGCCCGAGACGGCCAGGTCGCGCTCGGCGAGCACTTCCCCGGCGGCTCAGGGAGCCCTGCCTACGTGGTCGTCGCCGAAGATTCGCTGCAAGAGGTCGCAGATCTGCTGCTGGCGCACGAAGGCGTCGATGCGGTCTCCGTCAATGCATCCGATTCCCCCAGCGGCACAGCCAGCGTCACCGAGGATGGCATCACGGCGTTCGGTCCTCCCGGCACGCCTGCTCCGGAGCCGACCGTCGTCGACGGTGACGTGATGCTGCAGGCGACGCTGAGCGACGCTGCAGATTCGGATGCCGCGGCATCCACGGTCCGCGACCTCCGCACAGAACTTTCCGAGCACGACGCGATCGTGGGTGGGGTGACAGCCACGTCGATTGACACGAATGACACGTCGATTCACGATCGAAATCTGATCATCCCGCTGATCTTGGTCGTGATCCTGATCATCCTGATGCTGCTGCTGCGTTCGATCCTGGCGCCGGTGCTGCTGATCCTCACCACCGTGTTGTCGTTCGGCACCGCGATGGGTGTGGCGGCGTGGGTATTCAACGGGATCTTCGACTTCCCCGGTGCAGACCCGGCCGTGCCGCTCTATGGTTTCGTGTTCCTTGTGGCGCTCGGAATCGACTACAACATTTTCCTGATGACGCGGGTGCGCGAAGAATCCATCAAGCACGGCACCCGAGAGGGCGTCCTGCGCGGGCTGTCCGTCACCGGCGGCGTGATCACCTCGGCCGGTCTTGTGCTGGCGGCGACGTTCGCGGCGCTATCGGTGATTCCGATCCTGTTCCTGGTGCAGTTGGCGTTTATCGTCGCGTTCGGCGTGCTGCTGGACACGTTCATCGTGCGGTCGCTGCTGGTTCCGGCCCTGGCGTACGACATCGGGCGTTCGATCTGGTGGCCGTCGAAACTGCACCGCGGGAAGAAGTAGTCCGCATCCGACGCCGACCGGCAGTCCCGTGCCGGCAACGTGCCGGAAACACATCCGACCCCGTCGCGCAAAGCTAACGACGCAGGATGTGATCATGCCTTCCCCGCGTCACCACGTCGCTGTCGTTCATATTAGGAACTCGCGCCCGGCCAATCCGCGCTACCAGGACGCGCTCGATTTGTTGAACGCGTCGACGCTGCAGACGATCCAGGCGATGAACTGGACCACGGAACTCATCGCCACCGCAGAGCAATCGACAACGGAAACGTTGATGGCTGCGAGGAAGGCCGACATGATCGTGCTCATGGGCGGAGAGGATGTCGCCCCATCGCTCTACAGCGACAACGAGCGCTATCCCGGCTCAGGGCAGCACGAGTCACGCGCGGACCGCGCGCAGATTGCGGTCGTCCTGGAGGCGATTCAGCAACGCACACCGCTGTTGGGCATCTGCCGCGGCATCCAACTCATCAACGTCGCTCTCGGCGGCACGCTCGTGCAACACCTCACCGCGGAGAAGCATCGCGCGCGAACGCCTTCCGCCGATACCTTCGTCCACACACGGCTGCGCCTGGACCCCGCTGTGGATCTGCACCTTGACATCGATGCGACTCGGGCCGTGCTCTGCACCCACCATCAGGCGCTCGACCAGCTGGGTAAAGAACTCCGTGTTGGCGCCCGCTCATCCGACGGTGTGATCGAGGCAGTCACCCACGAGTCGGCACCGATCACAGCCGTGCAATGGCATCCTGAGCATCCGCAGACGGCATCCACACAGCTGTCCGCACTGTTACGCCGCCTGGAGCGTCAGCGTTCGACGGCGCCTGCGCTGGCCTGATCTCAGACGAAGGCGGGGATGAACGAGACGATGAGTCCGATCGCGCCGATGGCGGTGAAGACCGTACCCAGCGTCAGGAAGAAGTGCCGCAGCATCGGCGGATGCGTCCGCACATGACTCGGGTTCCGCGCGCTCACAAATCCTCGATGCCAGTCGTCCTCCACGTGCTCGCGTGAGGTGAGTGGGCGTTCGTGAAACTCCCCACCGGCGAACCATCGCGCGATCAGGACGCCGTCGCGATCGATCACCGCCATGTCGACGCGTTCCCAGCGTCCTTCGGCGAGCGCGATCATTCCGGCGATCACGAGGAGCGGGATGCCGATACCGAGGCCGATCCACGACAGCACCTCACCAACTACGGCGAGGGTGTCGATTGGCTGCACATGTTCATATTAGGAGAGAAGTGGTGACGTGTAGATCCAGGCATGCACGCTGGTGACGGTAAACGACCGCCGCAGCTCATCGCGTCGTTCGTTGCCGCTCGGATTCACGACCCGTAGATTGGGCCGGATGAACGACGAGAAGAACCCGGCCGCATTGATCGAGCACCAGGCGGAGTGGGCACAGCGCGCGTCGCGACTACTATCGGGCGTCTGGAACGCTGTAGGTGGACTTGACGGCGCCGAGGCTGCAGAGCTAGATCACATCGGCTCGACATCGGTGCCGGGTCTCGCCGCAAAGCCGTTCGTAGACCTGCAACTGCGCATCTCTCCGCTCCCCTCGGAGGCCGAACTCATCACCAGGCTCGCACCGCTCGGCTACGTGCGAGCGCGCGGTTCGCGCCCCGATTCCCCCGGCGTTGATCGCGATCTACCGAGGGGGTCGATCGTGGCCGATCCCCTCGTTTGGGAAAAGCGGCTGTTCTGGCACGAAGACGACCAAGCAATACTTCACGTCCGGCGCGCGGATTCACCGTGGGGTCTGTACACGGTCTGGTTCCGCAACTGGCTTCGGGCGAATGACGATGCCCGCCAGCGCTATGAGGACGTAAAGCGAACGCTCAGCGCCCAACAGATCGGCAAAGCTGATTACGACGATTACACCCTGGCCAAGACGGCGTTCTTTGATCAGGTCCAGTCCGAGTTCGAGGCGTGGGCGGCGAGAGGCCGCTGAGGTTGCGGCGATCGGGCCGAGGTGCGCCCAACTAGGTCCTCAATGAAGGAGCGGCGGTATGCCAGCGCTCTGTTCCCCTCGCTTCGCGAAGTACTCGACCGTCGCCAGGGAGGTACTGACCAGGGGCCCGATCCCAGCCGGCGAGCCGTCCGGCGATGCAGCGAGTCCGCTCAGGTATGCGTCGCTCATTGACCGAGTGATTCCCGCCGCTGCGACGATGAGCATCTCGATCACACCGGAAGGTGACGTTTCCTCGACCGGGACCACAACGCTGAGCGCCGCGTAGACACCGTCCTGCGGTCCGAACACAGGCACCGCGACACCCCGCGACTCTTCATAGATGTGCCCGTCCATCACTGCGTATCCATCGGTGCGCACACGGCGAAGCCGAGCGCGCAACGCGGCGCCATCACGCAGCGTGTGCCGAGTGTGGTGGGGCCAACCCACGCGAATGACCTCACTGACAACATCCTCTGCGGCATGCGCGAGCAGAACCAAGCCGCTGGAGCTCACGGCGAGTGGAATACGACCGCCGATGAGCGTCGCGTTGACAACCGCACCGCGGGTGGACATCCGCTCGATGAAGAGGACGTCGAGTCCGTTCAAGACACCGAGCTGTGTGTGCTGAGCGACACGGCTGTGCACAGCGTTCATCCACGGTCGCGCCAACTCACGCAATCCCAACGCCCCCGGCGTGCGCGAAGCGAACTCCCAGAGGCGCACACCGAGTCGATATGACCTGTCAGGGAGCCGTTCAAGCAATCCTTCACGCTCCAGCTCCGCGACCAGTCTGTGTGCTGTCGAGGGAGCAAGCGCCGCCGCTTCCGCGATCTCGGCCAGCGTGAGGAACGGCCGTAGCGGGTCGAATGCATCCAAAACTCGCAGGTGCTTGCTCAGCACGGATTCTCCTGCGGACCCCCGAGCCATTTGTGCCTCCTCCGAGCAGATTACTCTCGATTCCGTTCAATGGAATCGAGAGTCGGACGCGTTGACTCCGAAGGTACCGTTTTCTCACCGACACAGCTGTCGGGCCCTCAACGAAGAGGAGACGAATTTGTCCTCGATCATGGTCAACTCCATCGCCATGCCGCGCGACGCGTCGAGCGGACGCCTGGTCGTGGCACACCGCCGCGCGATCTCCGACAGCGTCATGGAGTTCAGCCTCCGCGCTCCGGACGGCGCGCGCTTACCTGATTGGTCGCCCGGCGCCCACATCGACGTCATTCTCGATGACGGCACCACCCGCCAATACTCGCTCTGCGGTGACCGATGGGACGCCCATACCTACCGGATCGCCGTGCAGCGCGAAGCGGGCGGATCCGGCGGATCAATCGCACTACACGACACTGTGCACGAGGGCGACGTGCTGCGGTTTGGTGGACCACGAAACAACTTCCGCCTCGCACCGTCTGGCCAATACCTATTCGTGGCGGGCGGTATCGGAATTACCCCTCTGCTTCCGATGATCCGTCAGGCGGACATCCTGGGCGCCGATTGGCGGCTCCTGTATCTGAGCCGCAGCAGAACGATGCTCGCATACGCCGACGAGCTGGAAGCCTTCACCGAGCGAGTCACAATCCATTGCGCGGACGAAATCGGACGGGCAGACCTCGATGCCTGGCGGCCGATCGACGGTGGCGTGCGCGTCTACGCTTGTGGACCGTCGCGGTTGCTGGACGAGGTCGAGGCATGGGGTTCATCCGAGGGCGGTCATCCGGCAAAGGTGGAGCGATTCGCTGCATCCACCAGGTCGTCGTCGCCCGCGACCGCCTTCGCCGTCGTCGCCGCCAGATCTGGCCGTTCTACCACCGTGGCAGTCGACGAGACCGTGGTCACCGCACTGCGCCGCATCGGCGTCGATGTGCTGACTTCCTGCGGCCAAGGGGTGTGTGGAACCTGCGAAACCGACGTGGTCGCTGGTCGGCCAGACCACCGCGACTCTCTGCTGAATGATGTGGAGCGCTCGGCTTCAGAATGCGTGTTCCCCTGCGTCTCACGCAGTCTCGACGCACAGCTCGTCCTCGACATTTGATCCTAGGAGACACAATGCCCACCACCGCACCCCCGATCCCTGCCTCGGATATCGATCCGTTCTCTACTGAGTTCCTCAGCGACCCGTTGCCCTTCCACGAAGAGCTCCGCGAACTCGGTCCCGTCGTCTACCTGCCTCGCTACGATGTCCACGCCGTCGCGCGATATGACGATGTTCACCGGGCGCTGACCGATTGGCAATCGCTGCAGTCAGGCGCTGGCGTAGGACTCAGCAACTTCAATCACGAGGCGCCCTGGCGTCCGCCAAGCCTCTTACTTGAAGCCGACCCGCCTCGCCACGATGCCCCGCGTGCCGTTCTGTCACAGCTGTTGTCGCCGCGACGACTGCGCGCGCTGGAGTCGCGCTGGCAGACGGATGCCGTCGCCTTGGTGGAGCGAGTGCTGTCGGAGGGGCACGAGTTCGATGCCGTGACCGCCCTCGCCGAGCCCTTCCCTCTGCGTGTCTTCCCTGACGCGGTGGGAATCGGAACGCAGAACAGGGAAAACCTCCTTCCCTACGGCGACTTCGCCTTCAACGCTTTCGGTCCGATGAACGAACGGGTCACCGATCCGGCAAAGACCATCGGCCCGACAGTCGAGTGGATCGCTGCACAGTGTCGTCGTGAGAATCTCAGCGAGACCGGGTTCGGTGCGCAGATTTGGGAGGCAGCCGACCGCGGTGAGATCGGATACGAACAGGCGCCGCTCATCGTCCGCTCGCTACTGACCGCCGGCGTGGACACGACCGTCACCGGCATATCCGCCGTGCTGCACGCCGTCGCCACGCACCCGGATCAGTGGCAGCGGCTCCGCGCCGATAGAGGTCTGCTGCCACGCGCCTTCGAAGAGGCAATCCGACTCGAGTCTCCGGTGCAGACCTTCTTCCGCACCACGACGACTGAAACACGGATCGCAGACGCCGTGCTTTCGCCAGAACGCAAGGTACTCATGTTCCTCGGCGCTGCGAACCGCGACCCGCGCCGATGGACCGACCCCGGGAGATTTGATCTGTCACGAGACCCCTCCGGCCACGTCGGATTTGGCATGGGCATCCATCACTGCGTCGGCCAGCACATCGCGCGGTTAGAGGCAGTGACGCTCCTCGACGCCCTCCTCGACCGAGTCTCATCCATCGAACTCACCGAACCTCCACGGCGACACTTGAACAACACGCTGCGCGGTTGGGAAAGCATGCCGGTGCGTGTGGACGTCTGACTATGTGAGGAGGCAAGCCCGTCAGTGATTGCGTGCGCGTCGTCGGTGCGTCCCCATAACGCCGTGGTGGAGAGCTTTCTCGCGTGTCGACTCAGTTCACGTCGTTGATGGGCACCGTGAGAACGCTGTCAAGGAACCGGCGAGTCACCGCAAGTTGGCTCTCGTGACCGACGCCGTAGAGACGCTGGAGCTGCAGTCCGTCAGAGAGGGCGACATAAGTCTGCGCGGCCTCCGCTGGAGTGATCCCCTCGCGCACGTCACCACGTTCTGCGGCCTCTTCGAAGGCACCGCGCACCGTGCCCAGAATCAGTTCGTAGCGTTCACGGAAGTAGACGTGCGCGGGGTGATCATCAGCGGTCGCCTCTGCGGCAAGGATTGCGAACAGCTGCGTGAGGCCGCGGTCATCCTGGTCTCGCTCGGCAATCGCAAGCAGCCCACGGAGAAGTTCGACACCCTGTCGCCCCTCGAGATGACGCACAGCGTCGAGATCGCGTTGCTGCAGGACGGCTTCAAGAAGACCGGGCTTCGTCGGAAAGTGATGAGCCACACCAGGAAGTGTCATCCCCGCCCGCTTGGCAATCTCACTCATCGAGCTGTTCAGATACCCGTACCGCGCAAACACCCCGAACGCGGCGTCGAGAATCTCCTCGCGCCGCTTCGGAGTCTTGGCATACTCGCCGCGTGGGCCCGGTCTGCGTGGCATCCAGCAAAGCTACCAAAACCTTCAACAAGTTAAAACTTTCACTCCTAAAGGTTTTCGTGCTAGCTTTTCGTCGTCGCCACAGTTTCGTGCCGACACACCCGATCGTTCCGAGAGGACGTGCAAAGATGCACCGCACCAAAATCATGCGCGCCGTTGCCATCGGCGGACTCGTCACCGCGCTTGCGGCAACAGGCTGCTCAGCGCAGGTGCCCGCCGCTAGCGACGAGCCGACGATGCTCCGCCTTGGAGTCGTCACACAGCTGGCGTCGTTCGCTCCCTGGGAAGCATCCTGGGCAAATCAGTCGCCCTACCTGCAGGCTGTCTATGACACGCTGCTGCGGACGGACCCCGACGGAACGATCGTGGCAGGGCTCGCCACCTCGTGGGAATGGGACGAGTCACGAAGCATCCTCACGCTCACCCTCCGCGACGACGTGGAGTTCTCCGACGGTACGGCGCTCACCGCGCAGGTCGCGGCCGACAACCTGACCCGCTTCCGTGACGGCACGAGCGAGAACGCGTCCTTCCTCGCCGGAATGACGTCAGCGGAAGCGCCGGATGACACGACGCTCATCATCACGCTCGGCGCTCCTGACCCCGCACTCCCGGTATACCTGAGCCAGAACGCCGGCCTCGTCGGCAGCTCGGCGATGTTCGACTCGCCGGATGCACAGACGACGCCGATCGGAAGCGGACCCTACCTACTTGACGAGCAGGACACCGTCGTCGGATCCAAGTGGGTGTTCGATGCGAATCCCGACTACTGGGACTCCGAGTCGGCTCACTACGACTCGATCGAGATGAGTTTCTACGGTGACCCGACAGCGCTAATGAACGCTGTCAAGGGCGGCCAGGTGGATGCGTCTAACGCGCAGAGTCCGACGCAGATTCCCGAAGCGGAAGCCGCCGGCTTCACCGCACTGACGTACGAACAGAACTGGAGTGGATTCCTGCTGGTCGACCGCGCCGGTCAACTCAATCCCGCCCTGGGTGATGTCCGTGTCCGCCAGGCGTTCAACTACGCGCTCGACCGGGAAGGGCTACTTCAGGCGCTCGCCGGCGGACTGGGAACACCTACAACCCAGGTGTTCGGCGTCCAGTCGTCTGCTTACGATGACGCTCTCAATGACGCCTACCCCTTCGACCCCGAGAAGGCGAAGTCACTTCTCGCTGAAGCCGGACACCCCAACGGCGTCGACCTCGTCATGCCGAGCAACAACTTCGTCCCAGAGTCGGAGTTCGCGATCTACAAGGAGCAGCTGGCAGCCGGCGGCTTCAACGTCGAATGGCAGACGACCGGCGACGACCTGTTCGGACAGATGCTCGGCGGCACATGGTCGGCCTTCCCGTTCCTCCTGCAGACCGACCCGACATCGTGGCAGACGATCCAATTCTCGATGCTTCCCGAATCGGCGTGGAATGTGTTCCATGTCGGCGATCCAACGGTCATCGAACTCGCCGAGGTTGTGCGCTCGGGCGACGAGGCGGATGCGGATGCGGCGGCCAAGGAGCTCAACGAGTACATCGTCGATCAGGCATGGTTTGCACCGATCTATCGGCCATCCTCCGCTTTTCTGACAGCGGAGGGCACCGAAGCAGTCGTTCAGGCCGACAACGCGATGCCGTACCTGTGGAACATCCGCCCCTCCGAGTGAGATAGGAAGAACCGTTCCGGGGCCGGTCAGAACCGCCCCGGAACGGGCAACATCAATGCTGACCTTCATTCTTCGCCGCCTCGCTGCTGGCGTTTTGACCGTGGCGACCATCTGCATACTCGGGTTCTTCCTGCTGTACCTCGGTGCCGCAGGCGTCGCCCGACGGATTGTGGGTGCGACCGCCGACCCCGAGATCGTCGCACGCAAGGAACAAGAGCTGGGACTCGATCGCCCACTTATCATTCAGTTCGCCGATTGGGCGAGCGGGGCCCTCACAGGCAACCTCGGCCGTTCCTGGTTCTCCGGGCAGCCGGTCACTGACGCCCTCATGAGCCGCCTCCCCGTCACGCTCTCGCTCACAATTGGTGCGATCCTCGTGACCGCCATGGTGGGCACTGTTATCGGCGTCGTTGCCGCCACCCGTCGCGGGTGGGCCGACCGCAGTATCCAAATCACCTCTGTCGTCGCCTCCGCAATTCCCGGCTTTCTCGTCGCGTTGGTCCTCGTCCTCACCTTCGCCATCGGACTGCGCTGGGTACCTGCGACGGGATACATTCGCCCCGAGACATCGATCACAGGTTGGCTCTCCACAATCATTCTTCCCGTCATCGCCCTCTCGATCGGCGCCATCGCCAGCGTCGCGCAACAGGTGCGCGGTTCGATGGTGGATGCACAACGAATGGACTACGTGCGTACGCTGCGCGCTCGCGGCATCCCGCACCGCGCGGTCGTATACCGGCACGTCCTCCGTAACGCCTCTGGGCCGGCACTTAGCGTCCTCGGCATCCAATTCATCGTTCTTTTTGGCGGTGCCGTCGTTGTCGAGCAGGTGTTCTCCCTGCCCGGGCTCGGTCAGACTGCCGTCTCGGCGACGCTCCAGGGCGACATCCCCCTCGTCATGGGATTGCTCGTCATGACTGCGCTCATCGTGCTCCTGATCAATCTCGCCGTCGACCTTCTGCAGGGATGGCTCAACCCGAAGGTGCGTCTGTCGTGACAAACTCTGCTGCCGCTCCCGCGCACCGATCGCTTGGCCGTCGCCTCTTGCGCAACCCGCTAGGAGCGGTCTCTTCCTCCTACCTCGTTCTGCTGCTCGCCGTCGCAGTATTCGGCCCAATGCTTGCGCCCCACTCCGCCGATTCGTCTTCGCTCCCCCTCGTGCTCGCGCCACCCAGCCCCGAACATCTGCTCGGCGGCGACAGTGCCGGAAGAGACGTTTTCTCCCGACTTATCCACGCGAGCTCGACGAGTCTTCTCGGTGCAACTATCGCCGTCGCGGTCGCCGCTGCGCTCGGGGTCACAGGCGGCCTCATCGCGGGGTACCGAGGCGGCTGGTTTGACGGCATCGCCAGCTGGCTCGCTGGCACGATCCTCTCTCTCCCCGCCATCGTGGTCTTGCTCGCGGCGCGCTCGGTCATCGGCCCGTCGATCTGGCTGATCATGGCGATCTTCGGCGTCGTACTGGCACCCTCCTACTACCGCATCGTCTATGGCGCAGTAGTAGGAGTGCGCGGAGAGCTCTACATTGACGCTGCGCGAGTATCAGGGTTGAGTGACCTGCGCATCGTCGGGCGCCACATTCTCACAGCCGTCCGCGCACCCGTAATCCTGCTTACGGCCGGCCTCTTTGCCGTCGCGATCGCAATCCAGGCGAGTCTGGATTTCCTGGGTGTTGGTGATCCCTCGCTACCCACCTGGGGAGGCATGCTGAGCGAAGGGTTCACGAACCTCGCGCGCACCCCATGGCTAATGGTGTGGCCAAGCCTCGCGATCGCGCTGACGTGTATTGCGTTGAGTCTTTTTGGCACCGCGTTGCGCGACGAGCTCGAGCAAACGGGTGACGCCACGTCAACACGATACGTCGCTTGGAGCGCTCCCCTGCCGCGGCCCGCATCTGCGATCACGCACGACGACGCAGCAGCCGAGCCGTTGCTCAACATCGAGGGCCTCTCGATTGCGTACCGCATCGAGAGCGGATGGAAGACAGTCGTAGACGACGTGTCGATCGCGATCGGTCGTGGCGAGATCCACGCGCTGATCGGCGAATCCGGTTCCGGTAAAACACAGACTGCATGGTCGACCCTGGGGCTCCTCCCCTTGGGCGGCACGTGCGTCGCTGGCGCGATCACGCTCAACGGCACTGACCTGCTCCGCGTCACCGACCGCGAGATGCAGCAGGTCCGCGGCCGCCGCATCGGTTACATTCCGCAGGAGCCGATGTCGAACCTCGACCCCTCCTACACAATCGGGCATCAGCTCGCGGAACCGATGCGCGCAGTTCTCGGACTCTCCCGACAGGCAGCGCGCGCACGTGCGCTGGAGCTTCTCGGCCGTGTCGGGATCACCGATCCGGCACGCACGTTCGCCGCCTACCCCCACCAGATCTCAGGCGGTATGGCCCAGCGAGTACTCATCGCGGGTGCCATCGCTTCGGAGCCCGAGATCATCATCGCCGACGAACCCACGACGGCATTGGATGTCACGGTCCAAGCTGAGATCCTCCAGCTGCTGCGCGACCTCCAGCGGGAAACGGGTATGTCGATGTTGCTCGTGACCCACAACTTTGGCGTGGTCGCAGATCTGGCCGACCGGGTGTCGGTGATGCGGTCCGGAAGCATCGTCGAGACCGGGTCCGTCGCGGATGTCTTCGCCTCGCCCCAGCACGAATACACGCGCGGGCTGTTTGCCGCGCTCCTCGATGATGCCCCCGCTCGTGGCCCGCTCACTCTCGGATCGGACTCGGTATGACCCTCCGCGAATCACACATGTCGACGCCGCTGCTCGATATCCGGGAACTCCGCGTCGCGTACCCGGCGCGCGGCTTCCGACGGCCGCCCGTCGAGATACTCCATGGCGTGACCCTCGATGTCCGCGCCGGTGAAACCGTCGGGCTCGTAGGTGAATCAGGCTCGGGTAAGTCGACCCTCGGGCGTGCCGTTCTCGGGCTCGCGCCCGTCACTGGTGGCACCATAATGATCGACGACGAAGATACCTCGCACGCTTCGCGGAGCCGCCGACGCGCGCTCGCAGGCGACCTACAGGTCATCTTTCAAGATCCTTATTCGTCGCTGAGTCCGTCACTCACAATCGGTGACACTCTTTCCGAGCCGCTCCGCGCGAGCGGAATGTCGTCGAAGGATGCCGCCCGTCGCGTTGGCGAACTGCTCGATCTCGTTCACCTCCCCTCGGACGCTGCCCGTCGCCTGCCACGTGAGTTCAGTGGCGGGCAGCGCCAGCGAATCGCTATCGCCCGTGCCATCGCCCTCGAGCCGCGCATCATCGTGTGCGACGAGCCGGTCTCGGCCCTCGACCTCACGACGCAGGCACACATTCTCGATCTCCTGCTCGAGGTGCAGGCGCGAACCGGCGTCGCCTACCTCTTCATCTCGCATGATCTCAATGTCGTGCGAGTGCTGTGCCATCGGGTCGCCGTCATGAGCGGGGGCGAAATCGTGGAATGGGGCGATGGTGACACTGTGACATCGACCCCTTCACACCCCTATACGCGTCGCCTCCTTCTAACCTCACCCGTGGCAGACCCGAAAGAGCAGGCACGCCGCCGCACACTTCTGCACGCGGTGAAGAACGAATCTGCAACCGCTATGACCGTTATGGAAGAAAAGTCATGAATCATTCTCAGCCGACCGCTCCCGATCAACGCGTCCGCGCCCACGAGGTCGTCGCCGGCTTGAGCGCACAAGAGAAAGCAGGGTTGCTCTTTCACCCGATCCTCATGATTGACGCAGACCACGATCCGGATGCGCCATCACCCTTCGGACCGTCCAGTCGAGAGCTGATCGTAGATCGTGGCATCCGCCATTTCTGTCTCGCCTCCGTTCCTTCTCCCGTTGAGACTGCGGTAGTGCTCTCTTGCTTGCAGGAGATCGCTGTCTCACACGGATCTCGGCTGCCTATCGTCTTCTCGAGTGACCCGCGTCACTCATTCCTCAATAACATGGGCGCGACACATCGCGCCGCTGGTGTTTCACAGTGGCCTGAACCGATAGGTCTCGGCGCCCTTGACGACCCAGACCTTGTCGAGACTTTCGCCCGGATCGTGCGCGACGACTACCGCGCGATGGGCATCCGCATGGCGTTGCACCCGCAAGTCGACCTCGCCACCGATGCACGATGGGCACGCCAGGCGCAGAGTTTCGGGGCCGACCCCGCACTCACGTCGCGCCTGCTTTCGGCATTCCTCGCCGGCCTCCAGGGCCCAGAACTTGGCAGCACAAGTGTTGCTGCCACCGTCAAGCACTTCCCTGGTGGTGGTCCGCAGAAGGACGGTGAAGACCCGCATTTCCCTTATGGACGCGAGCAGGTGTACCCGGGCGGGCGCTTCGAGGAGCACCTTCTTCCGTTCCGCACAGCAATTGCCGCTGGCGTCGCGGCGATCATGCCCTACTACGGCATGCCGGTCGGTCTGGCTCGTAGCGGTCGCCCGATCGAGGAGGTCGGATTCGCGTTCAATCGGGCACTCATCACTGACCTGCTTCGGGACGAACTGGGCTTTACCGGTGTCGTGTTAAGTGACTTCGGTCTCATCACCGATGCGCATGTGTTCGGCAAGCCATTCCCTGCCCGTGCGTGGGGTGTCGAGCATCTCGACACCGCGGGTCGAATGGCGCGTCTTTTTGCCGCGGGCGTCGACCAACTCGGCGGCGAGAGCGACACGGCACAGCTGCTCCGCCTGCTAGACGATGATCTTGTCAGCGAAGATCGTATCGACAACGCGGCGACGCGAATCGTCGATGTCATGCTAAGGCTCAACGGCGACGATTTGGGATCATCCGCGCCCGACGCCGCACTGATCCCCGCTCGTGAGCACGTCGCGTTAGGCCGCCACGCTCAATCGCGGGCGATCACCGTACTGAAGTGCATCGACAACGCGCTGCCGCTGATTGGCCCCCTCCGCGTGCATGTCCTCAGTCTCGACCCGGTGGACCTGCCGACCGACTGGGAAGCGACCGACCTGGAGACTGCCGATGTCGCGATCGCGCGCCTGTCGGCGCCGTTTGAACCCCGCGACCAGTTTTTCCTCGAAGCCGGAATGGAGCAGGGTTCGCTGGAGTTCCCCACCGAGGTCGTCGAACAACTGCGCGCGATCGCAGCACGCGTGCCGTTGATCATCTCGGTCACACTTAGCCGTCCGGCGATCCTGACACCGTTCGATGAGTTCGCCACTGCGATCGTCGGCGACTACGGCGCTTCCGACGCGGCACTATTGGATGCGCTCGCTGGTCGAGTTGCGCCCGAAGGGCGTCTGCCCTTCGAGCTGCCGCGCAGCATGGCCGCAATTGCGGCGAGCAGGCCAGATGTGCCAGGCGACACCGTCGACCCGCTGTACCCCGCAGGCTGGAGTGCGAACTACTCGTCACTCGAAGCAGAAGGACTAAACCGATGAGCGCTCCCGTCCGCATTGGATCCGTCTCAGCGGAGCGCCGCCGAGACACCCCGTTCGTCGCGACCGATCGTCCTCGACTGTCGTGGATCGTCGACTCTGCCCCTTCGGGATGGCAGCAGGCAGGGGCGCAAGTCCGCCTCGACGGAGAGCGCATCGTGCACCTCGACGGAGATGACCACGTTTTCGTGCCCTGGCCCTTCGCGCCCCTGCAAGGCGATGCCCCGCACACCGTAGAACTGCGCGTTGTAGGTGCGAACGAAGAGGCATCCGACTGGAGTGCACCGCTCGTCGTTCGACTCGCGCGGGTGGCAGAATGGGAAGCCCCGTTCATCGGACTGGCCTCGCCCACTCGTCCGGCCCACCCGGTGTTGTTGTCGCGCACCATCGACGTCACCGAGGGTCTCGTCTCGGCGGTCATGCACGTCTCCGCGCTCGGCATCGCCGCCGTCACCATCGACGACACGTCGATCGATGATTCCGTCCTGGGCCCGGGCTGGACAAGCTACGACTCGCGCGTCCTCCACGACACGATGGACGTCCTGCCCTTACTCTCCCCCGGCTCGCACGACGTACGAATCGCGCTGACGGGCGGTTGGTACACGGAGGAGTATGGCTTCGGCGCGCAGGGCACGCGTGTATACGGAGAACAGCCGGCCGTCGCAGCCGAACTCCACCTGCGCTGGGCAGACGGCCGTCGACAAGTGATCGGAACGGATGCTTCGTGGCACGCGACCGGCACGTGGCAGGTCGTTGACTCTGGCATCTATGCCGGTGAGAGCGTTGACCTGCGACGCGATCCCGTGGACCACGCACCCGCCGTGATTGTTGAGACGTCTCTTGTTCCGATCGCCCGAACGTTCGAGCCCGTTCGCAGGATCGAGACCATCGCACCAGTGTCAATCGAGCGCATCACTGCCGACACATATCGACTCGACTTCGGTCAGAATCTCGTGGGAAACCTGCGACTCGCGGTGAACGGGCCAGAGGGAACCGAGATCACCGTGCGCCACGCAGAGGTGCTCGACAATGGCGAGCTCGCGACGCGGCCGCTCCGCCGCGCGAGTGCGACCGACCGGTACATCCTGGATGGCGATGGGCATCGCGTCCTCGAGCCGATGGGCACATTCCATGGTTTCCGCTTCGCCGAGATCTCGGGCTGGCCTGAAGAGCTCGACCCCACCGCCGTCGTCGCCGTTGTGATCCATACAGACATGCGTCGCACTGCCTGGTTCGAATCGTCTGCTCCCCTCCTCGACAGGCTGCACGAGAACGTCGTGTGGTCGATGCGCGGAAACTTCCTCTCGGTGCCCAGCGACTGCCCGCAGCGTGATGAGCGGATGGGCTGGACCGGAGACGCGCAGGTTTTCGCCCCGACCGCCGCCACGCTGTTTGACTGCGATGCCTTCCTGTCGAACTGGCTTGAAGACCTCGCCTTTGAGCAGAGCAAGCGCGATGGAATCGTGCCGTTCGTCGTGCCCGATGTGCTGCGCTTCCCTGTCGCGCCGACAGCGGCGTGGGGAGACGCTGCGACAGTGATCCCGACCGTACTGGCCGACCGTTTCGGCGATGAAGCGGTCCTCGCGCGACAGTTCGACTCCATGCGCGCCTGGGTCGACAGCATCCTTCCGCTACTGGACGCGGACGGCCTCTGGGCCAACCACAATCAGCTCGGCGACTGGCTCGATCCGCTGGCACCGCCGGATGCCCCGAGCCTCGCACAGACACCGGGTGACATCGTCGCCACCGCGTATCTGTTCCGATCTGCAGATCTCGTGGCTCGCGCAGCAGCCAGGGTTGGGCGTCCCGAGTTCATCGCGCGCTACGCCGAGATCGCCGAGCGCACCCGCAAGGCGTTCTTGGCCGCCTACGTGACGCCACTCGGCCGCATGACTGCTGATGCGCCCACCGCATATGCGCTGGCTCTCGTCTTCGGCATCTCGACTGTTCCCGCACAGCGTCAAGCACTCGGCGATCGACTGGCGCATGTTTCTCGCCGGACTGCATTTCACATCGCGACCGGGTTCGTGGGCACTCCGCTCGTGCTCGACGCACTCGTGGACACAGGCCACGCTGAGACAGCCGGTCGGCTGCTGCTACAGACGGGCTATCCGTCGTGGCTGTATCCCGTCACAATGGGCGCAACAACCGTGTGGGAGCGGTGGGACTCGATGCTCCCCGACGGTTCTGTCAACCCGGGCGAGATGACGTCATTCAACCATTACGCGTTCGGCGCCGTCGTTGACTGGCTGCACCGCAGGGTCGCGGGGGTCGCCCCCGTCGAACGCGCGTATCGTCGGATTCGCTTCGCTCCGACGATCATTGACGGTCTCGACCACGCAGCGACGACAATCGACACGCCGTCCGGTCGGGTGGTCGGCGGGTGGGAACGGTCAGGCGAAAAGATTGCGCTGCGACTGACGGTGCCTGTCCACTCCACCGCCGAAGTTGTCCTGCCAGACGGAACCGCTGTTGAAGTCGGCCACGGCACGCATTCATGGACGATCACCGCGCCCACTGGACACAGCGAACTTCCATTGCCGTCATTAGAATCAACGTTCCGCGAGATCGCCGACGATGCGGACGCGTTGGCGACTGTCCTCGCGACCTTGGAAGAGCACGACCCCTCGTATGCGGCGCTCGCGCGGCGCCGGATCGATTGGAACGTCGAGGACCCGCTGCCAGCAGGACTATATGACATGCCGCCCGCAGCGTTTGGTGCCCTCGCGGGCGCGCTGGGCAACCTCGCGGCGACGCGCGCTCAGGACTGAGTCGGAGTTGTCACGCAACCACGGCTGTAAACCGTCCACCCGACTCGATCCGCTGCTCCTCAGCGCCCGGAAGTAGAACGATACCTTCGACGCCAGTGGGCACCGAGAGGGTGTATTCGGTTCCGTCCGCCGTGCGTTGCCAGGCTGCCTCAATGAGGCCGTATGGCGAATCGAAGGCGATCCGAGCATGTTCGAGATCTCCGCCTGGCTCCGGCGCCCAGCGGATCCGTTGATAGCCGGGGGCTGCTGGCGAGAGCCCGCCAATCACGCGGTGCATCCAGTCGGCCACGGAACCGAGCGCATAGTGGTTGAAGCTCGTCATCTCTCCGGGGTTGATCGTGCCGTCCGGCAGCATCGAATCCCAACGCTCCCAGATCGTCGTTCCAC
The DNA here is from genome assembly GCF_059445345.1 of Microbacterium sp. Y355. Lineage (NCBI taxonomy): Bacteria > Bacillati > Actinomycetota > Actinomycetes > Micrococcales > Microbacteriaceae > Microbacterium > Microbacterium sp. Y355. The sequence goes on along the minus strand of NZ_JCAIUD010000002.1, from coordinate 137,582 downwards.
CCATGCGCACCGTGTACAGCCATGAGGGGCATTCGGTCTCGAGAAGCAGATCGTATGCAGTGTCGAGGTGTCCTGATGCCGATAGTGCGTCGCTGATCACTGGCGTCCCGGCGAACCCGGTCGCGATCCGGTTGCCCTCCTCGCGCACGAGTTCGGCCAGCCGGCGCCCCGCGGCTTCCTCCTCGTCCGCGCTCAAAAGTCCGAAGCGAATCGCGAGGGCATAGGCAGTCTGCGCATCAGATGTCAGCTTCCGATCACCCGTCACATACTCGGCGCGGAACGCATCACGCGCCTCGGCGCCCACACGTGCGTACCGGTCCGCGTCGGCGTCTCGTCCCAGCAGTCGCGCAATGTCCGCCAAGCGTCGCGTCGAGTACGCGAAGTACGCAGCCGCAACCAGGTATTTATCCGTCCGCGCGTCGGCCGGATCATGCGGCGGTGCGGCGGGGTCCAGCCAATCTCCGAGTTGATGCCCACTTGACCAGAGCCTGCTGGGTCCGGCCTGACGGATCATGCGTTCGACCCACTTCTGGGCGCTGTCGTACTGGCGACGGAGAACTTCGATATCTCCGAAACGCTCGTACAGCGTCCACGGCGTGAGCACCGCGACATCTCCCCACACAGCGCCTGTCTCGATCGGCGTCCACGAGGGACCTCCGGGGATCACGGGAACGAACCAGGGAACAGTTCCGTCTGGGAGCTGCTCGAGCGCGACATCGACGAGCCAGTTCTCGAGGAACCCCGCGGAGTCATAGAGGAACGACGCCGTGGGCGCGAACACCTGGATGTCGCCTGTCCACCCCAGGCGCTCGTCGCGCTGCGGGCAGTCGGTGGGGATGCTGAGAAAGTTCCCTCTCATACCCCAACGGACGTTCTCATGCAGACGGTTGAGATCACTGTTCGAGGTCTCGAACCAGCCGGTGCGCCGCATGTCGTTGTGCAGCACGCGCGCGACGACATCCCCCTCTGCAAGATCAGTCAGCCCTGCTACCGTCGCGTACCGGAACCCGTGGAACGTGAATTTCGGTTCCCAGGCCCGGGCGGGACCGCCGTCGAGCGTGATGGTGTCGTGAGCGTCGGCGAGGCGCAACGGGCGCACACCGAGCGCGCCGTTGTCGAGCACCTCGGCGTGACGCAGTTCGATTACCTGTCCGGCATCACCACTCACCCTCACGCGCAGACGTCCGACGAGGTTCTGTCCGAAGTCCAGCAGGTGAACATCCTCGCTCATGCGAGTCACAGTCACCGGTGCGAGCTCCTCGGTGCAGCGCACCGGTGGGAGCGAGGGCGCCACGAGCGTGTGGGGATCCCGACGCCCCACTGTCACTGGCTTCCATCCCTCGTGCTCGGCTGTGGAGCTCGACCAATCAGCCTGCTCAGCGCGCGCATCGTGCTTCTCACCGTCGTACAGCCCGGAGATCTGGATGGGACTGCGGGCAGCCTGCCAGGTGCTGTCTGTGGCAACCGTGGCCCGAGTGCCATCTTCGTGGACCAATTCGAGCTGGGCGATCAGCGCCTGGTCGGCCCCATAGAGGTCGCGATACCCGCCATTGAATCCGAGGCGTCCCCGGTACCACCCGTCACCGAGCCACGCGCCGATCACGTTTTCGCCGACGTGGATGTCGTCTGTCACGTCGAACGTCCAATAGACCAGCCGCTCGTCGTATTTCGTCCAACCGGGTGAGAGCTCGTGGTCGCCTATCCGACGTCCGTTGATCTCTGCCTCGTAGAGGCCGTGCGCGGTGACGTAGAGGCGGGCACGGGCGACCGGACTCTCTACGGTGAAGCCGCGTCGGACGAGCGCCGGTCGGCGCTCCGTATCTGCGGCCTCCACCCATCCACCCCCGACCGGCTCAGCCGCCCAATCGGTGGCCAGAAGAAGTCCAGCCTCTGCAAAAGCAGGTTCACTCCACTCTGACCACGCAGCATCGGCGCCGCGGACGCGAACGCGGATCTCCACCCGTTCCCTTGAGGTCAGCGGCTCGAAGGGCCACGCCACCAAAACCTGCCCTGCGCCGCTTCCGGAGGCCACCACGATGCCGTCCGCGCGTTCGCAGGAGATCTGCCATCCGTGCTGTGTCCAGCCGCTCTCAGCGGAGGTTTTCCACGACACGCGTGGCGTCGGCGTACCGAGCCCCAAAGCATCGTCGAGGTGTTCGAACCGGGGCGCAGATATCCTCACGCGGTTCCTTTCGGGTCGTCGATCGATCATCCCTTGACAGCTCCTGCGGTCAGACCCTTCTGGATTCGCTGGTTCAGGATGAGGTAAATGAGCAGCAGCGCGAACACATTGATGCTGACGGCAGCGAACAGCGGACCGTACTGGGTCGTTCCGAACTGTCCGTTGAAATTGAGGAGGCCGACTTGCAGGGTTCGCAGGTCGCCGGAGTTGGCGAATGTGAGAGCGATGAGCAGGTCGTTCCAGAAGAAGAAGAACTGTACGAGCCCGACCGTGAAAAGTCCGTTCTTCATCATGGGCACCGCGATGGAGAAGAACTGCCGATAGATGCTTGCACCGTCGAGAGTCGCCGCTTCGAACACCTCGCGCGGGATTGCGCGGAAGTACGTCGCCATGAGGAAGACCGTCAGCGGCATGCCCGTCGCGGTATAGGTGATCAGCAAGGGCCACAGCGTGCCGGTGAGGCCAATCTGGAAGTATGCGCTGAACAACGGCAGCAGAATCATCTGCGTCGGCACCATGATTCCGGCCAGGAAGATGATGAGGACTCCGCCCCGCCCCTTCCACACCAGTACCTCGAGCGCGAAAGCTGCGGCGGTACCGAGCAGGAGCATGAGGAAAAGCGCCGGAAGGACGGTGATCGCGCTGTTGAACAGTGCCTGCCCGAGACCTGCGGTGTCCCAGGCGACGATGTAGTTGTCGAAGTTCCACTGCTGCGGAAGCGCCCAGGTCGGTGACTCGAGGAACTCCTGCTGCGTCTTGAAAGATCCCAGGAAAAGCCAGACGAGCGGATACCCGACGACGACGAGAAGGAGGGCGACGAGAATCCAGATCGGTAGGCGCTTGAGCGCGCGGGACGCGCGACGAGAGACAGAGACGGAAGAGGTCATGCTGCGAATCCCTTCTTCTTCGTACCGGCATTCGCGCGGAATATGAACACGGTTACGACGAGGCAGATGATCGTGAGGAGCATGGCGATCGTCGAGCCGTATCCGTAATTGCCGTAAGTGAACGCGTTGTCGAACATTGAGATCGTCAGGGGGCTCGTCGAGGTTCCCGGTCCGCCGTTGGTCAGGGCGAGAACACTGTCGAAGACCTTCAGGGTTCCGTTGACGGAGAAGATCAGGGAAGAAACAAGAACGGGCGCGGACAGCGGCAGGATGATGTGGCGGACGAGCTTCCACCCGCTCGCGCCATCGAGTCGCGCAGACTCCAGCACATCCTCTGGGATGTCGATGAGGCCTGCGTAGAGAAGAACGCCATAGAAGCCCATCGAGCGCCAAATGTCCATGATCGCAATGACGATGAAGGCGCTGGCCCCGTCGCCGAACCAGTCGACAGGCACGCCCCCAAGACCCGAAAGCAGCGAGTTCACCACGCCCTGGGTCGGCGCGATCGAGAACAATTGCTGGAAGAGCAAAGCCACGGCGACAGTGGGCATGACCACCGGGAAGAAGACGAGCGTGCGGACGATCCCAGAGGCTCGCTTGAGCGCAAAGACATAGAGGAGCGAAAGCATGTACCCCAGCAGCACCTGCCCGACGGTCACGACGAGGGCGTACTTGAGCGTGAAGAGCAGCGCTGCGTGCACTTCCGAGTCACCGAAAAGACGGACGAAGTTGTCGACACCGACGAATTCGAAGCCGACGATGGCGTTGCCCTCGAAAAAAGTGTAGCCAAGCGACCAGATGACCGGCACGAGCATGACGACCGTATAGATCACCAGCGCAGGGCCGAGAAGGATGGCGATCGCCTTGCGGTCGCCCAACACGTTCTGCATTCGTTCTCCTGTTTATCGAGGGGGTGACAGTGCGAACCGCCACCCCCTCCGGGTCATTAGTCCAGGTCCGCCTGGACCATCGACATAAACTCCTCTGCCGAGATGCTGCCGGTCATCAGCGGAGCCGCATTGCGCTGGCTGGTGGTCGTCGCCTCAGCGGAGAACAGCGCCTCGAACCACAGCACGGTGGTCTCAGTGCTGGCGATCTGCTCCTGGACGAGCTGCGTGAGCGCGGGGACGTCCGTGACCTCCTCGTTCAGGGCGAAGCCAGAGACGCGGTTCTCCTGAGCGAGAGCGGTGCTGCCGTAGTTCTCCACGATGCAAGACAGCCAGCTCTCGGTGCCCTCGTTGACGGCTTTTGCGTTCATCGTGACCGGAAGGCCCACGTTCGCGGCGAGCTGCGAACGGTCGCCCGCACCGCCCTCTACCCCGGGGAACGGCATGAAGCCGACGTTCTCCGCGCCGATCTGGTTCATCTCAGGGTCGTTCAGACCGCTGAGGAACCACGAGCCCATGTAGAACATCGCGGCAGATCCGTTAAGGAACTGGTTCTCACTCGTGGCCATGTCGATCGATCCGACGCCCTGGCCGAAATAGCCCTCGGCGCCAAGGTCGGCGATGGCCTGTGCCGCAGCAACGTACTCCGGGTCGGTGAGGCTTGCCTCGCCGTCGGCGACTTTCTGCAGCGCATCGGGGCCCAGATCGCGGAAGATGTAGCTAGAGATGAGCCGCGTGATCGGCCAGCCCTGCTCACCACTCGCGGAGAACGGCTGGACGCCTGCGGCGTCGAGTGTGCCGGCAGCGGCGGCGAGGTCATCGAAGGTCTGCGGCTCTTCGATACCCTGCTCCGCGAAGAGCGCCTTGTTGTACCAGATACCTTCGACGTTGTATTCGAACGGCAGAGCACGGAAGCCGCCGTAGAGATTCTCGATGGTCGAAATGGCGGCGGGCTCGATGTTGTCGATGACGTCGAGATCGGTGAGAACCTCCTCAAAGTCGACGACGTTGCCAGCATCGGCGAGAGTTTGAGTCAGCGCCGGCGCGTTGCCTGCTGAGAAGAGGACGGGCAGATCGCCCTGGCCCGCCTTCAGCTGAAGCTGCTGGTCGAGATTGCTCTGGGGAACGGTCTCCACCTTGAGCGGAAGCGCCTCGGCGTCCGCGGCGCATGCGCCGTCGGCCAGCGTTTCCAGGACCGCGGGGATCTCGGTGTTCTCCACGTTGATGAAGAGAGACATAGCGTCGCCACCTGCGGACGCGCCTCCCCCGCCGCAGGCGGTGAGAGCGAGAGCTGATGCCCCGGCGATGGCGGTGAGGGCACCGCGCTTGAAATGCACTGCTGTGTTGCGCTTCATCAATTCCTCCTTGAATGGGCGAGCCTGGTTGATCACATCTTGAAGCGCTTCAGATAGTACGCTTGAAGCGTTACAAAAAGCAAGCTCTCCAATGATGGACGGATAATGATCAAATGAACTCGACGCCGAGCGCAGGCCGTCCGCGCCCCGTCATGACCGATGTCGCTCGCCATGCGGGCGTGTCCCTCGGCACAGTGTCAAACGTGCTGAATAATCCGCACATCGTCACCCAAGAGAAGCGCGAACGGGTGCTCCGGTCGATCAGCGAGTTGGGGTTCGTCCGCAATGATGCAGCTCGATCGCTGGTGACTGGACGCGCGGACACCGTCGGATTCGTCATCGTTGACGTGGGAAACTCGTTCTTCATCGACCTCGCACGCGGGGCGGAGGAAGAACTCGACGAACACGGTATCCGTCTCCTCTTGGCCAACAGCGATGTCAATCTGTCCAAGCAAGACGCGTACATCAATGTCTTCGAGGAAACCAAAGTTGCCGGAATTCTACTGGCACCACTCGATGCACCCCTGGATGCGGCTCGTGCCACCCGTGGACGCGGTGTACCCGTCGTGCATGTGAACTGGCCAGGTGAGCACGATGCCTGCGGAGTGGTCGTCGACGAGGAGTTAGGCGGCTATCTCGCCGCTCGGCATCTCCTCGACCGCGGACTCCGTCGCCTCGCGTTCGCCGGCGGCCCATTCTCCCTGTCGGCGATCGCCCAACGATTCGCCGGTGCCACTCGTGCCGTCTCGGAAGTCGACGACGCTACGCTCCAAAAGATCGAAACTCGAAGTATCAGCGTGCGGGGCGGCTACGATCTCGGCGCCACCCTCAGTGAGCGCAGCATCCCGGACCGCCCCGACGGGCTTGTCGCGGCTTCTGATGCTCTGGCGGCCGGAGCGATTCAAACGATGCAACTCGCCGGGATTCGTGTCCCAGAAGACATGGCGGTCGTCGGATATGACAACAATCACTTCGCCCAGGACAGCTCAATTCCGATCACAAGTGTCGGGCAACCCGGCCACGAGATGGGCAGGATCGCCGCGCAAGTCCTGCTGGAGGAGATCTCATCTGTTGATCATGTGCATCGCACGATCACGCTGGGCCCCACTCTGTTCGAACGCGTAAGCTCCGCCGTTTGATAGAGATTTGCAGCTGTTGCTACGCCTGACGCCTACATGAGGCATCAAAATAATGACTGATCAGGACTTTATACGGTGCCCCTGGAGGGAGTCGAACCCCCAACCCTTTCCTTAGGACGGAACTGCTCTTCCATTGAGCTACAGAGGCTGGCCCGACCAGTCTAGTCAATCAAGCGAGCTCGGTTCGCTCGTGACACCTACGCCGCCAGGGCGAGATACGGCTCCCAGCAGGGATCGCTGCGCTCAGTGCCTCGAACGGTCCAGGAGGTTCCTCGCGGTGGGCGCGGACTGAATCGCAGCTGCCACTGCATCTCCTGCGGCGTGCGGTCACTCTTGACGTTATTGCACCGCAGACAGCAGGCGACGAGGTTCTCCCAGGAATCCGCTCCGCCGCGTGAGCGCGGAAGGACGTGATCGATCGTGGATGCTGACTTGCCGCAGTACCCACATCTATGGTCGTCCCGCCTCAACACACCACGTCTGGTCACGGGGACGCGCCGGCTTCTCGGTAAGCGGACGTATCTTGCTAGGACGATGACGGCGGGACGATCGTAGGCACCACCTGCCGCCCAGACAGGATCATCCTCCACACGTTCCACCACGGTGGCCTTCTGATTCATGACGAGCACCAGGGCTCGTTTGAAGGACACCACCGCAAGCGGTTCATACCCGGCGTTCAGAACAAGTGTGCGCATCGTCTTCCTCTCGATCCGCCGGGACGGCTTCCCGGCACTCTCGACTCACACGACGCCACTCGGACGACAGAGGAAAGTACGCAGGAACCAAAAAAGGCGCCGTCTTTACAGACAGCGCCTTTCGCACACGACAAGCTCAGTGCATCCCTGCGGGCAATGCCGAAGAACGTAACGACCGAGTGCATCCATGGTGCGGATGCTCGGTATTCGTTCCATCGGCTTTCTCCCATCCGTGCGACGACGGGTACAGGCTAACCCATCGTGCCGACAGATGACGAAACAGCAGGTGAACGCTCAGACGCGTGTTGCTCCGAACCCCACCGAAAAGAGATCAGCCAGCGTTGGCAGCGAGCCAGGCATACGGCTCTACGAGTGAGCCTCCGTACCAGACTTCGAAGTGCAGGTGATTCGCCGTCGAGCGGCCCGTGCTACCGACGAATCCGATGAGCTGACCGGCAACGACGCTCTGTCCGGTCTGAACCTGACGGGAGCCGTATGTCATGTGACCGTAAGTCGTGCCAACGCTCTGCCCACCGATGACGTGATCGATCATGATCGATACGCCGTAGCCGCCGATGCTCTCGGCCGAGGCGCGGACCACGCCGGCTGCCGCCGCGTAGATGGGCGTGCCCTGGGGCGCGAGCATGTCAACGCCGTTGTGCCCGCCGCCGACGCTGCGTCCCTGGCTGTAGGAGCCCCCCGGAAGCGGGTAGCGCACCTCGCCTGAGCCCGGCGCAACGAGAGCGTAATCGCCCGGGTTGAAGTTGTTGTTCGGAATGGAAGCCACGGATGCGGCGGCTGCGGCTGCGGCACGAGCGGCAGCTGCTTCCTCTTCCTTCTTCGCCGTGATCTCCTCAGGAGTCGTGGCGGTGTATGTGCCCCGGTCAAGGGGCGCTGCGGTGGCTTGAGAGGCAACCACCAGCGACTGCGCATCGTCGAAAGCTACCTGCTGAAGAGTCGCGGTGGCGTCAACCGGATCTGCGGAAGACGCGAATGACGGAAGCGCGATTCCGGCAACCAATACACCGACGGCGCCGAAGATAGCGATCGAGCGCACCGGCTTGATCATCTTGCGTGCGGCGTCACGAGGGGCGACAGTCCGCTTTCGCTTCAGGGCTTTTTCGGGTGTATTCGTGATTGGTTCAATATCTAAGGCCAAAAGGTGATCCTCCTGCGCCTCGCGCTCGGGTAGCGCTGGCTCGTCGGCACTCTGCTTCTCGTGGCATCTGCTCGGGGCACTTTATGCGATCTGTCCGCAGAGATGACGAGCCGGTGAGGCAATCTTCACGGGTTTACCACCAGCGGGCTTTCGCTGGCGACTTGTCCGAGGTTACCGGATGATAACGATTCTGTCACCCTGAGCTGCTGATAATCGTCCGAGAGCGGATGCCGACGCACCCACCCGGCACGACTTATCAGGCTGGATCGCCCACCAGGAAGATGTGCGAAGCGAGCTCGACCGGAAGCTCAAGACCCTCATCATTGCCATCCATCTGGATCAGCACGTAGCCCTCGTTGAAGCGATAGTTGCCGTGGGAGCCGGGCATGACCCCAGCATCGCGCAGCTGCTCAAGCAGCTCGGGGTCAACCTGCGCCGGCTCAGCGAGACGGCGAACCGTTCCTTCGATCGGCCCCCCAGCAGCATTGAGCTTCTGCACGAGCCCGATGACGCCCTCATTGAACGTGTGCGCGGAAATATCGCCCAGCTGGTCAAGGCCGGGAATCGGATTTCCATAAGGCGACTCGGTCGGGTGGCCCAGCAGCTCTACGAGGCGGCGTTCGACCTGCTCACTCATCACGTGCTCCCAGCGGCACGCTTCCTCGTGCACGTAGGCCCAGTCCAAGCCGATCACATCCGCCAGCAACCGCTCTGCCAGGCGGTGCTTACGCATCACGTCGACAGACTTACGACGGCCAGACGCGGTCAATTCGAGGGTGCGGTCCTCGGAAACAACCACGAGGCCGTCCCGCTCCATGCGCCCCACCGTCTGCGAGACGGTCGGGCCAGAGTGTCCGAGCCGCTCAGAGATGCGTGCGCGCAACGGCACGATGTTCTCTTCTTCGAGTTCGAGGATGGTGCGGAGATACATCTCCGTGGTATCGATCAAATCCGTCATCTGGCCCTCCGGGGTCTTGTTAGGCAAGCCTACCTTCCCGCGCGCACGTCAGAGTTGGACACAGTGAAAGTGGTCGCATCCTCGCGCGCCTAGAATCAACGCATGGCGATCGAGATTCCCAGTGACCTCCTGCCCGTTGACGGCCGCTTCGGCTGCGGACCCTCGAAGGTGCGCCCGGCGCAGCTGGAAGCGCTACTTGCATCCGGCGCCAGCATCCTGGGCACTTCACATCGCCAGGCACCAGTGAAGAATCTCGTCGGCAGCGTCCGCGAGCAGTTCGCGAGCCTCCTCCGCATTCCCGAGGGTTACGAGATCCTGCTCGGCAATGGCGGATCGACCGCGTTCTGGGATGCTGCGGCATTCGGCCTGATCGAGCGCCGCAGCCAGAACCTCACCTTCGGGGAGTTCGGCGGCAAGTTCGCCAAGGCCGCAGGCGCCCCGTGGCTGGAGTCACCCGATGTGCGCACAGCAGAGCCCGGTTCGCGTGTCGCGGCGGAGATCGTCGAAGGTGTCGACGTGTACGCGTGGCCGCACAACGAGACTTCGACCGGTGTGTCGGCGCCCATCGAGCGCGTGGCCGCAGCCGGCGCCCTCACTGTTATTGACGCGACCAGCGCCGCGGGTGGCATCGATTTCGACGTGAGCCAGGCTGATGTCTACTACTTCGCACCGCAGAAGAACCTCGGCTCCGACGGTGGCCTGTGGTTCGCGGCGGTGTCGCCGGCCGCCATCGAGCGGATCGAGCAGATCGCAGCATCCGGTCGCTACATCCCTGAGTTCCTGAGCCTGAAGAACGCCGTCGATAATTCACGTCTGAACCAGACGCTGAACACGCCGGCACTCACGACCCTGCATTTGCTCGACAACCAGCTGAAGTGGATCAACGACAACGGTGGGCTCGCATGGGCAGGCGCGCGCACAGCAGAGTCGTCACAGGCGCTGTACGACTGGGCAGAGGCATCGGCCGTCGCAACACCCTTCGTGACGAATCCGGAGCACCGCTCCCCCGTCGTCGTCACTATTGACTTCGACGACAGCATCGACGCGGCAGCGATCGCAAAGACGTTGCGCGCCAACGGCATCGTCGACACTGAGCCGTACCGCAAGCTCGGCCGTAATCAACTGCGCGTCGCGACCTTCGTCTCAATCGAGCCGGACGACGTGCGCCAGCTCATCCGCTCGATCGACTACGTGCTCGCGAATACCGCCGGCTGACTCAAGCAACGAAAAAGGGCTGGCATCATGCCAGCCCTTTTTCGTATGCAAGTTGGGAGGATCACTCCTCTTCGTCGGACTCCGACTCGTCGTCGAAAGCGACTACGGACTCATCGTCGAAAGCAACTACAGATTCGTCGTCAGCATCCGGTTGGTCGATCGCCGACTCATCGAGTTCGTCAATGTCCACGCCGTCGAGGTCGCCGGCGTGGAGCACGCGCGATTCCGAAGCGTCAACCTCGTCATCATCGTCGTCGTCGTCCTCGTCGTCCTCGTCGTCCTCGTCGAGGACATCGTCGGACTCGTCGTCATCGGAATCCTCATCGGAATCCTCGGTCGACTCGCCCGCCTCAGCCGCAGCAACGGCTGCCTGCTCAGCAAGCTCCACCTGGTGCGCGCGATAGTCAGCAAGCCGCTCGTCCCACGGCACCCACTCCGGCGCGAGCAACGCACCCTCGTTGGGCATCAGTTCGACTTCGAGCACGGTCGGCTCGGCGCCTTCAACGCGCGCCACAGTGACCGTCCAGTACCAGCCTGGGTATCCAGGCAGACGGTTCTCGAAGCGCAGCGATACAGAGCCATCGTCCTCGGCCAGGTAGCCCGCAGGCGGGCCAACCGTCGAGGCAGGGGTGATCTCGTGCGACGCTGCGAGCGCGACGTCGTGCGCACCGATCAGGTGCGCGTCGGGCTCAGGCATCGAGGTCATCAGCGACCTTTCGCAGGACTGCTGCAATCTTGTGACTCTGGGGGCCTGCCGGATAACGTCCGCGGCGCAGATCGCCGCCGATGCTGTCGAGAAGCTTCACGAGATCCTCGACGATGATCGCCATGTCGTCGGCGGGCTTGCGCTTGGCCTTCGAGAGGCTGACGGGAGCTTCGAGCACACGCACGGACAGTGCCTGCAGACCGCGCTTGCCGTCGGCGACGCCGAACTCCACTCGAGCGCCTGCCTTGACGGTGGCGTCGGTGGGCAGGGCGGAGGCGTGCAGGAAGACGTCCTGGCCATCATCGCTGGCGATGAAGCCGAACCCCTTCTCGTCGTCGTAGAACCTGACCTTGCCGGTGGGCATGGGAAAACCTCGCTGTGTGATGGTGCCGAAAAGAAACGTCGCGTCCATGCGCGACCACCCATCAGCCTACCGGTGTTCCAGGGACTAGGCTGAGACGGATGAGCACCCAGAATTCCGGACCGGAGGTTTCCGTCCGCAGATTGGATCGCACCCTCGCTTTTACAGCGCTGACGCTCGCCGCGCTCTCGGTCATCTGCTTCTTCGCCATCATCATCGGCAGCGCGGTCGGAATGGATCAAAATTCCTTCGGTAGCGGCCTCTGGCCTATCGTCGCGGGCATCCCGCTGTATGGCCTACCCATCGCGTTCGTGATGATCATCACGCTGCTCGTGATGAGTTTCATACGGAAAGGCCGCGCCGCCAAGCGCTCCTGACCATGAGCACGCATGCACGCCCGCTCGCTGTTTGGCTGGCTGCTGCGCGCGATTCACAGCTAGCCACACTCTTCGAAGCACGCGGCGTGCGCACCGATGTCGCATGGCTCGACTTCTTCGACGCGGCAGAAGCGCTGCTGGAACCCGCATCCATCGAGCGGATGCTCCCGCGCCTGACGCTCACGGAAGCCACAGCATTGCATCGCGCAGTCGGTGGCGAAGGCGCTGGCGCTGAGACCGAGACACTTCTGGCACTGGCACTGCTGCGCCCAGACGGCACGCCTGCTCCTCCCGTCGCCGACGCGGTGGGCTCTCGAGACCGTCCGCTCGCTGCCGAGACCGCTGCGACGCACCCTGCCTCCGAGGAAGCGAATGCCCATGCGGCCGAGCGTGCATTCACAAGCGTTGCGGCGCTTGCCGACGTGCTACTGCTGGCCAGGGAGTCGCCGCTTGCCCTGCTGACCAGCGGAATCCTCGCCGCCGGAGAAAAGCGACGCATGGCGGATGCCGGTCTTCCCGTTGACGTTGTTGATGACCTCATCGCACTTGCCGAAGGTGCCGATCTGATCACGACGAGTGAGCGTCAGGTGCGCCTGACATCGGTCGGCGAGGCATGGCTGCGGCTCGCCGCCGCCGAGCGCTGGGCTCAGCTCGCAGATGCATTCCGGGCAACGCTCCCCCGCGGGCTGCGCACGACGGGCGACGGTTGGCTGCCTGTGTCTCTGTGGGATCGTCAGCATCCATGGGATTCGACCTGGGGCGAGCGCAGCTCAATTCTCAGCGAACGCGCGCGCCTGCTCGGGCTGATCGCCGATGGCGGGACCGAGCCTGTCTGGGCTTCGCCGTTGCGCGAAGGCGCCCCAGCGGACGCCGCCGCACTGCAACGGATGCTGCCCACCGAAGTCGACCGCATCTTCTTGCAGAATGACCTGTCCGCGATCGCACCTGGCCCCCTCGCGTCGGGGCTGGATGTGCGACTTCGAAGCATCGCCGCCAGAGAATCCGCGGCCCAGGCCTCCTCGTATCGCTTCACAGCCGAGTCGGTCTCGCACGCCCTGGCCGCTGGCGAAACGGCATCATCCATCCTCGAGTTCCTCGGCGAGTTGTCCCTGACCGGCATCCCACAGCCACTCGAGTACCTCGTCACCCAGACCGCGCAGCGGCACGGTCTCGTGCGCGTCTTCACGGATGCCGAGACTGGCCGCACCCGCGTCACCAGCGTCGATGCGACACTTCTTGATTCCGTAGGAGTCGACCAAGCGCTGCGTCCGCTGGGGCTTGCTCGGGATGCCGGTGGGCTCAGCTCTCGCGTCGGGCGCGACACCGTCTACTGGGCCCTGACCGATGCCCGCTATCCGGCGACCATTGTCGGCTCTGACGGTCGCCCACAGGTCGTTGACCGCAACCCCGCTCCGCCGCAGGAGCCCGTTGCGGCAGCATCCTACGATTCGCTCATTGCACGACTGCGCGCGCAGCAGGGCCCCGATGCGGATGCCGCGTGGCTGGATCGCGAGCTGGAAGCGGCCGTGCGCGCCAAGGCTGTGCTGCTGATCGAGATCGCGATGCCCGATGGCTCCACGCGCGAACTGCAGCTCGAGGCGAGCGGTCTGGGTGGCGGACGACTGCGCGGTCGTGACCGTGCAGCCGATGTGGAGCGCACTCTTCCGGTCAAGAGCATTCGTTCCGCGAAATTGGTCGGCCCTTCGACGGGCTCAGGGACCAGCAGGTGAATTTCAGGTGCCGCAGGTTGAGTCCTGTGTCGCCTCGGCGCGGTAGACTAGCCTGCTATGTCTGATGGCCCACTGATTGTCCAGAGCGACCGCACCGTCCTGCTCGAAGTCGCACACGCGGATGCCGAGAGCGCCCGCCACGAGCTGGCGATCTTCGCCGAGCTGGAGCGCGCCCCCGAGCACATCCACACCTACCGGATCACCCGTCTCGGACTGTGGAATGCGCGCGCCGCCGGCCACACCGCCGAAGACATGTTGGAGACGCTTGACCGCTGGTCACGTTTCCCGGTGCCGCCGTCGGTGTCCGTCGATCTCCGTGAGACGGTGAACCGCTACGGACGACTGGTGATCGAGCGCGACGACGAGGGCACTCTGATACTCCGCTCGAGCGAGCCGGCCGTGCTCACCCAGGTCGCGAACAACAAGCGCATCCAGCCGCTGCTGGTCGGGCATCCCTCCCCGGACACCTATGTCGTCGATGCGTGGGCGCGTGGCCAGATCAAGCAGGAACTGCTGAAGATCGGCTGGCCTGCCGAGGACCTCGCCGGGTATACCCCTGGAACTCCGCACGAGATCGATCTGGCCGAGGACGGCTGGCACATCCGGCCCTACCAGCAGGATGCTGTCAACGCCTTCTCCAAGGACGGCTCAGGTGTTGTGGTGCTCCCCTGTGGCGCAGGAAAGACGATCGTCGGAGCAGGCGCTATGGCTGCAACGAAAACGACAACGCTGATCCTCGTGACGAACACGGTCTCGGCGCGGCAATGGCGCGATGAGCTGCTCAAGCGCACATCGCTCACCGCCGAGGAGATCGGCGAATACTCCGGACAGGTCAAGGAGGTCAAGCCAGTCACGATCGCGACTTACCAGATCCTCACGGCGAAGCGGAAGGGCGAGTATGCCCACCTGTCGCTGCTCGATCAGATGGACTGGGGCCTCATCATCTATGACGAGGTGCACCTGCTGCCGGCACCGGTGTTCAAGCTGACCGCTGATCTGCAGGCCCGCCGTCGCATCGGCTTGACGGCCACTCTCGTGCGCGAAGACGGTCGCGAAGGCGATGTGTTCAGCCTCATCGGCCCCAAGCGCTTCGATGCCCCGTGGAAGCAGATCGAGGCGCAGGGGTTCATCTCCCCCGCGGCCTGCTACGAGGTTCGCGTGGATCTGCCGCCGGATGACCGGATGGAGTACGCCGCTGCGACGGATGAGGACCGCTATCGGCTCGCGGCATCGTCACCAGTCAAGATCGACGTCGTACGCGAGTTGATTGCAAAGCACCCCGGTGAACGCATCCTCGTGATCGGCCAGTATCTCGACCAGCTCGACACACTCTCCGACGCGCTGAACGCACCGCAGATCACCGGCGCCACACCGATCGACGATCGTGAGAAGTTGTACAACCAGTTCCGCGAGGGTGAGATCGAGCTGCTCGTCGTATCGAAGGTCGCGAACTTCTCGATCGATCTACCAGAGGCATCCGTCGCGATCCAGGTATCAGGGTCATTCGGTTCCCGTCAGGAAGAGGCCCAGCGTCTGGGGCGTCTGCTGCGCCCGAAGGAGTCCGGTCACACTGCGAGCTTCTACACGCTTATCGCTCGCGACACGGTCGACCAGGATTATGCGCAGAATCGCCAGCGTTTCCTCGCTGAGCAGGGCTACAGCTACACCATCCTTGACGCCGACGCGCTGGAAGCGGCGTAACCGGTCACTCTGAATCGTCAGCAGGGCTGGCGCCACAGCGCCAGCACGGGCTGACGCGATCGGCCAGCATTGCGCCGCACTCAGGGCACACCTGGGCGAGCCAGCAGGCGGAATCTCCGCCCACTTCGTCGTCGTTCATGCCGTCAGGCTACTCCGAGAATTCGGGCTCTCCGAAAGATAGTCAGCCTTCGCATCGCTGAAGTCACCATAATGGGGAGATGACTGATGCGCGCATCCTGGTCGTCGATGACGAGCCGAACATCCGTGACCTACTCTCCACAGGCCTGAGCTTCGCCGGATTTCAGGTGAAGACGGTCGCAAACGGTGCAGCCACGATCTCGGCTGTCCTCGAGGAAGAACCAGACCTCATCATCCTCGACGTCATGCTCCCCGACATGAACGGGTTCAGCGTGACCAAGCGTCTGCGTGGCGCGGGCTTCACAGCCCCGATCCTCTTCCTCACGGCGAAGGATGACACGCAGGACAAGATCGAGGGTCTGAACGCTGGCGGTGACGACTACGTCACCAAGCCGTTTGCCCTCGATGAGATCGTCGCTCGCGCCCAGGCGATCCTCCGCCGCACGATGCAGGCCGATGAAGAGTCGATCATTCGTGCCGGTGAGCTGTCGATGGATCAGGACACACATGACGTGTTCGTAGGCAAGGAGCCAATTGAGCTCAGCCCAACCGAATTCAAGCTGCTGCGCTACCTGATGCTCAATCCCAACCGTGTGCTGTCGAAGGCGCAGATCCTCGACCACGTGTGGGAGTACGATTTCAACGGCGATGCAGGCATCGTCGAGAGCTACATCTCGTATCTGCGCCGCAAGATCGATCCGCACACCGAAGAATCCGTCATCCAGACCAAGCGCGGTTTCGGCTACATGCTGAAGGTGGGCAAGTAGCCCACGAAGGGAAGCCGCATGGGGCCTCAGCCTGACGCCGTCACCGGCTGGTGGCGGCGCATCAGCCTTCGCGCGAAGGTCACCGGTGTCACCGTTGCAGTCCTCGCGCTCGGCCTCCTCGTCGCCGGCATCGGGACGGTGCCATTGCTGCGCAATTCCCTCGTCAACAACATCAGCGCGCAACTGCCGTCACTGGTCACAAGCGACCTCGCCAACCGCTGGTTCGACATTCAGGCGACCGACGGCAACCTGACGTTCATCGAGTCGGAAACTGCTCCACGTTCAGCCGAGTACTTCTTCGCGATCTATGCCGCCGATGGCACCTTCCTCGCACAGGCGGGAGGCACACCGGATGCGCAACCGCCAATGTTCCCAGAGACGTTCACTCTGGAGCAGGCGCACGCCCAGGAAGACAAGATTCTCGCCCTGGAGAGTGCAGACGGCAAAGCATTCACTGCGTCCGTCGCCGGTCGCAGTGGCCCAGCCGCCACCCTGTATGTGCAGTATGTGGCTTTGCCCCTGGAAGAGGCAGACCGCATCATCGGCCAGTACTTCGCCGTCTATACGACGGTCGCCCTTGTCACGACGCTGGTCGCGGCGCTCCTCATCCGCGGCCTCGTCACCCTCACGTTCCGTCGCCTCGGGCAGGTCGAATCCACTGCAATGCTGATCGCCTCCGGCGACTTCAGCCAACGACTCACCGACATTGAGCCCAGCACCGAGGTGGGCAGGCTAAATCTCGCGATCAACACGATGCTTGAACGCATCGATGAGTCAATCGCGCAGCGTGACCGGACAGTGCGGCATATGCGTCGCTTTATCGGCGATGCCAGCCACGAGCTGCGCACTCCGCTGGTGAGCGTGCGCGGTTATGCGGAGCTTTACCGGATGGGGGCGATTCGCGGCGAAGAGGACACCGCCAGGGCGATGGAGCGCATCGAGAAGGAAGCGATCCGGATGGGGGTGCTCGTCGAGGATCTGCTCGCTCTCGCGCGGCTTGATGAAGAGCCTGAACTGCAGATCGTGCCACTTGATCTGCGGCCGATCGCCCGTGACGCCGCGCTCGATCTACGTGCCACTGCCCCGCGGCGAACGATCACCGTCGTCGATAAGACCGTGGATGCTGTGCCCACCGCTTCGGTGCGGACGCACCCGCCGCTGCCGGAGACAAGCAGCACACCCACCACCCGAGCACGCGCGGGTGCGCTCGCCCGGCTGCGCCGCAAGCCTCGCAACACCGGGCCGGCGATGCCAGAGATCGACTTCACCGAAGCGGAAGACACTCCGGTGCGCACTCCGCCGATCATCCTCGGCGAAGAGAACAAGGTGCGCCAGGTGGTGGCGAACCTGCTGGGCAACGCGCGTCGATTCTCTGCGGAGGACAGCCCGATCGAACTCGTCGTCGATACGGATCGAGCAGCCGGCACCGGCAGCATCTCGATCGTCGATCATGGTGAAGGCATCCCGCCGCAGATCCGCGAGCAGATCTTCGAGCGCTTCTGGCGCGCTGACACGTCCAGGGCCCGAGAGACCGGCGGTTCCGGCCTCGGCCTCGCTATCGTTTCTTCGATCGTGTCTGCGCTGCACGGCAGCGTGCGCGTCGACGAGACGCCGAACGGAGGCGCCACATTCACCGTGACCTTCCCGCTCGCACCGGCTCAGGCGACTCCCGCGCACCTGCTGGAAGACACCCAGCCGCTGGAGCGACTGGACCTTGAGAACCTCTGAGAGACGCACAGCTGACTCGTTCTGCACGCATTTGTGAGGCTGTCCGGCATCCACGGAACGTGGCTTCTCCCGTCACGCGCAGATCGGCGTTCTCGTAACGTATGAGCTCCGACGAGAGGAGTTCCCATGTCCGTATATACCGTCGACACCGAGGCAGTCTTTGCAGCCAACGGTGCCGCGAGAGCCACGATGGAACGGCTGCGCAGCGAGTCGCTTGCACTGAAATCACAGCTCACCCAGTTGCAGTCCTCATGGACAGGCGCCGCATCCGTGGCGTTCCAGGGCTGCAGCGATCAGTGGAGTGCCGCCCAGATGCATGTCGAGCAGGTGCTGGATTCGATCGGCGTTGCGCTGGGGTCTGCGGCGACGCAGTACTCCGACGCTGATCAGTATTCGGCGAGCCTGTTCCGCTGACCCCGGTTGGCCCGACACCGGCGAAATGCAGAAACGCCCCGGCCGAGGCCGGGGCGTTTCTGTCTAAGCGTGTGGACTTAGAAGTCCATGCCACCCGTGGGGTCGCCAGCCGGAGCTGCGGCCCGCTCAGGCTTGTCGGCGACAACAACCTCAGTGGTGAGGAAGAGGCCGGCGATCGAGGCTGCGTTCTGCAGCGCCGAGCGCGTCACCTTGGCGGGGTCGATGATGCCAGCGGCGAACATCTCCACGTACTCACCGGTTGCGGCGTTGAGGCCGTGACCGCTGGGAAGCTCGGAGACCTTGTGAGCGACAACACCGGGCTCGAGACCGGCGTTGAGCGCGATCTGCTTGAGCGGAGCGGAGATGGCGACGCGAACGATGTTCGCACCCGTTGCCTCGTCACCCGTGAGCTCGAGAGCATCGAGAGCCTTCGTACCGGCCTGGATGAGCGCGACGCCACCACCGGGGACGATGCCCTCTTCGACGGCTGCCTTCGCGTTGCGAACGGCGTCCTCGATGCGGTGCTTGCGCTCCTTGAGCTCGACCTCGGTTGCAGCTCCTGCCTTGATGACCGCGACGCCACCAGCGAGCTTGGCGAGACGCTCCTGGAGCTTCTCACGGTCGTAGTCGCTGTCGGTGTTCTCGATCTCGCGGCGGATCTGGGTCACGCGACCCTCGATCTGCTCGGTCTCGCCAGCACCCTCGACGATGGTGGTCTCGTCCTTGGTGATGATGACCTTGCGCGCACGGCCCAGCAGGTCGAGGGTCGTGTTCTCGAGCTTGAGACCGACCTCTTCGCTGATGACCTGAGCACCCGTGAGGATCGCGATGTCCTGCAGCTGAGCCTTGCGACGGTCGCCGAAGCCGGGAGCCTTGACGGCAGCCGACTTGAAGATGCCGCGGATCTTGTTCAGCACCAGAGTCGCAAGAGCTTCGCCCTCGACGTCCTCGGCGATGATGACGAGTTCCTTGCCGTCCTGGATCACCTTGTCGACGACCGGGAGAAGATCCTTGATGTTCGAGATCTTCGAGTTCACGATGAGGATGTAAGGCTCCTCGAACACGGCCTCCTGGCGGTCTGCATCCGTCACGAAGTACGGGTTCAGGTAGCCCTTGTCGAAGCGCATGCCCTCGGTGAGCTCAAGCTCGGTACCGAAGGTCTGCGACTCCTCGACGGTGACGACGCCTTCCTTGCCGACCTTGTCGATCGCCTCGGCGATGAGCTCGCCGATCTCGGTGTCGGCGGCGGAGATGGATGCCGTGGCGGCAATCTGCTCCTTGGAGTCGATCTCCTTAGCGCTGGCAAGCAGCTCAGCGGTGATCGCTGCAACGGCCTTCTCGATGCCGCGCTTGAGCGAGATCGGGTCGGCGCCGGCTGCGACGTTGCGCAGGCCTTCACGGACGAGTGCCTGAGCGAGGACGGTCGCGGTGGTGGTTCCATCACCTGCGACGTCGTCGGTCTTCTTGGCGACCTCCTTGACGAGCTCCGCACCGATCTTCTCGTACGGGTCGTCCAGCTCGATCTCCTTGGCGATCGACACACCGTCGTTAGTGATCGTGGGAGCGCCCCACTTCTTCTCAAGCACGACGTTGCGGCCGCGCGGGCCGAGGGTCACCTTGACAGCGTCGGCGAGGATGTTGAGGCCGCGCTCGAGACCGCGACGGGCCTCCTCATCGAAAGCGATGATCTTTGCCATGAGTTTTGTCGTCCCTCCTGGACGTAGACGTTCTGGTTAGCACTCACAGTACGAGAGTGCTAACGCCCATTCTGGCACTCGACCCCATCGAGTGCAAGCCACGAGAGGCGTCTATTCTGCGGGAGGCTCCACAGGCTCAGGCGCGACGGTCATGCGGTCAAGGCCAATGGCGACGACCAGTTGCTTCTGCTCGGGGTTATTCGGGTCAGCATAGGCATCGCTCTGCGCGACCTGCGCTCCGCCGATCAGATCAGCAAGCCCGATAGCCGCCAACTGGTCGGCCTCGGCCAGGTAGTACACGGTGGTGTCGGCGAAATCCTGTGTTCCCGCGTCACCGTAGCTCACTGATTCAGGGGCCCAGCCGTTGTTGATGAGCGTCTCGCGTACCTGCACGTCCAGACCCTCCTCCGGCGTGGCGTTGAGCACCAGTACCGAATAGGTCGTGTCGACGACCCCGGTGTTTTCGGGTGCCGGCTCCGCGGTCGAGCCGACTCCGGGGAACAGAGTGATGCGTCCCATCAGCATCAACGCGACGAAGATGCCGACGACGACGATCACGAGTGCGGCAACAAAAGACCACAGCAGCACGACCCAGCCGTTCATTCCAGGGGCTTCGGCTCGATGCGCTCCTACGCGTCCAGAGGAACGGGGAACATCATCGAAGCGATCTTTGACGGGCTGAGGCACTCGTCGATGTTATCTGGCGGGGCCTTGGAATCCACACATAGTGCGCAGTCGGCGTCGCTCAGCCCGCGAATCCACGCATTCGCGCCACGCGCTTATCCGTTCTACTCTCGCGCAGCCGACGCAATCGTCGCACCAGCAGAGGGTCATGATCGAGCGCCTGCTCTGTGTCGATCAGCCGTCCGAGCAGTTGGTAGTAGCGCGCAGGACTCATGCCGAGCTTCGTGCGGATCGCCTCTTCCTTCGCGCCGCCGTGCCGCGGCCATGCGGCTTCCAGCGCGAGGATCGCGCGGTCGCGATCCGTGAGGTCTCCGAGCATGCGTCCAGGCTAAGGGCGATTCCCCGGCGAACCAGCGCGCCACTCCCACCAGCGCCCCAATGGGTCGGCGGCCGCACGCACTTCCCCGTCGACTGCGACGACGAATCCCGGCCAGGTGCTGGCATCCACCGGCGGATGCCAGGCGTCATGAAGTTTCGGCGCGTCGATGGTGATCCAGCGCGCTGGCAGGTGCTGCAGTTGCGTGATCAGCGACTGCCGCGGCGCCCAGGGAATATGAGCGAGAACGCCGGGCGTTGTGATCACGAGCGTCGCGTCAGGTGGAGCGGATGCAGCGAGCGCCACCACCTGCTCCCCGGCGTCACCGGGCACCATCGTGGGAGGATCTGCCGCAACGATGTCGAGCGCGGCCGTGATCCGCGCCTCCCGACCTGTCTCCCCCGGCCAGACGAGTCCCTGCAGCCAGGCACGATCTCGCGGGTCGCTGGCATCGAGCGGATCAAGGTCGATACCTGCACGCCAGACGATCTGAGGCATCCGCAGCGGCGGGATCTCCCCACGCACCTCGCTGGTGAGCACGACTTCAGAGGGTCCGTCATCCGGATCGAGAGCCGCACGCAGTCTGCCGTCGGCGCCAACGAAGCGATAGGAGTAGCGATCTGGGTAGAGGCAGAGGCCTCCGGACGCGCCGATCTCGAGCAGCGCGATCGGCCCGTCGATCTCGGAGAGCACCGGCAGCAGGGGCGCGAGGCGCAGTGGCTCGTTTGTCTGCACCCGGCGCGCAGAGCATTCCGCGACGATCTCGTCCGCGTGAGCGAGAAGAAACGCCCGCCACGTCTCGAAACCCGCCAGCGGTGCGCCCAGCATCCGCGTCACTGCGAACACCAGCGGGGGCTGCCGATGTGTATCAGGGATGCGGGCGAGCACCGCCTGCACGTCGGCATCAGCGGCGACTCCCGCAGCCCATCCCTCGTACATCCCGGAGCGGCCTGGCGCTTCCTCACGCGCGAAACGGTCGTAGCGTTCGCGCACAGCATCCGTCATCCACCCATTCTCACCCGATGTTTGACCTTCCATGCCTCGGCGCGGTGGACAATAGAAGAGACACAGGAGGTCTGATGGACTACAGCGTGAAGAAGACGGATGCCGAATGGCGCGAAGAACTCGGCGACGAAGAGTTCGCGGTACTGCGCGAAGCCTCGACCGAACGTGCCTGGACAGGCGAACTGCTCGATGAGACGCGCGGCGGCCTCTACACATGTGGCGCCTGCGGAACGGAGCTGTTCAAGAGCGGCACCAAGTTCGATTCCGGATGCGGATGGCCGAGCTTCTACGAGTCGATTCGCCCGGAGGCAGTGCAGCTCATCGAGGACACCACGCTCGGCATGAAGCGCACGGAGGTGCGTTGTGCAAACTGCGGTTCACACCTCGGCCATGTGTTCCCTGATGGTTTCGGCACGCCCACCGGCGACCGGTACTGCATGAACTCGCTGGCGCTGAACTTCACGCCCGAGGCACCCGAGGCGTGAGCGCGCTCGACGCGGCCCTCGCACGGCAATCCTGGTCGAAGGTCACCGAAGACGCGCCGACCAGCGACGAGCTGTTGCCGCTGGTGGCCGCGGCAGGTCGCGTTGCAGACCATTCCTCAATGCGACCGTGGCGGCTCATCGAGTTGCGTGGCGACGATCGGTTGGCGCTCGGGAAGGCCATCGCGAAGGCGGAGGGTGACAAGAACCCGTCGTCAAAGCCACTGCGTGCCTCGCTGCTGATCGCGGTGGTGGCCAGCTACCGCAAGAGCGAAAAGGTGCCGCGGTGGGAGCAGGAGGCTGTCGCCTCCGGCGTTGCACACACACTCAGTCTGCTCTTGGATGAGGCCGGCTGGGGCGTGTTCTGGCGCACCGGCGGCTACACGCGCTCGAAGGCCGTCGCGAAGGCGCATGGGCTGAAGAAGAACGAGGAACTGCTGGGGTGGCTTTACGTCGGCGGCAAGCCGGAGCGTAAGAGGCCTGGGCGACGCAAGAGCGTAAATGCCCGCGAGCTACTGACCCGGATGCCCTCGAAGAAGAGGTAGTCGCGGAAGGCGCGCGGCATCGTGCCCGGCCACCGGCCCGCCTGCCTCCCCGGCAGGGGTCGCACATGGTCGCATCCTGCGCACCTAGGCGGCAAAGTGCGCCACCTCCCCCGCGACCCCGCTGCACCCCGGTCGGGTAGGGGTCACACATGGTCGCATCCTGCGCACTCAGGCGGCAATGTGCGCCACCCCACCCCGCGCTACCCCTGCGAGGCGCGGGACAATCCCCGGCGATTCTCAGCGAGTTCGGCGCCGCCAGGGCATGGCAACGACAACGGATGCCACGGCCACAATGATCATCGCGATCAACTGCCACATTGCGGGGCCCGCTGCTGCCGGCCACAGCAGGTCGATCACGACAGAGGTGACGAGCTGTCCGAGCACGGAGCCGAGTCCGAGCAGCAGCACACCGGTGTGGGCGACGATCGCTGCTCCCAGCAGGATGTACACGAATCCGAGGAATCCCCCGACGTACAGCCACGGTTCGAGGGGCAGCGTCTGCGGCATCCCACGCACAGCGACGCTGACGCCCGCCGCGACGCACAGCACCAGTGTTCCCGCGATAAAGCTCATCAGCGTCGCCGTCATCGGAGACTGCACCCGTCGGGCAAGGCGTCCGTTCGTTGCTGCCTGCCACGCGATGCCGATGCCGGCGGCAAAAGGTAGCAGGAGCAGCCACAGCGGAGTCGTGGCGAGTACGTCCCCACCGAGCGAGATGCCGACCGCACCGAGCGCGAAGACACCACCGAGCACGCGCCCCGGTGTGACCGCGACGACGCCGGCCGGTCCGAATCCGATGCGGTCGAGCACGAGGCCGTGCAGGGTCTGACCGGCCACAACGCCGACGGTGAAGAGCGAGACGCCGAGCACACCCGCCGTCACGCCCTGCGTCGAGACTGTGAGCGCACCGCAGGCGCCGCCGAGGAGCATCCATGGCGGGATGGTGCGCGAGCGGATGCCGCGCCACAGCCGACCGGCCCCGGCGCGCGTTGAGGGCAGCAGGATCGTGACGACGATGAGGACGACAAGTCCGACGCTGAATGAGATGAGACCAGCGACGATGCCGTCGTCGATGCGGACCCCGAGCACGCCGTTGATCCGCGCTTGGATCGCAGTCATCACTCCGATTGCGACGGCGCCGCCCAGCGCCAAAGGCGCGGACAACGTACGGGTCTCAGTCACTCGTGCACACTACCCGAGCAGAGGTCGTTCCCCTGACCACCGGATGTCCGCGATTTAGCGATTCGCGCCGGCAGTCGTGTGGCTACCAGGCGTACGCCTCCGGCGCCTGCCCACCGGGACCGGGGAAGATCACGTCGAGCTTCTGGAGATCGTCTGTGCTGAGTCGAATATCCAGCGCCGACACTGCCGATTCCAGTTGAGCGACCGTGCGCGGCCCGATGATCGGCCCGGTGACGCCCGGCTGGTGCAGCAGCCATGCGAGACCCAGCGCAGACGGAGTCCAGCCGCGCTCCTGCGCGAAGCTCTCGTAGGCATCGACCTGCGAGCGACGATCGTCGCGGGCGCTCTTGACTCGGTCAGCGTTGGACCGCGCCTTGGCGTCAGATGACACTCCGCTGAGCAGGCCACCGGCCAGTGGCGACCAGGGCAGGATACCGAGACCATAATTCTGGGCAGCGGGAATGACCTCGAGCTCGATCGATCGCTGGGTCAGGTTGTAGAGCGACTGCTCGCTCACCAGACCGAGGAAGTGTCGCTGCTGCGCGATCTCGTTGGCCTGGGCGATGTTCCATGCCGCGAAGTTCGAGCTTCCCGTGTAGACCACTTCACCCCGAGCTACAAGAACCTCCATGGCTTGCCACAGTTCCTGCCAGGAGATGTGGCGGTCGATGTGGTGGAACTGGTACAGGTCGATCCGATCGGTCTGCAGCCTCCGCAGCGACGCGGTCGCCTCACGGCGGACCTGCCATGCGGATGCGCCACGGGCGTTGACGGCATCACCGTCGGGGCCGGGATCAGCCATCGGCGAATGCACCTTCGTCGCCAGCACGATGTTGTCGCGGACACCTGGGCGGGCGGCGAACCAACGACCGATGATCTCCTCCGTTGCTCCACGCCCGGCGGAACCCCCATATCCGTTTGCCGTATCGATGAAGTTCACGCCCAGCTCAAGGGCACGATCCATGATTGCGAACGCGTCCTCTTCCGAGGTGCGATCGCCGAAGTTCATCGTTCCCAGAACGATTCGCGAAACAGAGGTCCCGGTACGACCGAGATACGTGTAGTCCATGCGAGCCATCCTCACACAACGTCAGGGAGCGAGGGCCGCACACACTACCCAAACAGAAGCCACCGTTCTGACACTGAATGTCGGTGAGCGGGGCTACTCTTGCCGCATGTGCGCAAGCTACGGGCTGGACCCTCGGTTTGACGATCGCGAGTATCAGGAGGTCGTCGATTCCGCCGTGCTCGAGGGGCTTCGGTCTTGGGCGGCGCGCAACGACGGTGAAATTCTCCGCCCGACGGGCAAGAATCTGCGGAACCTGAACCCTATTGTCACTGGTGTTTCGAGCCTGGAGCTCGCCTGGTGGGGGTACTTAGTGAGCGGCGCACCGGCGAGCTTCGCGTCGATCAACACTCGATCCGAACGACTCTCGGGCAGCAAGGGCTCGCTCCCGGATCGCGCGATTGTCCCGGTCTCATACTGGCGCGAGATGGCCAAGCCATCGCGCGTCTGGCATCACTTCACCGCTCCGGAGAACACCCTGCTCGGGCTTGCCGCGGTGACCCGACCTGGTCGCGCCGCCGACGGGACGGACTACACCTGCTACAGCATCGTGATGCAACCCGCCGCGCCACACCTGGAGCACATCCACGAGCGGATGCCGCTGCTGATCAACCCGGGCTTCGCGGAGGAGTGGCTCGAAACGTCGAGTCCCGGAGGTGACCTGATCGACGCGGCGATCGCTGCGGCTTCGCCGTTCAATGAGAGGATCCGAGCCGCCCCCGCAGATGGCGAAATCCCGCCAAAGGATTCCGCCCAACTCTTCTAGACGGAGAGAAGCCTAGGGGCAAGCTGGCCGACAAAATTCGCTCACCGTTCATTGCCTCAATGTTGACCGAGCTATGGTCAGCTCATCAAAATGAGTAGCCCATGAACTACGCAACCCTGCTGCGCCGCGACATCGCTGAGTTCCTCGGCACCGGTGTGCTGTTGACCGTTGTGGTCAGGTCCGGGATCGCAGCAGCGCGCCTCACGAAGGAGATTCCCGCATGTCCCATATCGCTGTGATCGGCGGCAGTGACGCAGGCATCTCCGCCGCCCTGCGTGCGCGGGAGATCGACCCGGATGTCGAGGTGACGGTGGTCGTCGCTGACGCCTACCCGAACTACTCGATCTGCGGGATCCCCTACTACTTCACTGGCGAGGTCGCTCCCTGGAAGTCCCTCGCGCATCGCACCCACGCAGACCTGGAAGCGACCGGCATGAAGCTACGGCTGAACACGCTTGCCACGGGCATCGACATCGCCGGGCAGAGGCTCACCGTCCGCGACCAGTCCGGAGCTGAGTCGACGATCGCCTATGACGAGCTCGTCGTCGGGACCGGAGCGCTCCCGTCTCACGCCGGGATCTCAGGCCTGGGCCGGCTGGGACCCGAAGACGGCGTCCATGTCATCCACTCGATGGGCGACACGTTCGCACTCGACCGGCACCTGACCGAACGGAACCCGACCTCGGCGATCATCATCGGTGCCGGCTACGTCGGCCTCGAGATGGCCGAAGCATTCGTAGCCCGCGGCATGCATGTCACGCAGTTGCAGCGCGGACCTGAGGTCCTCTCCACCCTCGACCCCGAACTCGGCGGCCTCGTCCGCACGGAGCTCGAGGAGCACGGCATCACCGTCCACACCGACACCCTCGTCGCCGCGATCGAGAAAACCCCGGCCGGCCTCGTCGTCACCGGCACCCGTGACGGGCAGTCCGTCATGCACACCGCGGACCTCGTCCTCGCCGTCGTTGGCGTCCGCCCCAACACGACACTCCTCGAGCAGGCGGGCGCGACCCTGGGCGCCGGGCGCGCAGTCGTCGTCGACCAGCAGATGCGCACCGGCCTGCCGCACGTGTTCGCCGCCGGCGACGGCGTCATCACCCACCACCGGCTCCTGGGTGCCACCTACCTGCCACTGGGGACCACCTCGCACAAGCAGGGCCGGATCGCCGGGGAAAACGCGCTCGGCGGGACCGCCCGGTTTGCGGGCTCCGTCGGCACCCAGGTCGTGAAAGTCTTCAACCTTGTGGCCGCCCGCACTGGCCTCCGCGACCAGGACGCCGCAGTCGCTGGCCTCTCCCCGCTGACGGTCCAGTCCGTCGCGGACGACCACAAACGCTACTACCCGGGCGCGCAGCCCATCACCATCCGGATCACCGGCGACACCGCGAGCGGGCACCTGCTGGGCGCCCAGCTGGTCGGCCGGCTCGGCACGGAGACCGCGAAACGCGTCGACACATACGCCACCGCTCTGCACGCTGGCCTCACCATCGCGCAGGTCTCCGACCTTGACCTCTCCTACACACCCCCGCTCGGCTCCCCGTGGGACGCCGTCCAAGTCGCGACCCAGGCATGGACCCGAACCCACACCCGAGTCGTGATCCCTGCATGAACATCCGTCGGTGAACGCGTCACAGTGACGCCGCGGGGAAACGACAAGGGTGAGGCGGATCGACTTTTCTGACGATCAGCGCGGCGGCAGCAGTTTCTGGCGGAGCTGATCCCGCACGGCCGCATCGACGCCCGCTTGCTCCAGATAGGCCAACGCTCCACCGTGCTCGCTGTCGAGCCAGTCGAACGTCTCGTTGAGTAATTCGGGCGGTGATCCCGCAAGCACCTTGACGAGGTTGTCCGTGATCGGCACGCGGAACCGTCGCACTTTGCGTAGCATCCGCTCTGTCCACACGCCTGACAAGTTTGCCGCGGTGGCTGCATAGTCGGCCACGATGACATCGCGGTCGATGTCGAGCGCGATGAGGATGAGCGCCGACACCAGGCCGGTGCGGTCTTTGCCCGCGGTGCAGTGCACGACGACCGGGCCTTCGGCGGATGCGACAGCACGGATGACCCGTCCGAGATCCTGTTGATGTCGAGTGAGCACCACCTCATAGACGTCACGAAGTGTGAGCGTGGTCGGATCGACTTTGCGCGGTGCGCCATCGATCGGAACAGCGAGATAGGACGCACCGGTGCCACGCAGCCTGTCGCGTCCGCCGATGCGTCGATCGATTGCCGAACGCAGATCAATGACCTGGCTGATGCCGAGTTCCTTGAGTCGCTCGCGCCCCGCGCGGGTGAGCCGGTGCAGGGCATCCGATCGGTACAGGCGACCGGGTCGCAGCACACCGGGGGCGACCTCGCGAAAGTTGTGCGTGCCTGGCACGTCGAGACGGGTGACGGAGTCGTCCATGTCGCCATGCTAGCTGCGGCCGCGTCCAGGTCGGATATCGTGGGGCGTCACGCCAGGGAGGAAACCATGTCCGACGAAAAGTCCCGCCCGCGCGCGCTCCGCGATGGCACGACCGAGCCGCGCTTCGCCGAGCGCTACGCGACGATCGACGAGGTGGCTGCGCTGCTGGGCGTCACACCGGTGTCATTGCGCCAGACGATGCGCCGACGCGATTCCGGTGAAGCCTCCTCCGCGAGCGATGCGTTCATCGACCCGATCGGGAATGTATCCGGCTACCTGTGGGATCGCGACGATCTGACACCAGAGGCGATCGAGGCGTGGCACGATCGCCCGCGCCGAGGGCGGAAGCCAAACAGCGCGCAGTAACTGAAACCGCCGACTGGGCGATTCTCGGTGAGAAATGGAGCCGACTGCGGGGTTCGAACCCGCGACATCCTGTTTACAAGACAGGTGCTCTACCAGCTGAGCTAAGTCGGCATGCGGCTTCCGTAAAGATGTCGCAACACAAATTCTAAGGCACCGCGCTGTCAACTCTGAACGGACAGCGTCGAGGCACAGACCAATCGGTGGACAGCCCCGGGACTATCCGGCCGGTGTCTCGGCAGGTGCCTCAGGCTCGGCGGGCGCTTCCGTAGCAGCAGGTGTCTCGGCCGGCGCCGGAGACGGCGTTGCATCGGTGTCGCTGGCAACGGTGAGCACGAACTGTGAGAACTCCGCAGGATCCTTTAGCGAACCGACATACGCCTCGCCGTTGACAACGACCATGGGTGCGCTCGTGAGTACAAGATCGTCGGATCCGGCCAGCGGCCCTGCCAGCGCGCGCGACGTTGCATCCTTCGCCCACGAGACGAAGTCGGCACCCTCGATACAGCTGCGAACGACCTTGGGGTCATCGACACCGACGGCAACTGCGAGGTCGGCAAGCTCAACATCTGTCGAGCCGTTGCTGTCTACCTCCGGCTGATTGATGAGCAGTTCATGGTTGAACGCGTAGAACTGCTCAGGTGAGTGCGTGGCTACGCACGCAGCAGCAGCCGCGGAACGCAGCGAGTACTTCGTACCGTTCGAGCTCGCCGTGAGCATCGAGACCGGGTGGTAGGTCACAGTGACGGCATCCTCGTCGATCCAACCGGCGAGCTGGCGGGCGTTGGCACGCTCGAACTCTCCGGCCCCAGGTGAGAGGTAGTCGACATAGATATGCACGTCAACAGCGGCCGCCGACACGGAGGGAGCCGGCTCTGCGGCTTCTTCGAGCGCTTCAGGCGCTGGCGTTTCAGGCACGCTCTCGCTGCTCGCCTCTGGGACGTCAGACACGATGATGCCATCGCTCGACATGCCGCTCGGGCTCATGGTCGGCTGTGAGATCGTCGAAGTGACGGCCATGGTCACAGCGGTGCCAATAGCACCGACCGCAACAATGGCGACCACCCCAATGATGATCCTTCGCATGACGCGAACCCTCGACTGCTGGGCGTGCACCTGCTGGGCCTTCTCCCGAACCACCTCACGGGAATTGCGAGGGGTGGGGACGTTCGGCGTTTTGTCGCTCGACATCGTTCCTCTTGAAAGTCTTGTGGGGACGGGCTCCCCGGAGTCCGCTTCGCTGAGCAGCACCGCCTTCGATGTTAACCAGTCAGGCTGGGAAACAACCAGGTGCGCCCATCCGTGCCATACTGAACACGGCCCGATGGCGGGCCACGGTGGAGTCAAATCCACCGCATCCATCACAACGGATCGTCCGGCACGTACCTGCCGGTGAAGGAGAAAACAATGGCATCTGTCACTTTCGATGACGCGACGCGTCTCTACCCCGGCGGCACCCGCCCGGCAGTTGACAAGCTGAACCTTGAGGTTGCAGACGGCGAGTTCCTCGTCCTGGTCGGCCCCTCTGGCTGTGGCAAGTCCACGTCGCTGCGCATGCTCGCTGGCCTTGAAGAGGTCAACGACGGACGCATCCTCATCGGCGACCGCGACGTCACCGACGTGCCCCCGAAGGACCGTGACATCGCGATGGTCTTCCAGAACTACGCGCTGTACCCGCACATGACCGTCGCCGAGAACATGGGCTTCGCGCTCAAGATCGCTGGAATCGGCAAGGAAGATCGTGCCGCCCGCGTGCTTGAGGCCGCAAAGCTCCTCGACCTCGAGGAGTACCTGACCCGCAAGCCGAAGGCCCTCTCCGGTGGTCAGCGTCAGCGTGTTGCCATGGGTCGCGCCATCGTCCGTCAGCCGCAGGTGTTCCTCATGGACGAGCCGCTGTCGAACCTTGACGCGAAGCTCCGTGTGCAGACGCGTACGCAGATCGCGTCGCTGCAGCGTCGCCTGGGTGTCACCACGGTCTACGTCACGCACGACCAGACCGAGGCTCTCACCATGGGTGACCGCATCGCCGTCCTCAAGGATGGCCTCCTGCAGCAGGTCGGCACGCCCCGCGACCTGTACGAGAAGCCGGAGAACGTGTTCGTCGCCGGATTCATCGGCTCGCCTGCCATGAACCTCTTCTCGGCGGACCTCGCCGAGGGTGGCGTTCGGTTCGGTACCGAGGTCGTCCCGCTCGACCGCGACACCGTCGGCCGCGCCAACGGCAGCCAGGTCACGGTCGGCGTGCGCCCCGAGGACATCGTCGTCGGTCCCGCCGACGGCAAGGGCCTCTCGGTCACGGTCGACCTCGTCGAGGAGCTCGGCGCTGACGGCTACCTCTACGGCCACACCGAAATCAACGGCAAGCGCGCCGACCTCGTCGCACGCGTCGATGGCCGCAGCCACCCGATCGCTGGCGACACGGTCACGCTCGCTGCGAGCGCTGGACACGTCCACGCGTTTGACATCGAGTCTGGCCTGCGCCTGAACGACAAGCCGGTCGTCTCGGCTTCGTAGGTTCCATCACACGCGGCGCGGGCTGACCTTCGGGTCGCCCGCGCCGCGTCGTTTCCCCGGGGAGAGTTATGCAGGACGCACTTCGGATCACTGCCAGCAAGGTCAATCCCGAGCTGTTGACACTGCCGTGGTCGACTCCGCTCGCGAAGTGGCCATCCGAGCGCATCGTCTCGCTCCCTAAGGGCCTCTCCCGACATCTGGTGCGCTTCGCTGATCTCGCAGGCCGCGTCGTCGCTGTCAAGGAGACGACCGCGGAGATGGCCCAGCGCGAGTACGACATGCTCGGAAACCTGACCCGCTTAGACGTACCGTGCGTTGATCGCGTCGCGGTGATCGCAGGAAGAACGGATGCCGCGGGCACGCCACTGCCCGCAGTCCTCGTCACCGCGCACCTGCGCTTCTCCATGCCCTACCGCGCACTATTCACCCGTGTGCTGCGCCCCGACACCGCCACCAGGCTCGTCGATGCGCTCGCGCTCTTGCTCGTTCGCCTACACAACGTCGGCTTCTATTGGGGCGACGTCTCGCTGTCGAACACGCTCTTTCGTCGCGATGCCGGCGCGTTCGCCGCCTACCTGGTGGATGCCGAGACCGGTGAGCTACACGAAGAGGGCCTCACCGAGGGGCAGCGCCTCTACGACCTCGACCTCGCACGCACGAACATCGCCGGCGAGATCATGGACCTCGCCGCCGGTGGACGACTCGAGCACGGCGTGGATGCTGTTGCGATCGCCGACGGAATCGTGTCGTCGTATCACTCGCTATGGGCCGCGCTCACGGCCGAAGAATCATTCTCGGCGAACGAGACATGGCGCATCACTGAACGCGTCGAACGCCTCAACGCGCTCGGTTTCGACATCGACGAGATGTCGATGTCAACCACCGCTGACGGCACGGTCGTCGAAATTCAGCCGAAGGTGGTGGATGCCGGGCACCATCAGCGGCGCCTCATCCGCCTCACCGGTCTCGACGTCGAGGAGAATCAGGCCCGCCGCCTGCTGAACGATCTCGACGAGTTCCGGGCACGCTCGAAGAAGGACTGGGCGGACGAAGAGATGTACGCCCACGAATGGCTCACCCGAGTCTTCGAACCCGTCGTGCGGGCGATCCCGTACGACCTGCGGGCAAAGCTGGAGCCAGCGGAAGTCTTCCACCAGGTGCTGGAGCACCGCTGGTATCTCTCCCAGGCCGGAGGGCGCTCGGTTCCGCTCGCCGAAGTCTTGACGTCGTACATCAACGAAGTGCTGCGCCATCGCCGCGATGAAGCGACGATCATGGGACCGCCCACCGAGACGATGTCTCTGCCGGTGATGACCGGCGCCATGCCGATCTCTGCCGAGGACGAGGCCGTCGACTGGCGTGACCTGGTCTGATCAGTACCCGACGGCGAAGTTCTCGCGGCTGTGCTTCGGGTTCTCGATCTCGTCGACGAACGCGACGCCGAGGTCGCGACCGGAGATGAACGAGTCGCCCTTTTCGTCGGTGACCAGCAATAGACCGCCATCGCGGTACTTCCCGGTGCGTTCCCCCGGTGCCCAGACGCCGAACCCGCCGGCGGGGTGCACGAAGAACCAGTCCTTGTCGCTGGAGGTCTTCTGCAGGTCTTCCAACACGCCGATGGCCTCGAGCGCCTCGGCCTTGTACTCCTCGGGGAATCCCGAGTCGATAAGACGGGCGCCACCGGGAGCGACAAGACTGCCACCCGCTCCCCCGACAACGCCCAGTCGTACCGTCTTCGGCAGAGCGGCGAACAGCTCGGCGGTCGCCGGACGCACCTTGCCCACCATGTCCCCACGCGGTGACAGCGCCTGGATCACGACATCGACCTCGTCGATCTGCGCAAGCAGGGTCGGCACATCGAGGATCGTACCCTCGATGTACATCGCACCCGCTACCCGCTCAGCAGCTATCGAGCGGGAAACGGAAATCACCGAATGACCGCGCGACACCGCCTCAGCGACGATGTTCGAACCGGCATAGCCGGTCCCTCCGATGACAGCGATACGGGACATGGTTCTCCTTCTGAACAGCAGTGTGGTCTCTCAGCGCCAGCGTCCGCAGTGACCGGATTGTGCCGTGGTCAGAGCTGTGCCCGCACCGTCGACACCTGGTACAGCGCGACGGATGCGGCGATGCCGGCGTTCAGCGACTCTGTCGCCGCCGAGATCGGAATCGAGATGATCTGGTCGCAGTTCTCGGTGACAAGGCGCGAGAGCCCCTTGCCCTCAGAGCCCACGACGATGACCACGGGACGGTCTGCCAGCTGAAGCTCGGGCAGTGAAACATCGCCGCCGCCATCAAGGCCGATCACGAATACGCCCTGCTTCTTGAATTCCTTCAGCTGCGTGGTGAGGTTCGTCGCCATCGCCACCGGGATGCGTGCTGCGGCACCCGCACTGGTCTTCCAGGCCGCCGAGTTCACACCCGCAGAGCGACGCTGCGGCAGGATGATGCCGTGGCCGCCGAAGGCAGCAGTCGAGCGGATGATCGCACCGAGGTTGCGCGGGTCGGTGATGCCGTCGAGCGCCACGAACAGGGGCAGCTCGCCGCGGCCGATGACCTGCTCCAGCAGGTCCTGCGGGTGCGCGTACTCGTACGGCGGCACCTTGAGCGCGACGCCCTGGTGAACGCCGTCGAAGCCGGCCATGCGGTCAAGTTCCTGACGAGTGACTTCCATCACGGGGATGCCGCGACCCGTCGCGATCGAGAGCATCTCCTTGACACGGTCGTCCATCTCGACGCGCTGCGCGATGTAGAACGCGGTCGCGGGGATCTTCGCCCGAAGTGCCTCAAGCACCGAGTTACGACCGGTGACGTTCTCGGTGTCGTCTCCGGCCTTCGACTTCGGCGCGCGGTTCGGGTTGCTCCCGCCGCCGCTGCTCGAGCGTGCGCCGGGTGGACGGCCCTTGCCGCCTGCCGCGGCGTAACGCTCGTTCGCGGCCTTGCGCTTGCCTGCAACGTGCCAGGCGCGGTCCTCTGCCTTGGGCGTGGGGCCACGACCTTCGAGAGACTTGCGTCCGAGTCCGCCTGTGCCCTTGAGCGGGCCCTTCTTCTTACCGTTGTGTGCGCCGGGGCGCGGTGGCTTAGCCATCAATACTCCAATGAGTTCCGTCTGCTGTGTCTTCCAAAGCAATGCCTGCCGCCGCGATCGCGTCGCGGATGCGGTCAGCCGTTGCCCAGTCCTTGTCGGCCCGCGCCTGAGCGCGTTGCGTGATCATCGTCTGCACGAGAGCGTCGAGAGCGGATGCCTCGGCTCCTCCTGCGACGGCCGTGACCGCGCCGTCCAGCCCGAGCACGTCGAGCATCGCGGCGAGCGCACGAGCCGCCTGAATCGCGGTATCTGTGTCGCCAGCATCCAATGCCGAGTTTCCCGCTCGAACCGCCTCGTGCACGGCGGCCAGAGCCTGCGGCACACCGAGATCATCGTCCATCGCGGCAACGAACGCATCCGGAAGCTCTGAGGGCACGAGAACAGCAGGATCAGCATCCGCTGCGCGCAGCACCCGCTGCCAGAATGTGTCAATGCGTCCGAGAGCGGCTTCAGCCTCTGCATAGGACGACGCCGACAGGTCAAGGCTTGAGCGGTAGTGCGCAGCGGCGAGCGCGTAGCGGATCACGAGCGGATCGTGATCGGCGAGCACACCTGCGGCGAGAGTGAAGTTTCCGAGCGACTTCGACATCTTCTGGCCGTCGACGGTGACGAGGCCGTTGTGCATCCAGTACCGGGCGAAAGCGTCGCCGGCCGCAGCCGACTGCGCGAGTTCGTTCTCGTGATGCGGGAAGCGCAGATCGAGGCCGCCCCCGTGGATGTCGAATTCCGCACCGAGATACCGCTTTGCCATGGCCGAGCACTCGATGTGCCAGCCGGGGCGGCCAGCGCCCCACGGCGATTCCCAGGTGGCGTCAGCCGGCTCGCCTGACTTGGCACCCTTCCAGAGGGCGAAGTCCTGGGGATTCCGCTTGCCGCGAGGGTCGGCATCCTCTGCCGCCTCCATCGCATCGACAGACTGGTGCGTGAGCGCACCATATTCTGCCCAAGAATGGACGTCGAAGTAGACGTCACCCGATCCGTCGGGTGCAGGGTACGCATGCCCCCGCTCGATGAGCGTCGAGATGAGTTCCTGCATCTGCGGAATGGATGCTGTCGCTCGAGGCTCATACGTGGGCGACAGGATGCCGATGCCGGCATATGCCGCGGTGAACTCCTGCTCGATCCGGTAGGCGAGCGCCCACCAGGGCTCCGAGTCGGACGCGTTCGCGAGCACCTTGTCATCGATGTCGGTGACGTTGCGTACGAAGGTCACGCGCCCGTAGCGATGCGCGAGCCAGCGACGAAGAATGTCGAAGCTCAGCGCCGCGCGGACATGCCCGATGTGCGGTCCTGACTGCACCGTCGGACCACACACATACATCGTGACGTTCTCGGGGTCGAGAGGCACGAAGTCACGCAGCTGCTGTGCGCGAGTGTCATGGAGGCGGAGAGTCACTGCTATAGCTTACTCGGCCCGCTCCCGCATCCCCTGAGCGTGACCTTGCTGAACTCAGCGTTGTGAGGATGCCGAGCGCGGCGGGCTCGCTACGGGCAAGACGAGGGCGACGGCGGTCGCAGCGATGCCTTCACTGCGTCCAGCGAAGCCGAGCCCGTCTGTCGTCGTCGCCGATGCGGAGACCGGGATGCCACCAAGCGCCGCTGACAGCACCGCTTCGGCCTCTGCCCGTCGCGCACTGAAGCGTGGACGATTGCCTTGGAACTGCACAGAGACGTTGCCGATCGCGAAGCCGGCCTCAGCGAGAATCTCACGCGTGCGAGCGAGGAACACCTCACCATGTGCTCCGGCATACTCGGGATGCGCGGTTCCGAAGTGTTGGCCGATGTCTCCGAGTCCGGCCGCCCCTAAGAGGGCGTCGACAATCGCGTGCGCGACCACGTCGCCATCCGAATGTCCGGACAGCGCCGGCTCCCCCGGCCATTCGAGCCCGGCGAGCCAGAGGTTTCCCTCCCCGCCGAAAGCGTGCACGTCTGTGCCTAATCCCACGCGAGGAATGAGCGGCGCGGATGCCACTGGTCCGGCGAGAATCTGCCGCGCACGCTCTAGATCTGCGGGCGTCGTGATCTTGAATGCCATCGGCGACCCCTTAATGTGTCGCACCTGATAACCGGCCGCCGCGAACAGTGCGGCATCGTCGGTGTACTCCGCCCCCGACGCAAGCGCGGCCGCATAGGACACCTCCAACAGTTCGCGCGGAAATCCTTGCGGTGTCTGTGCGGCGGCGAGCTCGGAGCGGTCGACTGCAGCGACGATGTCGCCGGCGTCCACCCTCTTTATGGTGTCGATGACCGCCAGTGCCGGGATGGCTCCCGCGTCGTTCGTGACGGCAGCAACGATGGCATCGATCTGCGACGAGGGAGTCAGTGCGCGCGCGGCGTCATGCACGAGCACTGTCGTGATGTCACCCCACAGCGCGCCGAGGCCCGCAGCCACCGACTGCTGTCTGGTCTCGCCGCCGACAACGACACGGCCGAGCTCTCGTCGATTACCGGCAGCCTCGAGCAGAGCCGTCTCTGCATCACCTTCGTGCCCAGCAGGCGCGACGACGATGACTTGGGCTGGACCGGCCGCAAACACGCCGTCGAGGGCATGTCGAAGCACGGAACGCGCGTCGATTCCGACGAACGCCTTTGGTGCTCCCGCCCCCAATCGGGAGCCGGAACCAGCCGCGACGACGATGATCGCCACACTGGGCACAGGCAGGAGTTCTGGCACGACGGTCACATGCTCAGGTTACCGTCGCCCCGCACACGGCCCGAGAATCGACCCGCAACATGAAAAACGTCGTGCACGCATGTTCTTCATGCGGCACGACGTTTTTCGTGGACTAGGTCCTCGTGGCTCAGGAAGCCAAGACCTCGTCAAGGATGACGCCGGCCTTGTCCTCGTCGCACTTCTCAGCGAGCGCGAGCTCGGAGATGAGGATCTGACGAGCCTTTGCGAGCATGCGCTTCTCACCAGCGGACAGGCCGCGGTCCTGATCGCGACGCCACAAGTCGCGAACGACCTCGCTTACCTTGATCACGTCGCCGGAGGCGAGCTTCTCAAGGTTCGCCTTGTAACGACGAGACCAGTTCGTGGGCTCTTCCGTGAACGGCGCACGCAGCACCTCGAACACGTTGTCGAGCCCCTCCTGGCCGATGACATCACGAACGCCGACTAGATCGACGTTCTCAGCGGGGACCTCAATGATGAGATCACCCTGGGTGACATTGAGCTTCAGATATTTCTTCGTCTCGCCCTTGATGACGCGATCTTTGACCTCGATGATCGTCGCGGCTCCATGGTGCGGATAGACGACGGTTTCGCCAACCTCAAAAAGCATAAAATCGTGTCCTTTCGGCAACCTCCAGAATACCACAGGCAAGATGCGCTAAGGTTCGCCGCCGCAGCGATCCTGAGCAGCATCACCGATACCCATAGAATAGGTACGGATACCCCAAAGCCTTTCAGGAGGACTCGTGAAATCGCGCCTTGTAGCGTCTGCCGCCGTCAGCGCCCTTGTTCTGCTCGGCGCGACGGGATGCACCTTCATCACCCCGCAGTCGACCGACATCCAGTACTCAGCGTCTGATGGGGTGAACATCCCCGACTCGGACGGGCCTCTCGCGATCCGCAACGCGATGATTATCGCAACGGAAGACGGCTCCACCGGCAACCTCGTCGCAGCCATCGTCAACGACACCGACAAGGCCGAGAAGCTCACCGTGGAAATCGCGGGCGGCGAAACTCTCACTGTCCGCGTCGGCGCGGGCGACACCTTGAGCCTTGGCGCGAACGCTGAGCCGCTGCGCATCGAAGATCTCAACACGATGCCTGGGGCCACCATCGAGCTGTACTTCCAGTCTGGCGACGCCACCGGAGCCAGCGCCGAAGTGCCCGTCCTCGACGGAGCTCTCTCGTACTACGCAGACCTGGTTCCACAGGACTGACACTGATCCTCATCAGCACCAACTGACGAGAGGCCGGCACCCATACGGGTGCCGGCCTCTCGTTGTTCACTCAGCCCTCGAAGCGATAGCCCAGTCCGCGAACGGTCACCAGCATGACCGGTTCACTGGGGTTCTCCTCGATTCGTGATCGGATGCGTTTGATATGCACGTCAAGCGTCTTGGTGTCTCCGAAGTAGTCGCTGCCCCACACTCGGTCGATCAGTTGACCACGTGTGAGCACCCTGCCGGAATTACGCATCAGCAGCTCGAGCAGCTCGAATTCCTTCAACGGCATGTTGATCCCCGCACCTGCGACAGTGACCGTGTGCCGATCGATGTCGAGTGCAACCCTGCCACCGTCGAGCACACGCTCGTCGAGGTCGCTGTCGGCCTGCACGACCCGACGCAGTACCGCGCGCATGCGAGCAAGCAGTTCGCGAGACGAGTACGGCTTGGTGATGTAGTCGTCTGCGCCCAACTCCAGTCCGACGACGATGTCCACTTCGGAATCCTTTGCCGTGACCATGATGATCGGCACAGTGGATGTGGAGCGGATCTGCCTGCACACCTCAGTGCCCGGCATACCGGGAAGCATGAGGTCGAGCAGCACGATGTCTGCGCCGCGTTCTCCGAACGCGGTGAGGGCGCCAGGGCCGTCCTCTGCGATCTCCACCTCGTAGCCTTCGCGGCGCATCAGGTAAGCAAGCGGGTCCGCGAGGTCGGGTTCGTCCTCGACGATCAGGATGCGAGTCATGCGGTGTCTCCGTTTCGGACGCGATTGGATGCGACAGCCTTGGCCGCTTTCCGCGCGCGCTTCTTCTTGATCTTCCGGTCGGCGTCTTCCGTTACCGGCGCTTCGATTCGTGGCAGGACAATGGTGAAAGTTGATCCGCGGCCGGGGCGAGACCACAAGCGCACCTCGCCTCCGTGCCGCTGGGTGGCGTGCTTTACGATCGAGAGGCCGAGGCCGGTGCCACCGGTTCGCCTCGAACGCGCTTCATCTGCGCGATAGAAGCGCTCGAAGATGCGTTCGCGGTCAGATTCGGTGATCCCGATGCCCTGATCCGACACCGCAATCTCAACGGTTTCGCCCTCAATCTTGATGCCGATGCCCACCCGAGAGCCGTTCGATGAGTAGACGATCGCGTTCGCGATGAGGTTGCTGACCGCCTCGATGAGAATCTGCGCGTCACCACGCACGAAAGCACCTCGATCACCACCGCGAAGAAGCTCGACGCCGGCGGAATCGGCCTGCACGGCATGCGCCTCGACGGATGCAGTGACGACCTCGTCGATGGCAACCGGGTCAAAATCAGTGATCCCATCAGCCGCCTGCAGACGAGACAGGCTCATGATACGACCGGTGAGCTGGCCGAGACGCGATGCCTCTGCCGAGATGCGAGCGGCAAAGATGCGCACCTGTGCCGGGTCATCTGCCGCCGATTCGATCGCCTCGGCGAGCAGGCTCACCGCGCCGACCGGCGTCTTCAGTTCATGGCTGGTGTTGGCGACGAAGTCGCGGCGCACCTGATCCAATCGTTCCTGCTCGGTGACATCGCGGATGATCAACAACGTCAGCCGCGGCCCCAGCGTGCTGGCTCGCGCCGACACCAGTCGTGGGTCCAGGCTCATGCCGGGGCGCGTGATTCTCATCGTCTCGGTGGTGGATGCTCCGATCGAGCGCACCGTGCGCACGAGCTGGCGCAACTCTTGGTTGTCAAGCGTCTCACCGACGTCGATCCCGAACCGCGCAGCGGCATGGGAGGTCGCGAGTACGAGCCCCGACGTGTCAATGACACAGGCCGCGTCATCCATGCTGTCGAGCACGTCCGCCGTGCCCTGCGGAACGGTGGCGGAAGATTCCTCTACGACCTTCGCGCGCGCCCGATACGCCCACACGATGAGAGCCGATAACCCCCCGCCGATCACTAAGCCCACAGCAAGTGCAAGGAACGTGATCTGCGGCGGGGACATGTCTCAAGCGTAGAGTGCGTTCACCCGAACTTCGGCGAGTTTCCGCATCAGGGCGGGAAGCGTCGAACTAGTATTCACATACTGGGCACCGTTCGTTAACCTTCAACGAACACAATCGCTGTGGGCGTGCGAACACCGCTGCTCCCCCCATCGGCCGGCCGGAACCGCCCGAGATCCGAACGAAAGGTTGCGCCGCACATGCGCGAAGTCTTCCACCAGTCCCTCGAGGACCTGCAGTCTCGCCTCGTGGAGATCGCTGACCTTGTCACGGTCTCCATCGACAAAGCCACCCGCGCCTTCGCCACCAGCGACGTCTCCCTTGCTGAAGAGGTGATCGCCGACGACTCGAAGATTGACGACCTGGCCCTCAAGCTCGACGAGCAGGCCATTGAGATCCTCGCGCGCCAGCAGCCGGTCGCGCGCGATCTTCGCATCGTCGTCTTCGCGCTGCGTGTGAGCGCTTCCCTGGAGCGCATGGGCGACATGTCAGAGCACATCGCTCAGCTTGCTCGCA
Source organism: Microbacterium sp. Y355 (assembly GCF_059445345.1). Taxonomy (NCBI): domain Bacteria; kingdom Bacillati; phylum Actinomycetota; class Actinomycetes; order Micrococcales; family Microbacteriaceae; genus Microbacterium; species Microbacterium sp. Y355. The sequence goes on along the minus strand of NZ_JCAIUD010000002.1, from coordinate 96,686 downwards.
TGCGCTTCCCTGAGCGCGCCATTCCGAAGGGGCTCAAGAGCACTTTCACGAAGATGGGCGAGCAGGATGTCGAGATCGCCCGTACGCTCTCAGAGCTGCTGCGAACGCAGGACCTGCGCTTGGCCGACACCATCCGCAACGCGGATGACGAGGTCGACGAGCTGCACGCCCGCGTGTTCGAGAAGGTGCTCAGCGACACCTGGAAGGGTGAGGCGAATGCGACCGTCGATGCCACACTCGCCAGCCGTTACCACGAGCGCTTCGCGGACCACGCGGTTGCTGTAGCCAAGAAGGTCGTCTACCTCGCCACTGGCGACTGGGACGTCCGCGAGGACGATATCGCTCAAGCTGCGGCCGATGCTGCGGGCAGCGACGGCAAGGGCCTGGCCTGACGCCCTACCTACCTAAAGCCGAGGGCCCGTGATGCAGACATCTGCATCACGGGCCCTCGGCTTTTACCCGGGTTCGGCGTTACTTCTTGCCCTGGGATGCGACGGCGGCGGCTCCAGCGGCAGCAGCCTCGGGGTCGAGGTAGCGGCCAGGACCGGTGGGAACGTTGTTCTCGTCCAGCTCATAAATCAGCGGGATGCCGGTGGGGATGTTCAGCTCGGCGATCGCGTCGTCACTGATGCCGTCCAGGTGCTTGACGAGGCCGCGCAGCGAGTTGCCGTGCGCGGCGACCAGGACTGTCTTGCCTGCTTCGAGGTCAGGAATGATCGCGCTCTCCCAGTAGGGCAGCATGCGGTCGATGACGATTGAAAGCGACTCGGTGCGGGGCACCTCGCCGTCGATGCCGACGTAGCGGGGGTCGTTAACCTGGCTGAACTCGCTGGCGTCATCGAGCAGGGGCGGTGGCACGTCGAACGAGCGACGCCACAGCTGGAACTGCTCTGGACCGAACTCCTCAAGCGTCTGCGCCTTGTCTTTGCCCTGCAGAGCGCCGTAATGACGCTCGTTGAGCCGCCAGGAGCGGGTCACTGGGATCCACAGGCGGTCGGCGGCATCCAGCGCGATATCCGCGGTCTGGATCGCGCGGCTGAGCAGCGAGGTGTGCAGAACGTCGGGCAGCAGGCCGGACTCGGCGAGCAGCTCGCCGCCGCGGCGAGCTTCGTTCTTGCCCTGTTCGGTGAGTCGGACATCCACCCAGCCGGTGAACAGGTTCAGTTCGTTCCACTCGCTCTGGCCGTGGCGGAGCAGGATGAGGGTGCGCGTCATGGCTCCAGTCTATCGAGAGCCCTCGCCGCCGATGGCAGGATGGATGCATGGCGTCATCTCCACTCGGGCATCCCACCAGGGGCACCACGGGCACGAACAGACTGCGCCGTAACGATCGCTGGATCGCCGCCAGCGACGCATTTCGCACTGCCGCAGATCCATTGGTAATCGATCTGGGGTTCGGCGCCAGCGGTGTGACCGCGTTCGAGTTGGCAACCAGGCTCGGCCGGGTGCGTGCGGATGCGGAGGTCATCGGCTTCGAACTCGATCCTGAACGCGTCGCCACCGCGCGCAGACAGCTAGAGGATGTGCGCGCGGGGCGCACGCCCTTCTCCCCCGATCTTCGCGTCTCCTTCGCGCGTGGCGGGTTCGAAGTGCCCATGATCGACGGCAGGCGCCCGGCAGCGATCCGAGCGATGAACGTGCTGCGCCAGTATGACGAATCGGAAGTTCCGGCCGCATGGGCGTCGATGGCTGCCCGGCTCGCTCCGAAGGGACTGCTGTTCGAGGGCACCTGTGACGAAATCGGGCGGATCGCCAGTTGGATCGACGTCACCGGCGACGGGCAGCCTCAACGTTTCACGATCTCACTGCGGCTGGCCGAGCTGGACCAGCCCAGCATCGTCGCCGAGCGGCTGCCCAAAGCACTCATCCACCGAAACGTGCCAGGTGAACGCGTGCACGACCTGCTCGTCGGCCTGGATCGGGAATGGGACCGTGCTGCGCCACTGTCGACCTTCGGTGCGACGCAGCGATTCCTCGCTGCTGCGAAGGCACTCAAGGAGCAGGGATGGCCAGTCCTGGGCGGCCGCAGCCGCTGGCGACTCGGCGAGCTCACAGTGCCGTGGAGCGCCGTCGCGCCTCGTTAGCTGCCGGTCGTCCTGCGCGGATCCTGTCCTTCGGGACGACGAGAGAGCCGAGTGAGCCTGGGCACATCGGCGGTGGCACCGGCATCCGCCGGTACGATCACCTGCTGCGCCGCGGGGACATCGATGCCCTCTGCCCGCACGACCAACTCAACGGTCGGCGCACGGCGCGACAGCATCGCCAGCGCGATCGGTCCGTCTTCATAGTGCCTGGCCACTGAGGTGATGTGCCCGACCTCTGCGTCACCTGCGAAGACCGCAGCCCCCGGCTCCGGCAGTACGGCATCGCTGCCATCAAGGTGCAGGGCGGCAAGGCGGCGCGGCGGGTGCCCGAGATTGTGCACCTTCGCGACCGTCTCCTGACCGCGGTAGCAGCCCTTGTTCAGGTGCACCGCACTGCGGATCCAGTCTGCTTCGTGCGGCAGCGAACGCTCATCGACCTCGCTGGCCCAGCGCGGCCTCCAGGCTGCGATACGCAGCGCCTCGACCGCGAGAATGCCAGCGGCATCAAATGTGGGGACAGCGGATGCAACGGCATCCGCCTCGACGATCGCCACACGCCACGCGTAGTCAGCGGCGGGATGCTGCTCGACATTTGCATACTGATGCCCGCCGGGCTGCACAGTGCTCCATGGATCAGACCATACGAGCGGCGTGCCATTGGGTGCTGCCGCGATCGCGCGTGCGGTGGCCTGTGCATCCCCGCCGGCGAAGAAACCGAGCAGTCCAAGCTCTGTGCGCACGGTCACCGTGACACGCGAGCGGAAGACCATGCGCTTCAGCCAGGCGGCGAGAGGCTCGGCATCTGCGGCGTCTGCGATCAGCCACACGGACGAGCCGTCTTCGAAGACACCGGCAGCGTGTTCGACGCGCCCCTGCGGATCAAGCACGAGCAGCTCAGTGCTGTCACCTGCGCGCAGACGGGCAACGGCCTGCGAAGTGATGGAGTCCAGCCAGCTCAGGCGGTCTTCCCCGGCCACTTCGATCACAGCGCGATCCCCCAGCGGCGCGATGGCGCTGCCTGCGAGTAGACGACGCTGCTCTCGCATGGGGTCGCCCAGGTGCATGAGGACGCCGTCGGTTTCGACTGCGCCAGGAAGTGCGGCAAAGGCCTCGATAAGTGTCGACATCATCAGACCCTCGCCAGACGAGCGGATGCGTGCGACGCCAGCGTGGCGCCGAGAGCGGCGATGTCCCAGGCCCAGAGCAGGTGATCATCGACCAGGCCATACATACGGCTAGCTGCGCGGTATTCCTTACCGCCTGCACCGCGCACGATCGCATCGGTCACGATGTCGACACGAGGGCCGTTGATTTCGCCCAAATACAGCTCAAGCGCACCGTCAGAGTGCGCGACCGACACCTCCAGCGGGAAGCCGCCGGATGAAGTGCGAAGCAACTCGACGTCGTGAACGGTACGCACCGGGGCCGCGCCGACCGGCGGCAGCAGCGCCGGACCGGCATCTGCCGCTGTCGCAGGACGAGCGATGCGCCAGAAACCCATCTCGGCAACGAGCGGCACGGATGCTTCGCCCTCTGCCGCTGCCATCCACGCTGTCGCGGAATAGTTCAAGTACCCGGTGCCGTCGTGGCTGAAGCTCACCCGATGGGTGAACTCGCCTTGGAATCGGTGATCATCCGCGGTGTAATCGATGACCCCGGTGCCTTCCCAGACGCCGATGAGCCAGCTCAGCGGCGCGAGATCAGCAGGAAGGTCGGTAGGAAGCTCGATCATTGCGCTCAGCGCTGGCCGCGGAACAGGTTCCGAAGCACCACACCGGCGACGAAGAAGATCGCGAGACTCGCAAGGCCCAGCAGACCGATGAAGAAGAGTTCAAGAGCGACAAGGTCCATAACGCCACTCTACTCTTGCTGTCAGCCCTCGCGGCGAGTGCCTCAGGCAGGGACCAGCGCAGCCAGAGCGAAACCCGCCGAGACCATGCCGAGCAGCAGCAGTGCGCCGGTCACGCTCGCGGCCAGCCGGAAAATGAACCCCTTGGTCTGGCCGTACCAGAGCTGCAAAGCGAAGGCGAGCAGAATCGCGCCACCGAAACCAACAAGCAGCCACTGGAACCGCCACTCCTCCGGCACGAAGATACCGATGACGACCGCAGCAATGAGGGCGGCAGCCCACACGACGGCGACGCCACTCAGTGGGCTACGCGGTGCGAGAGCGGGTTCAGGCATGAGTCCATTGTTACGCATTCGTCGCGGAATGCACCCACAGCAGGTCACGACGTCGGCTCTCGCTCGGTATCATTGGCGCACGGCTTCCCCCGATCGCCGTGCAGGGCGTCGACCTCGTCGCCCGAAAGGAAAGTGCGTGGCTCTGATCCTTGTTCTGACTTCTGCTCCCACATCGGAGCAGGTTCTGCCCGCCCTCGATCTGCTCAGTCATCGTGTGCGCCAGATCCTTGCAGAACCCGCTCAACTCGTGAGCGCGCCCGAGAGCGAGATCGTGATCGTCGATGGCAGACACGACCTCGCCGGTGCCAAATCGCTGTGCAAGTTGCTGCGCACGACCGGCCAGGATGCTCCGCTTCTGCTCGTCGTCACCGAAGGCGGCATGAGCGCCGTCTCCGGAGACTGGGGCATCGACGATGTGCTGCTCACGAATGCTGGCCCGGCGGAGACCGACGCGCGCATCAGGCTGGCGATCGCTCGCAGCGATGCCAGTGCCGCGCCCACCCGAGTGCAGGCATCCGGCGTCTCGATCGATGAACAGTCGTACTCCGCCAAACTGCACGGCAAGGTGCTGGATCTCACCTACAAGGAGTTTCAGCTGCTGCACTTCCTCGCCACGCATCCGTCACGCGTATTCACTCGCGAACAACTGCTGAGCGAAGTGTGGGGCTACGACTACTTCGGCGGCACACGCACTGTCGACGTGCACGTGCGTCGGCTGCGCGCAAAACTCGGCGACCAGGAACAGATCATCGGCACCGTTCGCAACGTCGGGTACCGCTTCAATGTGTACGACGAAGAGCAGTTGGCTGCCACATCCCCGTGACACTGCATTGACTCGTTCACACACGTGTCACCTGGCAATGCCAAGATATACAGCATGATCGAACCCGCTTTCGCAGACGCTGGCCTCGGTGACGCTGAGGACGATGACTTCGACGCCATCGAGTCCCCGGACTCGCTGCTGCCTGACCACCGGTACCACGACCGCGAGATCAGCTGGCTGGCGTTCAATCAACGCGTTCTGGAACTGGCCGAGGACTCGAGCCTCCCAGAACTTGAGCGAGCGAACTTCCTGGCGATCTTCGCGAGCAACCTTGACGAGTTCTTCATGGTGCGCGTGGCCGGCCTCAAGCGCCGCATCCTCACCGGACTCGCCATTCCCACAAACGTAGGCAGATCGCCCTCGGATGTCCTCGCTGATATTTCCAACGAGGCCCATGCCCTGCAGCGAAGGCACGCCGCCGCGTGGACTGAACTCGTTCGACCTGCTCTGGCGGATGCCGGGATCGAGATCACCGAATGGGACGCACTCACCGATGCTGAGCGTGCCGCCCTCACCGAGTATTTCCAACTGCACGTCTTCCCTGTGCTCATGCCGCTTGCGGTTGACCCGGCGCACCCGTTCCCCTACATCTCGGGGCTCTCACTGAACCTCGCGATCCGCATCCGCAACGCGCGCACCGGCCGGCAGGAATTCGCCAGGCTCAAGGTGCCACCGATGCTGCCGCGACTTGTCGAGGTGCCTGGTACCAGTGAGATCAAGCGGTTCCTGCCGCTCGAGGATCTACTCTCGAATCACCTCGGCGATCTCTTCCCGGGGATGGAGGTGCTCGATCATCACGCATTCCGCCTCACCCGCAACGAGGATGTGGAGATCGAGGAGGACGAGAGCGAGAACCTGATTCAGGCGCTCGAGGCCGAGCTGCTCCGACGCCGATTCGGACCGCCGATCCGGCTCGAGATCGCAGACGACATGGATGACGTGACCCTTGATCTGCTGATCAAAGAGCTCGACATCACCGATCAGGAGGTCTACCGCCTCCCCAGTCCGCTCGATCTGCGCGGACTATTTTCCCTCTCCCGCGTCAACCGCCCCGATCTGCGCTATCCGCCGCATCTGCCGACGACGGCAGTCGCCTTCCAACCCACCGGCTCGAACAGCCGCGCCGACATCTTCGCCGCGATCCGCAAGAACGACGTGCTCGTGCACCACCCGTACGAGTCGTTCGCGACGAGTGTGCAGGCATTCCTCGAGCAGGCAGCGCGCGACCCGCACGTACTCGCGATCAAGCAGACGCTGTACCGCACCTCGGGAGACAGCCCCATCGTGCAGGCGTTGATCGACGCGGCCGAGGCAGGAAAACAGGTGCTCGCCCTCGTCGAGGTCAAGGCGCGCTTCGACGAAGCGAACAACATCGTCTGGGCGCGCAAGCTCGAAAAGGCCGGCGTGCATGTCGTATACGGGCTCGTGGGCCTGAAGACCCACTGCAAGCTCGCTCTCGTCATCCGTGAGGAAGGCGGGATGCTGCAGCATTATTCACACGTCGGCACGGGCAACTACAACCCGAAGACGAGCCGCGTCTACGAAGACTTCGGCCTGTTCACCGCGGATGCGCAGGTGGGCAAGGACCTCACCCGACTGTTCAACGAGCTCAGCGGCTACGCGATCGAGAAGAAGTTCAAGCGACTTCTGGTCGCTCCGCTGCACCTGCGCAAGGGGCTCCTTCGCCAGATCGACAACGAGCGAAAGAACGCCGAGGCAGGCGGTCGCGCTCACATTCGTATCAAGGTCAACTCGATGGTCGACGAGGAGATCATCGATGCTCTCTATCGTGCGAGCCAGGCCGGGGTCAAGGTCGATGTGTGGGTGCGCGGCATCTGCAGCATCAAGGTCGACCTGCCAGGCATCAGCGACAACATCACCGTACGCAGCATCCTTGGACGCTATCTTGAGCACTCCCGGATCTTTGCGTTCGACAATGCCGGTGACCCCCAGATTCACATCGGCAGCGCAGACATGATGCACCGAAATCTCGACCGACGAGTCGAGGCCCTGGTGCGAGTGACCGACGCGGCTCACATCAAAGAGCTGTTGGCATTCTTCGACCTCGCCATGGATGATGGCACCACCTCCTGGCATCTCGGTGCAGAGGGTGTCTGGGAGCGCCGCTCCACTGATGCTGAGGGAAATCCACTCATCGATCTGCAGGACAAGACGATGAGCCAGATCCAACGGCGCCGTCGCACGCGGTCGGTGCGATGACGACGATGGAGATCGGCGTGCGCGACGACAAGGCCGTGTACGCGGCGGGCGCCGTCGTGTGGCGATTGGTCGAGGGCAAGCTCCGCATCCTCCTGATCCATCGCACAAAGTACCGTGATGTGACACTCCCCAAAGGCAAAGTCGACCCTGGTGAGATGCTCGCCCAGACGGCGGTGCGTGAAGTGCATGAGGAAACCGGCATCCGGGTGAGCCTCGGAGTTCCGGTGGGCGTCAGCCGTTATTTCATGCGTCCCAAGCGTCAGAAGGTCGTGCACTACTGGGCTGCTGAGGCAACCGAGGAGGCGATTCGCAACTCCGCTTTCGTGCCGAATCATGAGATCGCCGCGCTGGAGTGGATGAGCCTGAAGAAGGCACGAAAGTGCCTCAGCTATCCGGTGGATCTGGAAATTCTCGATGAGTTCGAACGACTCGTCGACGATGGCGTGCTGCACACGTTTCCGATCATCGCACTGCGGCATGCGAAGGCAGTCAGTCGCTCCGAGTGGGCGATGTCAGATGCTTCGCGTCCGCTGACCGAGCGCGGCAAGCGGCAGGCGGCGGCCATCGTCGCGCCGCTGCGCGCCTTCGGCATCCGCAAGATCATCACCAGCGACGCCACACGCTGCGTGCAGACCGTCGCACCGCTTGCGAAGGCCCTCGACCGCAATCCGGTGGAGACGGAGCGCATCAGCCAAGACGCCTGGGAAGAGGGGCGATCGGACGTGCGCGCTGTGATTGGCAAGCGCGTGCGCTCACGCAAGCCTGCCGTACTCTGCAGCCACGGCCCCGTGCTTCCAGACATTCTCACCGAGCTCGCGCTCGCGACCGGAACGTTGCGCGGCTCCTACGTCAGCAGCGCCGCAGATCTCGAGGTCGGCGCCTTCTCTGTCGCGCATCTGTCAGCGACAAACCCAGGTTCGGGCATCATCTCGATCGAGACGCACGTTCCGAAGATCTGACCGATCCCTACCCCAAGGGGTCGCCAGTCGTTCACCTTCCGTTTACCTGCACGGGAGAATCTCGTTAACCGCCGCGCCTAGCGTCACTGTGTGCCCTGCACCGGGCCTCAACCATCCACGATCGAAGGATCCACAGTGAAGATCTCCCGAATCGCCCGAATTGGCGCCATCGGCGCCATCGCCGCCCTCGCTCTCGCCGGCTGTGCCGCGAACGAAGCTCCCGCCGACGACACATCCGCCGCGCCCAGCGATGACACCACCGCATCCGAGCTGTCCGGCACCATCGACGCCACGGGCGCTTCCTCGCAGGCAGCAGCCCAGGAAGCATGGGTCGCCGCTTTCCAGACCGCCAACAGCGACGTCACCGTCAACTACGAGCCCACCGGCTCCGGCACTGGCCGCGAGAACTTCCTCGAAGGCGGCAGCAACTTCATCGGCTCCGACCGTGCGTTCAACGACGAGGAAGTCGCCGCCGGCGGCTTCGGCGCGTGCACCACTGACGACATCGTCGAAGTTCCGCTCTACATCTCCCCGGTCGCCGTCGCGTTCAACCTCGAAGGCGTCGACACACTGAACCTGGATGCCGCCGCCATCGCGGGCGTCTTCGCCGGAACCATTGCGAACTGGAACGACCCGGCCATCGCCGCCCTGAACGACGGCGTCGAGCTGCCCGACCTGGCCATCTCGCCGGTGCACCGCTCCGACCCGTCCGGCACGCAGGAGACTTTCACCTCGTACCTCAGCGCGACCGCGGCAGATGTCTGGACCTTCGAGGCCGCTGACGTTTGGCCGATCGAGGGCGGCGAAGCCGCTCAGGGCACCTCAGGTGTGAAGCAGGCGATCACTGCCGGCAACGGAGCGATCGGCTTCCTGGACGCCTCGCAGGCTGGCGACCTCGGTCAGGTCCACGTCGAGGTTGACGGCGAATTCGTCCCTTACTCGGCAGAGGCAGCATCCCTCCTGGTCGAGAACTCCCCGCTCGTCGAAGGCCGTGGCGACGGAGACCTCGTGTTCGACGTTGACCCTGCTTCGGCCACGGGTGGCGCGTACCCGATCGCTCTGGTCAGCTACCTGATCGGCTGCGAGCAGTACGAGGACACGAACATCGCAGCGCTCGTCAAGGCGTACTTCACCTACATCGCCAGCCCCGAGGGCCAGGCTGCTGCAGAAGAGAACGCCGGCAACGCCCCGATCTCGGACGGCCTGCGCGAGCAGGTGCTCGCTGCAATCGACATGATCCAGGTCGGCTGATCGCAGCTTGACTGTACAGAACTGATATTGCTGCCCTCGCACCCCGAACAGGTGCGAGGGCAGCAATGAGCACGCTACGCTTCACCCCGACTCCTCCGCCCGAAACAGGGAGAACATGAGCACGACCGAGCAGGTACAGACCGCGCGCACCGATCCGCCGGCCCCGATCACCGCCAAGCAGAGGCTCGGCGACCGTGTGTTCTCTGGCACCGCACTCAGCGCCGGAATCATCATCCTCGTGGTCCTCGCGGCCGTCGCCACGTTCCTCATCATCCAGAGCATCCCCACATTCCAGGCCGACACCAGCGACAACCACATCCTCAAGGGCGAGTCGTTCTTGACGTACGTCTGGCCGCTGGTTTTCGGCACGCTCTGGGCCGCGTTCATGGCGCTGGTCATCGCCGCTCCGATCTCGATCGGCATCGCGCTTTTCATCTCGCACTACGCGCCCCGCAGACTTGCATCCTTCCTCGGTTACATCATCGACCTGCTCGCCGCCGTTCCCTCGGTCGTCTTCGGCCTGTGGGGTGGCCTCGTGCTGGCCCCGCTGCTCCAGCCCATCTACGCATGGCTGAGCGAGAACGCGAGCTGGATCCCGTTCTTCCAGGGTCAGGTCTCCTCGACCGGAAAGACGATTCTGACAGCTGCTCTGGTGCTCGCCGTGATGTGCATTCCGATCATGACAGCGATCTCCCGTGAGGTATTCCTGCAGACGCCAACGCTCCACGAAGAGGCAGCGCTCGCACTCGGCGCGACACGCTGGGAAATGGTGCGGATGGCCGTCCTTCCCTTCGCCCGCGGCGGCATGGTCTCTGCGGCAATGCTCGCCCTCGGCCGCGCACTCGGCGAGACGATGGCCGTCACGATGGTGCTCTCACCGGCAGCTGTCGTCAGCTTCCTGGTGATCACCGCCACCAACCCCACGCCGATTCCCGCGAACATCGCCCTTGCCTTCCCCGAAGCGCATGGCACCGGCGTCAACACGCTCATCGCGACCGGCCTCATCCTCTTCGTCGTGACCTTCGCGGTCAATGCGTTGGCGCGCTGGATCGTTGCCCGCCGCGCCGAGTTCTCGGGAGCGAACTGACATGACCATCGCAGAAGCCGCCAGCGTTTCGCTCGCCCCCAACGTCTCTCTCACCTCCGGCAGACTTCCGAAGTGGGCTCCATGGGCTCTGCTGCTGCTGTCATTCGTGATCTCGTTCGCCGTGTTCGGCGTTGCGAGCATCGGCCAGGACCCAGCCGACTTCAACGTGGTGGGCGCATCCATCATCGGCATCGTGCTCTACATGGTGCTGATCACGGTCCTGTCGATGATCGTGGAAAGCCGTCGCAAGGCCGTCGACCGGCTGATGACGGCGCTCGTCGCGACAGCGTTCCTGATCGCCCTACTGCCGCTCATCTCTCTGCTCTGGACCGTCGTGTCGAACGGTCTCAACCGCTTTGATGCGGAGTTCTTCTCGTTCTCGATGCGCAACGTCGTCGGCGAGGGCGGCGGAATCGTGCACGCCATCTGGGGCACGCTGCTGATCACTCTCACCGCCACGGTGATCTCGGTGCCCATCGGCCTGATGACCTCGATCTACCTGGTCGAGTACGGCCGCGGCAGACTCGCGAAGGGCATCACATTCTTCGTCGATGTGATGACGGGAATTCCGTCGATCGTCGCGGGTCTGTTCATCTACGCGGTGTTCTCGTTGATCTTCCGGCCCGGAATCTCGATGGGCATCATGGGTGCACTTGCGCTGGCCGTACTGATGACGCCGGTTGTCGTGCGTGGCAGCGAGGAACTGCTGAAGATCGTCCCGAACGAGCTGCGCGAAGCAGCCTACGCGCTGGGCGTTCCGAAGTGGCTCACGATCCTCAAGGTCGTACTGCCCACCTCAATCGCGGGCATCATGACCTCGGTCACCCTGGCGATCGCTCGCGTGATCGGTGAAACCGCGCCGCTCCTGCTGACCGCCGGGTTCACAATGAGCATGAACACGAACATCTTCGACGGACAGATGATGACGTTGCCCGTGTTCGCCTACAACCAGTACATGAACCAGGGCACGAACCCGGATGCCGCGCTCGACCGTGCATGGGCATCTGCGCTCACCCTGATCCTGATCGTCATGGTGTTGAACCTGCTCGCGCGACTGATCGCGAAGTGGTTCGCCCCGAAGACCTCCGGCCGCTGAGTCGTACCCGATATTTAAGGAATCTCCCGTGTCTAAGAGCATCGAAGTCAATGACCTCAACGTCTACTACGGCGACTTCCTCGCCGTGGAGGGCGTATCCCTCGACATCCAGCCGCGCAGCGTGACCGCGTTCATCGGACCATCCGGTTGCGGCAAGTCCACGTTCCTACGCACGCTGAACCGCATGCACGAGGTTATTCCGGGTGCGCGCGTGCAGGGTGAAGTACTGCTGGACGGCAAAGATCTGTACGGCCCCGGGGTCGACCCGGTGCTCGTTCGTCGACAGGTGGGCATGGTGTTCCAGCGCCCGAACCCGTTCCCGACCATGTCGATCAAAGAGAACGTGCTCGCTGGCGTCAAGCTGAACAACACGCGCATGTCCAAGAGCGACCAGGAGGCTCTGGTCGAGAGCGCCCTCACCGGCGCGAACCTCTGGAACGAGGTCAAGGACCGTCTCGACCGGCCGGGCTCGGGCCTCTCGGGTGGCCAGCAGCAGCGCTTGTGCATCGCGCGTGCGATCGCTGTGGAGCCGCAGGTCATCCTCATGGACGAGCCGTGCTCGGCACTCGACCCGATCTCGACCTACGCGATCGAAGAGCTGATCGGCGAGCTGAAGAACCAGTACACCGTCGTCATCGTCACCCACAACATGCAGCAGGCGTCTCGCGTGAGTGACCGGACGGCATTCTTCAACATCTCCGGCACCGGCAAGCCCGGCAATCTCATCGAGTACAACGACACCGCGTCGATCTTCACCGCTCCCGCGGTACAGGCGACCGAGGACTACGTGTCGGGTCGGTTCGGTTGAGCTGAGCCGAGCACGTCCGTCGCTACGCCGAGAGCATGCGATCTCGCACTTGACGGCGCAGCACCTTGCCGATGAGTGACCGCGGTAGATCATCGACCGCGGTGATTCGCTTGGGTACTTTGTACGAAGCGAGCCGAGTTCGGCAGAAGTCCCGCAGGGCGCCTGCATCGAGCTCGGCTCCTTCACGAAGCACGACGGCCGCCGCGACGTCTTCACCGCCGTTCGATCGCGGGATCCCGACGACGGCAGCGGCGACGACGTCTGGATGCACCTCAAGCGCCTGCTCGACTTCGGTGGGCGATACATTGAAGCCGCCAGTGATGATGAGCTCCTTGAGCCGATCAACGATCGTCACAAAGCCGTCTGCGGAGACCTCAGCGATGTCACCCGTTCGCAGCCACCCGTCAGCAAGCAACGCTGTCGCGGTGTCACCCGGGCGTCCCCAGTAACCCTGGAAGACCTGCGGTCCGCGAATGAGGAGTTCGCCTCGTTCGCCCAGCGCCAAGTCGATGGACGAGTCACCCGGATCGGCAACACGGATTTCGGTGCTCGGGAACGGCACGCCGACGGTTCCAGGCCGTCGCGTCGGGCCCATCGGATTGCCGAGCGCCACCGGTGAGGCCTCTGTCATGCCGTACCCCTCGACAAGGAGCCCTCCTGTGGCCTCCTCCCAGCGCCGGACGGTCTCCACCGGCAGGCTCATGGCGCCGGAAATCGCAAACCGCACCGTCGACAGGTCGATCGTGCCGCGGGAGGCTGCGCGAGCGAGCTGATCATAGATCGGCGGCACCGCAGGCAGGAAGGTGGGCGGACTCGTGCGTGCAGCATCCGTGACGAGGTCGAGATCGAAGGTGGGAAACAGCACGAGCTTCGCACCGATACTCATTGCGAAGGTCAGACACAGCGTCATCCCGTAGGCGTGAAAAAGTGGCAGCACTCCGTAGAACGTCTCCTGCCCGTCAACGAGCCCTGGCACCCAGGCACGGCCCTGCATGGCATTCGCGCGCAAGTTCGAGTGCGTGAGGATGGCACCCTTCGGGTCACCGGTCGTGCCGCTCGTGTACTGGAGCAGGGCGACGTCCTCGAGCCTGGGCCCCGCCACACGACGGGAGATCCGACGGTTGTCGAGCAGTTTCTTCCAGGCGAGCGGATTCCTTGTCTTTGGCGTGCCGGTCAGCTTTTTCCTGGATTCGCGCGCTTTTCTCAGAGGCAGACGCAGGGCCAACTGTTTGGCGAACGGGAGCGCAGTCGTGATGTTGACACTGATGATGCGCTCAAGCTTGAGGTCGGCGGGGAAGCCAGCGAGCGTGTCAACGCTTTTGTCCCACACGATCGCGACGCGGGCGCCGTGGTCTTCAAACTGGTGGCGTAGTTCGCGCGGAGTGTAGAGCGGGTTGTGCTCGACGACGATCGCGCCCAGCCGCAGCGCCGCATAGAAGGCCACCACATGCTGCGGGCAGTTCGGCAGAACCAGGGCGACGCGGTCCCCCTTCTTCACACCCAGCCGCCGCAGTCCTTCCGCGGCCCGCTGAATCTGCTCGCCCAGATCCCGGTAGCTCGTGACTGCACCGAAGAACTCGAGCGCAGGCCGGCGTCCGAACATCTTGACGCTCGCATCAATCATCTCGGTCAACGTCTGCGCTGGCGTAGCTATCTCAGCGGGAACGCCGTCCGCGTATGACGCGAGCCATGGCCGTGATTCGTATGCGTTGCCAGACATGTATCCATCCTGCCTCGAACGCCGCCCGCTGTCAGTCTCGGGCAGAAAGAAGGTACTGGTTCACATCTGCAGTGAGTTCAGCGTCGACGGACAACGAGGTGCTGTCGATGGATGTGATCGGGGCTGCGAGACGGACGCTCGAGACCAGCCATGCGGCATCCGCTCGCACCAGATCGGATGCCGGAATCCGCGTGTACTCGGTCTCGAAGCCGCGTCCCGACAGGTACTCGTAGACGCTCAACTGCGTCGTGCCGTGCAGGATGCCGCCCGAGGGCGCTGGCGTGACGAAGCGGTCACCGAAGCGGAGGATCAGCGATGCCGTCGGAGCCTCGAGCACGAAGCCGTCTGTGGATAGGAAAATCGCGTCATCCGCCCCACGCCTGCGCGCTTCGCGCAGTGCCGCCATGTTCACTGCGTACGACAGCGTCTTGGCTCCCAGCAGCAGCCAGGGCGCGCGCTCCGCCACATCCAGGTCGTACCCACGGTCCAGGGTCACGACGCGCACACCGTCGCTGCGCACACGAGAGAAATCGGATGCCGGCGCCGCAGTAACCCACGCCGTCGGAGTCGGCCCGTGCTCCACGCCACGGCTGAGGATCAGTTTGATCACGGCCTCCCCCGGCGGGCACTCGGCGGACGCCACCGCGACAGCCTGACGCCACTGCTCCTGGTGCGGCACCGGGAGGTCGCACAGGCGCGCAGAGTTGGCAAGACGCTCGAGGTGCGCGATGACCTCCTGAGCGTGCCCGTCGATCACACCGATCGACTCGAACACCCCGTCGCCGCGCTGTGTGCTGAGCTCACCGACGCTGAGGGCAGGAGCCGTGGCATCCACCACGGTGAACGTGTCGGCGTAGTCGGCACGCTCCTCGTCGGAGTGGACGGGATCGATGATCAGAGCGAAGCGCTGGGACATGAATCGACTCTACGACCCGGGCGGCAACGGGAATACCGTCGGCGTCGGGACGTTACAATGGAGTAGCCGGGCCGCATAACCCCGGGCTCCAATTTTTGCCGCTTTGAGCGGCCTCCCGCCGAGAGGCGTTTCTGCGGCCCGGTCTTTCTCTGCCTACGGGCGCTCTGCCCCGGCGCTCTGCAGAGGACAGCACCGCTCCTAATGGCATGTCCTCGACTCAGGTCAAGCTGCCGACGGTCCAGAGCGAGGCCGCCGCACTGAGGTCATTCGCATAGGTGTGCAGGCGTCGGGCGCGTGCGGTGAGCTCTGTCGCTCGCACCGGCTCGGTCGCCTCACAGTCGTCAGCGGCGTGGGTCGCACCTGACACCTGCACCCGGCAGAACGCCGCCGCCCGTTCCAACGCAACGGCGAAGTCCCCCTGGAACACGCCCCGCAGGATCGTGTCGATGAGCGCCACGAGCTCTTCCGGGCTCGCTGGCACCGGCGCGCCCGCCACGACGGCATCCGCCGACGCGAGCTCGACTCTGCCTCGTTCGTATAGCAACGCAGAGGTCTGCGGATCAGTGTGGATCGCGAGTTGCAGCAGGTACAGGCGCCACAGCGCGCCGGGCAGTGAGACAGCAGGAGCCGACGCCCACAGCTCAGCGATGTCATCGATGCCATGCTCGCTGGTGAACGCGATCAGCCGCTTCGCGCTCTCACCGGATTCGTCGTCGCGGGCTCGCGTCAGCAGAGCGGATGCCGTGGCGTGAGCCACGCGCAGCGCTTCGGCAGAGTCGGATGCTCCGACGAGCTTGTCGAAGGATGCCGATGGTCGGCGAACCGGTCGGTGGAACTGCTCAGGCATCCATCCAGGCTACTCGCGCTCAGGCGGTCGGGATCGCGATTATCGGATCCGTCGTGGGCAGACCCGTCGGCGATCCGCCGGCTTCTTCCACCGTCACGGCGATGATGTCACCCTCATGCATGTCTCCGTCGAGCAAGGCGGTCGCAGATCCAGCATCCGTGTTGAACAGCCCAGCGGGTACAGGCTCGCCTGCGCGCACGAACCACAGCTGATACGACTGTTCCGCGCTGAGCGTGTCGAGACCTTCGGTGACCAGCACTGCATTTCCGACGGATTCCGACCAGTGGGCCGTGGCAAGCACGCCGGATTCCAGTTCGACCGTCGCCTGTTGCGCATCCGCTGCTGATTCGATCTGTTCCAGAGCGACGACGGATGCTGGTGGCGTCAGCTGCGACGACAGAAACACGGCTCCGAACCCGATGCCGACGAGAAGCACGACGGACGCGGCGAGCGTGAACAGCACGCGCGACCATCGCCGCGGAGCGCGTATCTCACCCTCAGCCGCATCCTCAGACGCATCCGAAACCACTGGTTCTGGACGACGAGGTTCGGACGGCTGCTGCGGCGTGGTGGCGATCTGCGCGAGCAGCATCTCTCGAATACCGGCAGGCGGTACGACCGGCGAGGTGGCGTCGGCGAGCAGCGCCGCGGTCTCAGCGTCGCCTTCCGCGATCGCTGCCCACTCAGGATGCGCACTGAGGGCGTCCGCATAGCGCTGCCCATCAGCATCCGACAGCGCGTGCAGGGCGTTCCCTGCCGCGAGTTCGGCGAATTCGTTCTCGTTCATGCGTTCACCCCCATTTCGTTCCGAAGTCGTGAAAGTCCGTCTCTGACCCTGGTCTTGATCGTGCCCAGCGGTGCCCCGATGAGCACCGAGATCTCGCTCTGACTGTAACCGCCGTAGTACGACAGGACGAGTGCCTCACGCTGCGGTTCAGGCAGCGTCGCAAGTGCTGCGACCACCCGTTCCCCCTCGATACTCATCTCGACCTGCTCGGCGACGCTGTCGTGCGCCACTCCGATATCGCGGATTCCGACCCGAACGTCGCGATCCGTGCTGGATTGCGACGCTCTGACCCGATCGACCGCCCGGCGGTGAGCGATCGTGAGGATCCAGGTACGTCCGTGCCCTTTGTTCGGAGCGAAGCGCGCCGCGGATTGCCAGATCTCCAGGAAGACCTCCTGAAGCACCTCTTCGCTCTGCGAGCGATTGACGAGCACGCGCAGGATGAGTCCGAACACGCGCGAGGAGAGCAAGTCGTAGAGTTCCGCGAAGGCGGTCTGGTCTCCGCCGGCCACGCGGATGAGGAGGTCGGCAACGGGATCTCCCGCGGTGCCGTCCTCGCGCATATCCACGCCGTCGATGACCATCTCCACAAGCATGCCGTATCTCCTCTTCTCATCCGAACCACTCGCCGATCAGCGCGTCATTGAATACGGCTCATCCGCCACACGGCGCATCCGCCACACAGTTCATCCGAACGTGAAGGAGTATGCCTGGATGCCAGTCGGGACCTCCACTGTCAGCTCGCCGGTCTCACCGTCGGCGGTCTTCAGGAGCTCATACGACTTCGGTGTGCCGTCGACGGTGATCGTCCGACTTTCACCGTTCTGGGTGGTGACGATGATCTCTCCCTCGCCGGCGAGCACCATCCTCACCTCAGCGGCCCGATAGGTCAGGCGGATGCTTCCGCCATCACCTGTGGGAGTCGCGAATTGGGTCGCGATCTCCCACTCCCCCTCCAGGGCGAACGAGTCCGCTGGCTGCTTGTCCGGAAGCGTAAAGGTCGTCGTCCCGGCGCCGTAGGTGTCGCCGCCGCCGTAGTTGATGTCCTTGGAAGAGCCGAGGAAAGTTTCGGGCGTCGTCGAGCCCAGCTCCGGCGTCGCATCTGCAACCTCTGTCGGTTCTGGCAGCGTGGCTGTGGGGTCGGCGTCGTCGAGCAGCTCGCGGATCATGCTCTCGGTCGCTGCGTAGTTGCCCTCGCCGAACGAGATGTGTCGGACGGTGCCTTCGGCGTCGATGAGGTAGTGCGCGGGCCAGTAGCGGTTGCGATAGTTCGTCCAGGTGGACAGGTTGTTATCGAGTGCAACCGGGTAGTCGATGCCGAAGTCCTCGATTCCGGCAGCCACGTTGGCCGCATCCTTCTCGAACGCGTACTCGGGCGAATGGATGCCGATAACCTGCAACCCCGCATCCTTGTAAGCCTCATCCCAGGCAACGACGTGTGGGAGCGAGCGCTGGCAGTTGATGCACGAGTACGCCCAGAAGTCGATCAGCACGACCTGTCCACGCAGATCCTTCAGGTCGATCGCTTCGCCGCCCGGAGTGTTCAGCCATTCTTCGATGCCGCGAATCGATGGTGCCGTCCCGCAGGACTCAAGCTCTTCGGCTCCGTTGGTGCAGTTGTCGAGCTCGCGGTTCTCGTCGGTGACGAGGCCACCGAGGTCGAGCGCATCGGCCTGCTTGTCTGCCAGGTCCTCTTGGATTCCTGCCGTGTAGTCCGGGACCAGCCGCTGCAGCATCTGCGGCACGTTGAAGACGAGTCCGATCGCGAGTGCGATCATCGCGATGCCCGCAGCGATACGCAGTCCGCGCTCACGTGTGCGGAATGCTCGGATACGCTCGACGACACTTCGACCAGCGAGGGCGAAGACGAGAAGCGGGATGGCCACGCCGATGGCGAAGGAGAATGTGAGCGCCACGGTTCCGACGCCGATCTGACCTGTGGCGCCTGCCACGATGATCGCCGCGAGCACCGGGCCAGCGCAGGGGACGAAGACCGCGCCGAGCGCGAGCCCGACGCCAAAGCCGCTGCCCTGGTTCTTCACTTCCTTTCGAGACTGAAGACGTTGGAAAGGCCTCTCTAGTAGCCGCTCAAGCTTCGGGACAAGCAGCCCGACGCCGAGGAGCGCGAGTACGACGATCCCTACCCATCGGATAATGTCCTGCGGCAAATTGAGGAGTCCGAGGATGAGGGAGCCGACCAGAGTGACCAGGCTGAAGCTCAGAACGAGTCCTGCGATAACGAGATACGGACGGCTGCGTCGAGCGGGAGCAATATCCCCCTCCCCTTCAAAACGCGCCGACTGTGCACCTCCAGTGAGGAAGATGACCGGGAGTACCGGCAAGATGCACGGCGAGATCCCCGTGATGAGGCCGCCGAGCAGCCCGATGATGATGAGGTCCATGTCCTCGCCTTCCGTTGCGGGTACTTCGGATTGAGCGGCCCAACGGATTGGCTCAAAAGTTTTTGAAGAAAGTTCCCATCCAATGCGGAAGGGGCTCCGAAGAATCATCAACGCCACGGGAATTCCGTGGCTTCGATTCCCGGAGGTAGACATGTTCAGCACCAAGAAGAAGATCACCGCAGCTCTGTCGCTCGGCTTCGCCAGCGTTCTCGTGCTGTCGGGTTGTTCCATGGGCACCGACACTGCTGAAGAGGCAGAGCCCACCACACCTGAGTCTTCAGAGACGACAGAGACGACGCCTGAGGCGATGCCCGAGACAATGGATCCCGCGGCGAACCTCGTCGGCCCCGGCTGCGAGGCTTACGCAGAAGCTGTCCCGGACGGTGGCGGCTCGATCCAGGGCATGTCTCAGGATCCAGTTGCGGTCGCAGCATCCAACAACCCACTGCTGACGACCCTCGTCGCCGCGGTGAGCGGACAGCTGAACCCTGATGTGAACCTCGTTGACACCCTCAACGGCGACGAGTTCACCGTGTTCGCACCCGTGGACGACGCGTTTGCGATGATCGACCCGGCCACTATCGAGGGATTGAAGACCGACTCAGCGACGCTGTCGTCGATCCTCACCTACCACGTGGTTCCCGGCCAGATCGAGCCTGCGGACATCGCCGGCATGCACACCACTGTTCAGGGTGCAGACCTCGAGGTCACCGGTAGCGGGGACGCGTGGATGGTCAACGACGCCAACGTGATTTGCGGTGGAGTCCAGACTGCGAACGCGACCGTCTACCTCATCGACTCGGTTCTGATGCCCCCGGCTGAGTGACCGGACGGATCTGATCGTGCCGGTTCGGGGGAGCAACGGCACAATCGGCAGAAGCGCGGTCGCCGACGACACCATGTCGTCGGCGACCGCGCTTTTGTGGTTCTAGACTGTACGCGAGGGCCTCTAGCTCAGTTGGCAGAGCATCGGACTTTTAATCCGCGGGTCATGGGTTCGAGCCCCATGGGGCCCACCCTTTCATTCATCGGTGTATGTTCTCAGCCCCGCCCTCGGTGCCTACGCACTGCCGCACGGTTGGCGCAGCGCACCGAGCAGTATCGTTGACGGCCGTTGCGGGTGACATCCACGACGACGTTCGTGCACGGTTCGGACTCGCATCTGCCGAGTCTGTGCATGCCTCGGGTGACGAGGTGCAGGGAGGTTCCGACGCTAATCACTGCACGCAGGACGAACGGGAGTGAGTCGTTCCTGTCACGGTAGTGCAGGTGCCAGCCTTCGCCGTCGTGATTGGTGAGGCGGGGGTAGGCGGCCGTCGCCGCCATCTGCACATTCAGCTGCACTGCACGTTCTTCCTCGTCAACTGCGTCGACAATGCGCAGCCAGTCATCGATCACAGCTCGCACCCCTGCGTGGTCGCCCGAGCCCGAAGGGAACGTCATTGTCATGCCGAATTCGAGCGTGCGCTGCTCGATACCTACCCGGTCCTCGGGCCACTCATTCGCGAGGGATGCGGCGAGCAGCACCGCGTACTCGCCGTAAGGGTTGAGATGCATAAGGCCATTACATCACGCTAGAGATATGACCTCACAAAATACGCTCCCGATTCGCCGTCCACACGTTCAAGCACCGGCACACGAGCACGCCTGGCTCGTCACATCACGCCACGCGACGAGTGAAGGGATCGTCCTCTACGTGCACTGCACGGGATGCGGCGTCCGTCGCGTCGACCTGCAGTCACACCCGCAGACGCCGCCGCGCGCGCTCAGTCGCGAGGCATCCACAGACACGCCTGGCCCGGTGCGCTGATCGTCCTCATGCGCGTACGATCTCGCCGTTCACCGGAACCCACGCCGAGCGATCCGCGCGCACGAACATCAGCGGAATGCCGCGCCCGTTCCTCTCGAGCGTTTCCGAGACCTGCACGTGGAGATGAGGTTCGGTGCTGTTGCCGGAATTGCCGCACTCCCCGAGCTGCTGCCCCACCAACACGCGCTGCCCGACACGAACCCGCACACTCCCCGAACGCAGATGAGCGAGCAGCACGAGCGCCTCGCCCGCGCGGATCGCGACATGGTTCCCGGCGATCCCCGCAGCCCCGCGGCGGATTCGAGACGGCTGGGTGAGCGCGTAGGCGAAGAGTCCGAACGGCGAGCGGCGTGCCTCATGGTCGGGCTCGCCGTCGTGCGCAGCGATGACCTCGCCCGCGACCGGAGCAAGGATCGGTCGCCCGAAGCCCACGAACCTGTCCACCGGTTCCGCCCTTAGCCAGCTCCGCAGCCCGCGCGGAGCACTCCGCCCGTCCTTCCCCACGGGCACGAAATCAATCGCATGGGACGTTCCGAACAGTTCGGTGCCGTGACTGGGTACCCGCGTCGCCGGACTGTTCTGCACGAGCCAGGGCCCGGCGAACGGCAGCGCGAGCCCTACAGCATCCGCTCCTGTCATGCCGTCAGCTCGATCAGCTTCCGCGTCGTGCGGAGGTTCCGCGCGGTTCCGGTGACACCCAGCGCACGCTCCAGCACCACTTTGGTGAGCCTGGTGGAGTGCACTCCGCTCTCGGCATAGTCGATCCAGAGATCGCATCCGACGAGCGAGAGCCGCTCCCCCGGAATCAGGCGTTCCTCGAGCACTGCGACGGCACCTGGCGTGGGCTTCCCCTCGAGGAACATCGCGTGCACGAGCTTCTCAACGCCGTCGGTGAACGGCTGCGCTGCTTCCGAGGTGACCAACTGCGCATGACTGCGGTAGATCACCGGAGTGTCGACGCCGAACTCCGCCGCGATCGTCTTCCGCACGGCAGCGCAGGATGCCGTGGCATCCGCTGGCTCGTTGCAGATGATGTTTCCGCTGGCGATATACGTGGTCACGCCGGTCAGATCGGTTTCGGCGTCCAGCACCTCACGCAGTCTCACCATTGGCACGAGGTTGCGCCCGCTGACGTTGACGGCCCGCAGCAACAGAACGCTACGGCTCACGCCTGTGCGCTTCCGCCTGCTCCAGCAGAACTCTCGATCAACTCTGCACCCGCATGGGCGAGTTCGACCAACGCCGCCTCGCTGCTCTCCGCGCCAACTCCGGCGACGAGATCGGTCAGCACCCGCACGTGCACGCCATGCGCGATGGCGTCGAGTGCGGATGCCCGGACGCAGTGATCCGTCGCGAGGCCGACCACATCGGCGTTGAGTACACCGTGGCCACTCAGCACGACGGCGACCGAAGCGCCGTCATCCGCGATGCCCTCGAACATCGAATACGCGGCAACGCCCTGCCCCTTGAGGATGTGGTGTGTGACGGCATCAGTCACCAGCAGCGGGTCATACTCGGCACCGTTGCTGCCCGCGACGCAGTGCAGCGGCCAGGAGTCCACGAAATCGGGTTCGTCAGCGAAGTGCCCGCTGTTGTCGCTGTCCACGTCGTGCCAGTCTCGCGACGCCACGATCACCTCATAGTCACCCGCGTGCGCAGCGAGATAGGCGGTGATACCGGATGCCACGGCGTCACCTCCCGCGACAGCGAGTGCGCCGCCCTCGGTGAAGTCGTTCTGCACGTCGACGATGAGGAGTGCCCTAGTCATACTTCGAGGGTACGCCGAGAAGAACTTTTGGCATATGCTGTTCCGGAATAAATGAAACGATTCAGAAAAGGGACTCACCGTGCTCGATGGCCCGCGTGTCCGACTTGATCCTCTTGATCCCCTGCGTTTCGCTGAACCGTGGGCCGATGACCGCCCAGGGGTGCGCTGGTGGTGGCAAAGCCCTGTCTCGACCGAAGAACTCGTCCGCCAACTGCACGCGATCGCCGACGCAGGCTTTCGCGAGGTGGAGATCGCCTTTAGTCGCGGGTTCTGGGGTGACGAGGTGCAACGCGTTGCGCTGCATGCCGTGCTGCTCGAAGCATCCGGACTCGGCGTTTCGGTGGCGATGACGCTCGGCGCAGCCTGGCCGCTCAGCACTCCGAACACCACCGCCGGCACGCCCTACGCCACTCGCGAGCTGCAATACGGATCGGTACAACTGCCCTCAGGTGGAGCAGAGACGGTGCCATTACCTGCGGCGTTCGACGACCCCAACGCCGAACGCCCCTCCACTCTCGTGCGCGTCACCGCGGCCAGAGTCGTGCAGCGCCACGCCCCAGCATCGGTCGTCCCGACAGCCCCTGGATCTCCCCATCGGCACATCATCGAACCGCCCGCCGCATCGACGGTGCTCGATTCGACCTCACTGATAGACCTGACATCGAAGGTCAAAGACGGCGCGATCACCTGGGAGCCTCGCGACGGCGACTGGGTGCTCTTCGCGTATTGGATGCGCGACTGCGAACAGGGCGTGACGAATTTTCTCGACCGTGACGCCGCACTCGCGGCGACGGCATACATCGACGAACATCAGATCGGGCCCGAGAACTCCGCGCTGTTGCGGACGGTCGGCACGGAGCTCTTCGAGGACTCGCTGGAACTGAATGCCGACTCGCTCTACTGGACAGTCGACATGCTGGAACGCTTCATCGAACGTCACGGTTACGATCCGACGCCGTACCTTCCGGTGCTGTTCGCGCACGGAATGTGCCGCTTCTGGGTGCCGAACGAGGAGCCAGTGCCCGACTTCGAACTCGACACAGGTGTCGGAGCGCGAGTGCGCCGCGACTATTACCGGCTACTGACCGATCTCTACATCTCGGATCACCTGTTGGCGCTGCAGGAATGGGCAGCGGGCCACGGGCTGCGGCACAAATCGCAGGCGGCGTATGGGCAGAATCTGGAGGCGGTACGCAGCAACCGTGCGTTCGTGCGTGCCGGCGGCCGTGCCGAGAGCGAGTCATTGAATTCAGGCGACCGCGTACCCCTCACACGTACCGATGCAACCTGGCGATTTGCGCTCGACTCGCAACGCACTGTCGTGGGCGGCGCTCACCAGGGCGGCGCCGTGCGCATCAGCACCGAGCTGGGCGCGCAGTTTCGGGCCGCCTACGCGGTCACCCTCGGTGATCTACAGCAGATGCTCGCAAAGGAATGGGCTGCGGGTATCACCAAGCCGTTTGTGCACGGGGTGGCGTCGCAATCGCCAGACGCCGAATGGCCGACGCAGACCCGATTCCAGCAGATCGTCTCTGACAGCTGGAATGACACTCACTTCCCTGAGTGGGCAAACTGGCGACCCCTCACCGACTACTGGGCGCGTGGCACTGTCGTGTTGGAAACCGGGGTCGCGCGCACGGACATCGCTATCTACCGCGATGGCTTCCTGACCACCGCAGCGCGTGGAGTGCGAGATGCGACGGCGGATGCAACGGCCCCCGCTCGACTGGCCGATACCGAGGCGCTCGAGCTGGCGGGATTCAGCGTGCAGTTCATCGATCCGGACGGGGTGGTCGAAGGAGTCGGTGAAGGCTCGGAGGTGTTCCCCGACGGCCCTGCCTACCGAGGACTCATCGTGGATGAGCGGATGCTGCCGCCTGAGACGGCTGAGGCGCTCGCAGAGGCGGCCGCGAACGGGGTACGTCTCGTCGTGGTCGGCCAGCCTCCGTCATCCGATTCCGGTTTCGCACTTGGGCAGGCCGGCGACGAGCGCGTGCGTGCGGCAATGGCCCGCGCCCTGGCGATGCCCTCGACGGCGCATGTCGAAACGATGGCTGGGGCATCCGAAGCCCTCACGCGACTGGGCCTCGTGCCCAGGGCGACCGTTGACAGCAAGGCGCTGCTTACCCAATGGCGTGAAGCGGGAACAAGTCGCTACCTACTGGTGTACAACACACTTTCGCAGCCGATGTCTGCGCGGCTGACGCTCGAAGGAGTCGGCCGAGTACGGGAGCTCGATCTGTGGAGCGGGCGCATCGATTCTGTACCCCATGCTGCGGAGGGCGACCGCACGACGCTGCAGATACTCGTTCCTGCGCTCGCGGTGCGTGTGTTCGAGCTCGATGTCGCGGCGGACCCAGAGACCGTGCTCGACGCACCTGTGGTCGGCGAGGTGGAAGTGGAGCTCGAGGGCTGGCGCCTGCACGTGCTCAGCGAGGAGCCAGGTGGTCCGCGCGAGATCGAGCTGGGTGGCGTCAGCCCCGGTGATTGGCGAGACATCGCTGAGCTTAAAGGAGTGTCCGGCACTGGTCGCTACCGCGCGCGAGTTACGCGCCCGGACGACGCTCTCGCGGAGAGTGCCGCGAGGATCGACCTCGGCGGGCTAGCGGGTTCTGCGGTCGTGCGAGTGAACGGGCGCGTCATCGGTACGGCATATGTCGACGACACAATCCTCGACTTCGACCTCGACGCGTCAACCGTGAACCGAGCGGAGATCGAGATCGAGGTAAGAACTGCGCTTCGCAACGCGGTGATCGAGAGCGGGATCGAAGTCTTCGATGAGAACCCGTCACGCCCGCACGGGCTGATCGGTCCCGTGAGAATCCTGTTCAACGAAAGGCAGTCTGCATGACCCTCCTGAACCTTCCTGCGTCCTTCGAATTCGGAGTCGCTACCAGCGCTTTCCAGATCGAGGGGGCGTGGAACGAAGACGGCAAAGGCCCGTCGATCTGGGATACGTTCGGTCACACCCCTGGCAAGGTGCACGACGACATCCCAGGGGATGTGGCCTGCGACCATTACCACCGGTACCCCGAAGACATCGAACTCATGAAATGGCTCGGGCTGGACAGCTATCGGTTCTCGCTGAGCTGGTCGCGGATCATGCCCGATGGCGTCGGCAAGGTCAATCAGAAGGGCCTGGACTTCTACCGTAGGCTCGCCGACTCCCTGTTGGAAGCCGGCATCACCCCCAACGCCACGCTGTATCACTGGGATCTGCCACAGGCGCTTGAAGACCGTGGCGGATGGCCCAATCGCGACGTGGCTGATTGGTTCGCCGAGTACGCCTCCGTCACCTTCGACGCGCTCGGCGATCGCATCGGTCGCTGGGCGACGGTGAACGAGCCGATCTCCACATGGGTGGGCTACGCGCTGGGAGCGTTCGCGCCCGGTCTGCGCGACGAGCGCGCCGGTCGCCAGGCGATGCACAACCAGATGCTCGCCCACGGAAAAGCCGTGCAGGCGTTCCGCGCGGCTGGTTCCCCTGGGGACATCGGCGTTGTGCTCGACATCTGGAAGCGCCAGCCAGCCACCAATTCCCCCGAAGACCTTGCCCTGGCAGATCAGGGCGAAGACGACGGCTTCCGATACTTCCTCGACACGCTGCGCGGCGGTGGCTACAGCGAACGAATTCAGGCGCGTCTCCAGGCGGAGGGAACGTATCCTGAAATCCATGACACAGACCAGAAGATCATCGAGGAACCCCTCGACTATCTCGGTTTGAACGTCTACGCCCGGGTAGTCGTGAATTCGAAGACGCATGACGGAACCGGATGGGCAGAGAGCGATCCGCCCGCTGGCGGCAACTTCCTCGACGACGGTTCGGAGTTCTACCCGCGGGCCGTCTACGAGGCGCTGCAGATGGTCCGCGACGACTACGGCTGGACCGGACCGATCTACATCACCGAGAACGGGCTACCAGACGCGCCCACTGCGCCCGGCGACGACCCACTCCGCGACCAGGAACGCATCCGCTATGTCGGCGGCTTCCTGGAATGGATCGATCGTGCCGTGGCCGAGGGTTCGGATGTGCGCGGCTACTACCTGTGGAGCCTCATGGACAACTACGAGTGGGGAGCAGGCTTCAGCAAGAAGTACGGCATCGCGCACGTCGACCCGGTCACGCTGAAACGCACTCCGAAGGATTCTGCTCACTGGTACCGAGACGTTATCGCTTCACACCGCACGATCTAGAGAGCCAAAACCCCGCCCATCCGATGCTTTCGGGTAGGCGGGGTTTTGTGTGTGGAGCCGCCTGTCAGAATCGAACTGACGACCTTCTCATTACGAGTGAGATGCTCTACCGACTGAGCTAAGGCGGCGTGCGCTGCGAGAGCGGCACGAAGAACGATATTACCTTGTTCCCCCGCTCATCGCGAAATCACTCGCAGCGTAGATCTTCCCCTGGGACAGTGTCGTCGAGGAAGAACGCCTCAACAGCCTCGTCAACACAGATATTGCCCTTGTTGTAGCCGGTGTGACCCTCGCCCACTCGAGTGATGAGCACACCTTCTTCGAGCTGCTCTGCGAGCGAAACAGACCACTCGTAGGGTGTCGCCGGGTCATTGGTCGTGCCCACCACGAGGATCGGACCCGCGCCGGAGGCGTGAATCTCGCCGCGTGTGCCGGTCGGCTCGTACGGCCACACGATGCAGGAGTCTGGACCACTCCAGTATGGAGCGATGGTCGGCGCACCCTTTGCGATCTTCGACTCTGCCGCGGCCTCAGCAGCCTCGTCGTCTTCCAACGGGTAATCCATGCAGTTGTAGGCACGGAACGCCTCGCTGGAGTTGTCGATGTAGACGCCGTCCTCGCGGCCGTTGTATGCATCCGCGAGGTAGAAAGCGGCGTAGGGGTCGCCCTGCAGAACGCCCTCCAGTGCTTGCGTGAGCACACCCCACGACTCTTCCGAATACAGGGTGACGATGATGCCGGTCATGAGCGCGTCAGCGCCGAGCATCCGGCCGTCATCGTTCTTCAGCGGCGTACGATCCACACTCGCCAGGAGCGCACCGAGATCAGCCATCGCCTCATCGACCGTGCCGTTGAACGGGCATTCGCCGGAGTCGAGACAGTTCTGCATGTAGGCGCGCAGTGCCGATTCAAAGCCGAGGGCCTGGGTCGTACCCACCTCAAGACCGGAGACGGCAGGATCGATTGCACCGTCGAGCACGAGTCGACCGGCCTTATCGGGGTAGAGCTCGGCGTAGGTCGCGCCGAGGAAGGTGCCGTAGGAGTAGCCCAGGTAGTTGAGTTGCTTGTCCCCCAGCACGGCACGAATCAGATCCATGTCACGCGCCGAGTTGATCGTCGTGATGAACTGCAGGATCCCTTCGCTGTTCGCTTCACATGCGTCGGCGAAAGCCTGGTTACGTTCGGTCAGCTCGGCTTCCCACTCGTCGGTGCCACGTGGCGCCTTGGGAATGTCATAGAGGTATGCGTCCATGCCCGCCGCGTCGAAGCACGTCACGGCGGTCGAATCGCCCACGCCGCGCGGATCGAACCCGATCACGTCGTAGTTGTCGATGAGATCGGCGCCGACGGCGTAGTCGAGGCTGGTGAGAATGAAGTCACGCCCGCTACCACCGGGTCCACCGGGGTTGGTGAGCAGTGATCCCATTGGAGTACCGGACGCCTGATGGCGCACCACTGAGATCTCGATTTCGCCGGCACCAGGGTTCTCCCAGTCCAGCGGCGCGGTCACGTACGTGCAGTCGAATCCGACGGATGCGTCATCGCACTGCGTCCACTCGAGCGACTGCTCGTAGAACGGCAGCAGATCTGTCGCGACGCCCTCGGTGTCGGGCGCGTTCGTCGTGGACGGGCGCGGCTGGGCTTGCTCGGGGATCACCGAGTAGAGGCATCCGCTCAACGCCACGGATGCCACCGCAATCCCTGCGATCGCGGCGGCGAGACGTCGCAGACGGGAAGTCTTTCGAGTGTTCACGGTTTCCTCCCGCTCGCGACAGTCACGAGCAAACTTTCCAGGGCCAGAGTCGGGGCGACGTTGCGCTCCAGCGACTCCCTCGTCTCTGCGAGATGGTCAAGAACGACCAGCGTACGTTCCACCGGCCACGCTGTGGCCAACGCACTCAGATCATCATGCAATTCACGGTTTATGAGATCGTCACCGCGACTGAACTGCAGCATGACCACGTCGCGGAACATCGACTGCAGATCGGTGAGTACGCGGTCGATGCCATCGCGCAGGCTGCGAGTCGCGCGCTTCTTCTGGTCGTCTTCAAGGGCGGAGATCTGGGCGCGCAGCACTGGCGGCACCGCCTGACCTTCTCCGACTCCGACCATGCGCAGCAGTGATGACCTCTCGGCGGCATCCCGCTCGGCAGTAAGCGTCTTGGCATCGTCTGTGGCGGCCTGGATGATCTCACCCGCGACTTCCACGGCGCTGCCGACACCTCGCACCGCGAGCACAGAGCGCAGCGTGGTGTCTCGACGGCGGCGAGCGGCGTCATCCGTTGCCAGCCGCTGCGCCATGCCGATGTGGCGCTGCGCGTGCCGAGCGGCCTGCTCTGCGATGGCTTCGTCCGCTCCGGTGCGCTGCACGATCAGCCGCGTGACGTCACTGACATCCGGCTCGCGCAGTCGCAGCGTCCGCGCTCTCGAGCGGATCGTCGGCAGGAGATCTGCTTCGCTCGGCGCGCAGAGAATCCACACCGTGTTCTCGGGCGGCTCCTCAAGCGCCTTCAGCAGCACATTGGACGTGCGCTCGACCATGCGATCGGCGTCTTCCACGACGAGAACCCGATAGCGCCCTGCCGAGGGCGCGAAATAGGAGCGCTCGACAAGCGCACGCGCCTCTTTGATCGTGATGATGACCTTGTCGGTGCGGAGCGCCGTAACATCGGGATGCGTGCCGGCGAGCACCTGTCGCATGGTGTGCTCGTCGTCCGGGCTGTCGGCGACGAGCGCGGCGGCGAAGGCGTAGGCAAGAGTTGATCGCCCAGACCCTGGCGGGCCTGTGATCAACCAGGCATGCGAGAGAGCGGATGGATCGGATGCCGCCGTGCGCAGCGCCGTGACCGCGTCATCCTGTCCCCAGATATCCGTCCATGGGAACGGGGCGAGGGCTGCAGCGGGCATGGACTCAGCCTAACCGGAGTGTCCGACAGCGCCCGCCGTATGCCCGGGCCCGTCTCAGCGCGACCGCCCGGCCGGCGGGCGGGCGGTCGGGCGGTCGGGCGGACCAGGGGTCGCAGATCGCCGCATCCCCCACCCGGAAGCGACCACCTGCGACACCCCGCCACCCACACCGGCGGGTACGCCGGACCAGGGGTCGCAGATTGCCGCATCCCCACCCCGAAGCGACCACCTGCGACACCCCGCCACCCCACCCCGGCGGGTACGCCGGACGAGGGGGCGCAGAATGCCGCATCCCCCACCCGAAAGCGACCACCTGCGACACCCCGCCACCTCACCCCGGCCGGCGGGCCAACCCAAGGGGCGCAGAATGCCGCATCCCCCGCCCGGAGGCGACCACCTGCGACACCCGAGCGAAGTCTCAGCGACGGCACACGCACCTACACGTGCACGCGATGCGACGACTCAGGATGTGGCGGGAACAAGCGTGGCGACGCGAGCTCGGACGGCTTCGGCGATCTCGTCGACGGATGCCGCAGCATCCAGTACCAGGAATCGCTCTGGCTCGGCATCGGCAAGCCGCAAAAAAGCCTCACGCACTCGGGTGTGGAACTCTGCCTTCTCTGCCTCCAGCCGATCGAACGGCTTGTCGGCAGAGTCGAGACGAACGCGCGCGGCCGCGGGGTCGAGGTCGAGCAGCACGGTGAGGTCGGGCAGCGCACCTTCAGCCGCCCACAGCGACAAATCGCGCACCTCGGTGGCATCGAGCACGCGCCCCGCGCCCTGGTAGGCGACCGAGGAGTCGAGGTAGCGATCCTGCAGCACGATCTCGCCGCGATCGAGCGCGGGCTGCACAACAGTTGCAACGTGATGCGCCCGGTCGGCCGCATACAGCAGCGCCTCTGCACGCGGTGCAATGTCGCCGCGGTGGTGCAGCACGATGTCGCGGATCAGCTGGCCCACCTCGCTGCCGCCGGGCTCACGCGTACGAACTACCGTGTGTCCGGCATCCGCCAACCAGTTCTCCAGCAGCTCGGCCTGGGTGGTCTTCCCGGAGCCGTCGCCGCCTTCGAGAGTGATCCACAGCCCTGAGCGTGCGGTCACGAGGCCGCCTTTTTGGCGGCGTTGGCCGCACGAGTGGCCGCGGCCTTCTTGGCGGCGGCCGAGCGTGCGGCGGCCTTCTCCTCATCGGTCTTCGCTGCGGCCTTGGCCGGGGCCTTCTTCGCTGGAGCCTTCTTAGCAGGTGCCTTCTTCGCCGCAGGCTTCTTCGCAGGAGCCTTCTTCGCCGGCGCCTTCTTGGCAGCGCCGCGCTTGGCAACTGGTCCCTTGGCGCGCTTGTCGGCGAGCATCTGCACGGCGGCTTCGAAGGTGATGTCGTCCGGCATCTGTCCGCGCGGAATCGTCACGTTCGTCTCACCGTCGGTGACGTACGCACCGAAACGGCCGTCGCGGATGCGGATCGGCTTGCCGCTGACCGGGTCGGCCTCGAACTCGGCGAGCGCGCTGGATGCACGGCGAGAGCCGGCGCCGTACTTCGGCTGCGAGTAGATCGCGAGCGCCTGATCCAGAGTGACGTCGAAGATCTGCTGTTCACCCTCGAGGGAGCGCGAATCGGTACCCTTCTTCAGGTACGGACCGTACCGGCCGTTCTGGGCCGTGATCTCGTCGCCTGATTCAGGATCAGCGCCGACCACTCGCGGCAGGCTCAGCAGTTGCAGTGCGGTGTCGAGGTCGATCGTGTCGACCGACATCGAGCGGAACAGTGAGCCGGTGCGCGGTTTCGGCGCATCCTTCTTCGCGGTCTTCTTCTTCTTCGGAGCCTCGACGACCTCACCTGTCGTCTCGTCGACCTCGACGACTTCCTCCGGCAGGTTCTCCTGCACGTAGGGGCCGTAGCGTCCGTCCTTGACGACGATGACTCGGCCGTTCTCGGGGTTCTCTCCAAGAACTCGGTCGCCTGCGACGGGAGCGTCGATGAGCTCCTGCGCCTTGGCCGCGGTGAGCTCGTCCGGAGCGAGATCCTCGGGCACGTTGACGATGCGCCCGCGCTCCTCCGGTTTCGCCGGGTCGACGACCTCGAGGTAGGGGCCGTACTTGCCGAAGCGGAGCGTGGCGGTGTCGGTAATGGGCGTCGAGTTCAGCGCGCGGGCATCGATCTCGCCCAGGTTGTCGACGACCTGACGCAGGCCCACCTGCGCATCGGTGCCGAAGTAGAAGGACTTCAGCCAATCGCCACGCTTCTGCTCACCGCGTGCGATCGCGTCGAGGTCATCCTCGAGACCGGCAGTGAAGTCGTAGTCGATGAGGTGCGCGAAGTGCTCTTCCAACAGACGCACGACGCTGAACGCCATCCAAGTCGGCACGAGCGCTTGGCCACGCTTGGTGGCATAGCCGCGATCGATGACTGTGCCGATGATGCTGGCGAACGTCGATGGGCGGCCGATGCCGTGCTCTTCGAGCGTCTTCACCAGCGATGCTTCGGTGAAGCGGGGCTTCGGATTGGTCTTATGGCCCTTTGCCTCGGCATCCGTCATTGCGAGTTCGTCACCGACGGCGACGGCAGGAAGCGACTGGTCGGAGGCTGCGTCGGCATCGCCGCGCTTCTCGTCGCGGCCCTCTTCGTACGCCTCGAGGAAACCCTTGAAGGTGTAGACGGTTCCGGATGCCGTGAACTCGGCGTTCTGGCCATCGGCGTCGACCGCGATGGTGACCGTGGTGGTCTCGTACTTTGCGTCGGCCATCTGGCTGGCGACGGTGCGCTTCCAGATCAGGTCGTAGACGCGCTGCTCTTCGCGGTCGAGCTCACCCGAGACGGATGCCGGGGTGCGGAAGTTCTCGCCCGATGGGCGGATCGCCTCGTGCGCCTCTTGGGCGTTCTTGCTCTTGGACTTGTAGACGCGCGGCTTCAGCGGCACCGCGCTGTCGCCGTAAAGCGAGACAGCCTGGCTCCGCGCTGCCTGCACCGCCTGAGTGCTCAGTGCCACGGAGTCGGTACGCATATAGGTGATGAAGCCCTTTTCGTACAGACGCTGGGCGACGCTCATCGCCTGCTTCGCGCTCATCGAGAGCTTGCGACCGGCCTCCTGCTGCAGAGTGGAGGTGGTGAACGGCGCGTAGGGGCTGCGGGTTCCTGGCTTGGCCTCGACCTTGGTGACGGTGCCGGCACCAGACTTCTCAACGGCGTGCGCGAGGGCTGTGGCCTTGTTCTCATCGAGAACGACGACAGCCTTCTTCAGCTTTCCGGCGTCATCGAAGTCAGTACCACGGGCGAGCTGGCCGCCGTCGACGCGCACGAGGCGCACGCGGAAGGAGATGCCACTGGACGCGGAAGCGTCAACATCCCAGTACTCGGCAGAGACGAACGCCATGCGCTCGCGTTCACGCTCGACGATCATGCGGGTGGCTGCTGACTGCACGCGACCGGCCGACAGACCGGTCTTCACCTTGTACCAGAGCACCGGTGAGACGTCCCAGCCGTACAGGCGGTCAAGGATGCGGCGGGTCTCCTGTGCGTCAACAAGTGCGAGATCGAGCTCGCGGGTGTTTCCGACCGCCGCCTGGATCGCGTCCTTGGTGATCTCGTGGAACACCATGCGCTTGACGGGAACCTTCGGCTTCAGCGTCTCCAGCAGGTGCCAGGCGATCGCCTCACCCTCGCGGTCCTCATCAGTTGCGAGGAGGAGTTCGTCGGCATTCTTCAGGGCACGCTTGAGCTCGGCGACTGTCTTCGTCTTGCGATCGGAGACGACATAGTACGGATCGAAGCCGTTCTCGATGTCGATCGAGTACTTCCCGTACGCGGCTTTATCAGCGGCAGGGATGTCCTTCTTATCAGCGAGGTCGCGGATATGGCCGACAGAGCTGAGCACCTCGTAGTCATCACCGAGATATCCCTGAATCGACCGCATCTTCGTCGGAGACTCGACGATGACGAGCTTCTTTCCTTCAGCCAAGGGTGCGTCCTTTCTTCGAAGCACACCATACACACCACTTGCATGGTGCGTTCACAGCGAAGCCGTAGGTGAAGCCCGGATCAATGCCGTCAGAATCCCTCGGGGGGCCCAGCGCGGGCTCGGGAGACGGCAGCT
Organism: Microbacterium sp. Y355; assembly: GCF_059445345.1. Classification (NCBI taxonomy): domain Bacteria; kingdom Bacillati; phylum Actinomycetota; class Actinomycetes; order Micrococcales; family Microbacteriaceae; genus Microbacterium; species Microbacterium sp. Y355. Next base: position 62,738 of record NZ_JCAIUD010000002.1, on the reverse strand, counting down.
AGACCAGAGTACGCCGCCTGAACCTGAACGGTCGCCACTGACCCATCGATTGTGCACGAGGTGAGGGTCGCATCGGATGCCGCGGCCACTCGCGCGGCGAGCGCGCAGGGATCCTCATCAGTGATGATTGCCCCGGATACGGCGTCTGCTGCGGCCAGCGCCGCAGCATCCGCTGCCCCAGCCGCTCGTTGCGCGGTGACCGCCGCGCCGCCGACGGCTGCCAGCCCCAGCGAGAGCGACGCCGCAACGGCCAGCACACCGGCCGCAAGTGCCGATCCGGCCATCAGAGTCCTCCGCTGAGCGCACAGCTCGACGCCGTCAGGGGAATCTGAATGACCCTCCCGATCGTGACGTCGAGCCGTGCACTCACGCACGAAAGATCGCCGCGCTGCTCGCTGGACACCTGCGCACCGCTGACGGATGCCACCACCACCGCATACGCGGTTGCGGTGTCTTCGCCGCGGCCGAGGAGCCGCGCAGCGTCAGCGACGGCGTCCTGGAGCGAGACCTGCCGCGCCGCAGCGCCCAGCGCGCCCGCTCCCAGCAGCAGTGCAAGCACCACCGCGGGGAGCGCGAGCGCGAGTTCTGCGGCGACAGATCCGTGCTCGTCTGTCTTCGTCGCACGCACGGACGTCTTGAGTCGCATCGTTAGGACACGGTCAATGCCCGGCGCACGAGATCGGTGAGGATGCCGCGCACCTCACTCGAGCGCATGATGACGACCAGTAGCCCAGCAAAGGCAACGGCGGCCATCGTCGTAATCGCATACTCCGCGGTCGCGGCACCCGACTCGTCTGTGAAGAGCGAGGCGGCGCGCCGTCTGGTGAGGGTGGGAATGGTGTTCATGGTGTTCCTTCTTTCATTGGCGCTGTCGTCAAATCGGCAGCGGGGTGGATGAGATCACGGAGAGGATCATCGGCGCGACGCCCAGCAGCAGGAAAGCGGGCAGTGTGCAGACGCCGAGCGGGATGAGCAGCTGAGAGGAGAGCTTTGCGGCTCGCAGACGCCCGCGGATGCGCGCATCGTGACGCTCCTGGGCTGCGGATGCGCGCAGGAGCTCGCCCGCTGGCACCCCGGCCGCCCGCGAGAGCTGCAGCACGCCTTTGGTGCGCGCGCCGCTCAGCTGGTCACGAGCGGGACTGTCTTCAACAAGGCGCAGTGAGCGTTCTATGGATGCGCCTCCAGAGAGCGCGACGGCGACCAACTCGGCATGCATTCCCGGTGTGCCAGGGTCCGGCTGCGCGCGCCGCAGTAACCGGTGCGTCCACGCTCGCGCGCAGAAGACCAGCGCCAGGCCCGCGACAAGGCAGGCTGTCCCGATCGGGTTACCGATGAGTACGCCCAAGGTGTCGAACCCCAGCGCGAATCCGAGCAGGAGTCCTGCCAGAGGCATCCACATCAGCAGGCGGGCCGTACCGGCAGGCTCGGCGAGCGCGATGCGCACGTCATCGGAGGCAGACGCGGCATCCTGCATCGTCTCGGCCAACGATCGCAGCACCTCGGCCAGCGGCGCACCGACAGTCGTCGCGACCTCCCATGCCGCGGCGACGTCGCGCCAGGCGCCGTCCTCCACTTCGATCGCAGCGACGAGGGGCACGCCGTCGTCGCAACGTTCGACCACTCGCTCGGCGTGCACGTCTCCTGAATCGGCGAGATGTCGCCAAGCGGTCAGCGGCACGGCTCCCGCCTGCAGGAGCACGGCGAGGGTGCGCACCGACACTGCGGCAGCTTCGGCGCCGGAATCAACGCTCTTGCGAGCATGCACTTTCACCACGGCTGCACCTCTTCAATATCGAGGCGGTCGGCTCGCAGCAGAAACCGCCCTGCCTGCGCAATCCGGCGCACGCCGTCTGTGCCGCGAGCAAGATGCACCACGATCGTGAATGCGCTCACCGCCTGACGCGCCAGAGCTGTGGCATCCATCCCGGCGAGCGCACCGAGCGCTTCAAGCCGGGCAGGCACATCAGCGATTCCACTGGCGTGCAACGTGCCGGCACCGCCGTCGTGACCGGTGTTCAGCGCCGACAGCAGCTCGCGCACCTCCTCGCCGCGACATTCACCGACGATGAGTCGGTCTGGCCGCATCCGCAGCGACTCCCTGACGAGGCGAGCGAGCGTGATCGACCCCGCGCCCTCGAGGTTCGCCTGTCGGGCTTCGAGCGCGACGTGATGCGGATGCGCGGGGCGGAGCTCTGCGACGTCCTCGATGGTGACGATGCGCTCCGATGGAGGTACCGCGTGTAATAGAGCGGCCAGCAGCGTCGTCTTGCCTGTGCCGGTGCCACCGGTGAGAAGGATGTTCGCTCGGTCCATGACGAGCTGTTCGAGCCAGGCGCGTTGACGGGCATCGAATGCGCCAAGCGCGGCGAGCGCATCCAGGTCGGCCACGCCCACGCGCGGGATTCGCACTGACACCGCGGTGCCGGACGTCGACACCGGCGAGAGCACCGCATGCACGCGGATGCCTGAGGCAAGGCGCACATCAACACACGGAGACTGATCATCCAGATGTCGCCCACCTGCGCCGATCATGGCCACGGCAAGGTCGCGCACCTCTCGCTCTGAGGCCGCCCACGCCGCCACCCGCTCGACCCCATCGCCCCGATCGATGAACAGACCGTCGGTGCCGTTGATGAAGACGTCGGTCACCCGCGGGTCGGCGCAGTGCTCAGCGAGCGGCCCGAATGCGGCATCCAGATCGGCAGGGAGCGCCTGGAAGCCTGGGGCCGCGCGCGCAGCGTCACGCGGCTGGATGATAAACGGCTGTGGCATCCCCTGAAGCTATGCGGCCAGGCTCCCCCGTGGAGGCGCAGAACCCACGCGCTGTGGGCAACTCGCGGCATCCGCCTGGAAGTGCAGAACAACTGCGAAATCGTCCCACGAAAGGAAAGGGCGACACCTCACGGGGGGAATGAGATGCCGCCACAGGCGCGCCGCTTCCCTGAAGGAAGCACACACGCCGAGGCCAGAATTAAAATTCGGCTGTCGTCGAGTGTACGCACGACGACCTCCCTCGCAAAACCCTCGCACTACTCACTTTCGGCAGTACTGGCCGAATCGGGCGCAGACTAGATTCACCGTGTCACGGTCGCGTTTTCTGCGCGACCTCGTCCCGCCGCAAAGGAGCGCAACGCCATGAGCAGCCAGATCGATCACCTCCTCGACGAGACCCGGCAGTTCCCGCCCTCGGACGAGTTCGCCGCCACCGCCATCGCAAAGCCCGAACTGTATGAGCGTGCCGCCGCTGACCGCGAAGCATTCTGGGGCGAGCAGGCCGCAGAACTGCTGCACTGGCACAAGCCCTTCACTCGCGTGTTGGACTGGTCGACGCCGCCGTTCGCAAAGTGGTTCGACGACGGCGAGCTCAACGTCGCCTATAACTGTCTCGACCGTCACGTCGAAGCTGGCAATGGTGACCGCACAGCTCTGCTGTGGGAAGGCGAACCAGGAGACTCCCGCCGCATCACCTACGCCGAACTCACCGATGAGGTCAAGCGTGTGGCCAACGTGCTCGCCGGCTACGGCGTCGGCGCCGGCGACCGTGTCGCCATCTACCTGCCGATGATCCCCGAGGCCGTCGCGTCGATGCTCGCGGTCGCCCGCCTCGGCGCGATCCACTCCGTCGTATTCGGCGGCTTCAGCGCAGACAGCCTCCGCTCGCGCATCGACGATGCCGGCGCGAAGGTCGTCATCACCGCCGACGGTGGCTACCGCAAGGGTCGCGTCTCAGCCCTCAAGCCCGCCGTCGATCAGTCGCTCAGCGACCGTGGCGATGGTGAGCAGCAGACCGTCGAGCATGTGCTGGTTGTCAGGCGCGGCGAGAACGAGGTCGACTGGGTCGAGGGCCGCGATCACTGGTGGCACGAAGCCGTCCCTGCGGCATCCGCAGAGCACGAAGCGCAAGCATTTCCTGCCGAGAATCCGCTGTTCATCCTTTACACCTCCGGCACGACGGGCAAGCCCAAGGGAATCCTGCATACCTCTGGGGGCTACCTCACTCAGGCGGCATACACGCACAAGAACGTCTTCGATCTGAACCCCGAAACCGACGTGTTCTGGTGCACGGCAGACATCGGCTGGATCACCGGCCACAGCTACGTCGCGTACGGTCCGCTGGCCAACGGCGCCACCCAGGTGCTCTACGAAGGCACCCCGGATGCTCCGCATCCCGGACGCTGGTGGGAGATCATCGAGAAGTACAAGGTATCGATCTTCTACACCGCGCCGACCGCGATCCGCTCTTTCATGAAGACCGGGCGCAGCATTCCTGCAGGGTTCGACCTTTCCTCGATTCGCCTGCTCGGTTCGGTGGGTGAACCGATCAACCCTGAGGCATGGATGTGGTACCGCGAGGTCATCGGGGCGAACAAGGCCCCGATCGTCGACACCTGGTGGCAGACCGAGACCGGCGCGATCATGGTGTCGGCACTGCCCGGTGTGACCTCGACCAAGCCTGGCTCCGCGCAGGTGCCGATTCCAGGAATCTCACTCGACGTCGTCGACGAGTCCGGCGCCGAGGTCGGCAACGGCAACGGTGGTCTGCTGGTGATCACCGAGCCGTGGCCCGCGATGCTGCGCGGCATCTGGGGCGACCCTGAGCGCTACAAGGAGACCTACTGGGAGAAGTTCGAAGACCAGGGGTATTACTTCGCTGGTGACGGCGCGCGCCTCGATGAGGACGGCGACGTATGGCTGCTCGGACGCGTGGATGACGTGATGAACGTCTCCGGACACCGCCTGTCCACCGCCGAGATCGAGTCTTCTCTGGTCGCGCATGAGGCGACAGCCGAAGCCGCCGTGGTCGGAGCATCCGATGAGACCACTGGGCAGGCCGTCGTCGCGTTCGTGATCATCAAAGAGAGCTACCTGTCGGCGCACGATGCGGGAGGGCTCGCGACGCAGCTGCGCCAGTGGGTCGGCGAGCAGATCGGTGCGATCGCTCGCCCCCGCGACGTCTACATCGTGGGCGAGCTGCCCAAGACTCGCTCCGGAAAGATCATGCGGCGCCTGCTGCGCGATGTCGCGGAAGGCCGCGAGGTCGGCGACACCACGACGCTTGCCGACACCGCGGTGATGAGCATCATCTCGGCGCAGGTGAAATAGCCCGCGAGACTGCAAAACCACGCCGAGACTACTCGTTTTCGAGTTAGTTTCGGCGTGGTTTTGCGGTCTCGGTGAATACGGTCAGGCGAGGATGAAAGTGACCTCAACCTCAACCGGGCTGTCCAGCGGCAGCACAGCGACGCCGACGGCGGCGCGGGCGTGCACGCCGGCCTCGCCGAAGATCTCGCCGAGAACTTCGCTCGCGCCGTTGATGACGCCAGGCTGGCCGGCGAACGTCGGATCGGATGCCACGAAGCCACCGACGCGCAGAACGCCACCGAGCTTGTCCACACCACCGGCTGCAGCGGCAGCAGCAGCCACCGCATTCAGGGCGCACGTGCGGGCATAGGCCTTGGCATCCTCGGCCGTGACCTCAGCACCCACTTTGCCGGTCGCGGGCAACGCTCCGGCAGTGAACGGCAGCTGACCGGATGTGTAAACGAGGCCAGAGTGCACCACCGCGGGCACGTACGCGGCCACGGGCGCTGCGACCGCTGGCAGCTCGATGCCGAGTTCGTTCAGTCGCGCAGCGATGCTCATGCGGTGCCGCCTTCGAACTTGCGCGCTGCCTGCTCTGCGGCTGCGAGACCGGCACTGTTCGAGTCGTCACCTGCGACGGGGCGCTTGAAGTAGGCCACCAGGCCGCCTTCGGGGCCTGTGATGACCTGCACGAGCTCCCAGCCATGCTTGCCCCAGTTGTTGAGAATTGCTGCGGTGTTGTGAATCAGCAGCGGTGTAGTCAAGTACTCCCACGTAGTCATGGCACTCCTGCACATCAGCGACGGTCGGCTCAGCCGAGCGTCAAAGGCGGTATTCAGGGAACTCCCCTACGATCTAGCGTATGCCTCAGAAGAATCGCACGGCGAAAGGCGTGCTCGGCGGCCTTCTCGGTCTCGTCGGGCTCAGCGTGGTCGCCGGTGTCCTGGTGACCGCAACAGTGACGCCCGCTCTGGCCGTCGCCGGTGCCGCCGGATCCCAAGCTCTCGACCTGTTCGACAAGCTGCCGTCTTACCTCAAGCCTGACGCTCCAATGGAGCCGAGCACCATCTACGCCACGGGTCTCGACGGCAATCCCATGGCGCTGGCGAGCTTCTTCGACCAGAACCGCACCCAGGTTAGTTTCGATCAGATCGCACCGGTCATGTTCGACGCGGTTCTCTCCAGCGAGGACAAGGACTTCTACGAGCACGGTGGCATCAACATCGGCGCCACGGCGAAGGCCCTCGTCGAGAACGTCAGCGGCACATCCTCGCGCGGTGCCTCGACCATCACGCAGCAGTACGTCAAGAACGTTCTGATCCAGCAGTGCGAGCAGGGCGTACTGCCCGGCGTAGACGAATACTACGAGAAGATCGCGCAGTGCTGGACTGATGCGGCGACCGCGGACGGCAGCGACGGCATCGAGCGCAAGCTGCAAGAGATGCGTTATGCGATCCAGATTGAGAAGGACTACTCGAAGAACGAGATTCTGCTCGGGTACTTGAACATCGCCAGCTTCGGTGGCACGGTCTACGGCATCGAAGCTGCGGCCAACTATTACTTCAGCACGACCGCAGCTAACCTCACCGTCGAGCAGGCCGCGACCCTTGCAGGCATGGTGCAGAACCCGAACTCCTACCGGATCGATAAAATCGACGGCTCTGACACCGTGGATGGCAACGCCGTGAACAGTGAGGCCGACGGCTACGCGCTCGCGAAGGATCGCCGTCACTATGTGCTAGGGATGATGGTCACCCAGGGCAAGATCACGCAGGAACAGTACGACGCGGCGGACGCGGCGGCGATCGTGCCGGCGATCAAAAACCCAGTACAGGGCTGCGCAGCTGCAGAAGCTAATGCGTACTTCTGCCAGTACGTGAGGACGATCGTGCTAAGCGATCCCGCCTTCGGAGAAACCATTCAGGAGCGCACCAAGGCTCTGCAGCGCGACGGCCTGGAGATCTATACGACGCTCGACATGCGTATACAGGAACCGGCACGCGACGCAATGCAGTCGCGCGTTCCCCCGAACCTGGACAATCAGTACTTCGGCGCCGCTGGCGTCACGATCGAGCCGAGCAACGGCCGCATTCTGTCGATGACGCAGAACACGATATTCCAGGAAGTGGACACTGGCGATCAGGCGTACTCGGGGCTCGTCTTCGCCTCGGATAGGGCTCACGGCGGATCCAACGGCTTCCCCGTTGGGTCGTCCTACAAGCTATTCACCCTCATCGACTGGCTCGAGAAGGGCCACTCGGTCAACGAGTCGATCAACGGGCGCAATCAGACCCTGAAGATGCCGGCCAAGTGCATGGATGCGACCTACACGTTCGACACGAAGGACGTCGGCAACTTCGGTGGCAACGGCGGCTACACCGGTACTCCCATGACGTTCACGAGGAACTCGCTCAACTCAGGCTACTTCGCCATGGCGGCGAAGCTCGACATCTGCGATATCAACAAGGTCGCAGAACGCATGGGTGTCACCCTCGGCAATGGCGGCAGCGTCGCGTCCACCACCCAACAAGGTGATAACGTGCCCTTCAACGTCCTGGGTGACAAGTACATCGCCCCACTCGCGATGGCCGGCGCTTACGCAACTGTCGCCAACGGCGGCATCTACTGCACGCCGAAGGCCATCGACAAGGTCATCGACCAGGCGGGCGCCGAGATGCCGGTTCCCGAATCGAAGTGCACGCCGGTCCTCACCCGAGAGGTCGCCGCCACTGCTGCCTACGCGCTGCAAGGTGTGATGACCAGCGGTGGCACCGGCTCGGCAGCCAACCCAGGCGACGGCACGCCGCTGATCGGCAAGACCGGCTCGCACAACAACTACTCGACGATGATGATCGAGTCGAGCACGAAAGCCACCACCGCCGTTTTCGTCGGCCGTTGGAAGGGCGATGCCGACATCTGGCGCCAGTCCTACAACGGCACCCAGCTGCAGAACATCCGTTACGGCATCGCCCAAGATATGCAATACGCCGCTGACCAGCTACTCGGCGGTGGCGACAACTTCCCGCAGCCGGACAGCAACCTCACCCGCCGGGTACTCACCGATCTACCGAACGTCGTCGGACAGACCATCGAAGATGCGACCCGCACGCTGGAGGGCGCTGGATTCGGCGTTGCTGTGGGCACTCCGATCGACAGCGATATCGCCGAGGGTCTTGTGGCCGAACAGGATCCGGGCGCAGGCCAGGCTCCTGGAGGCACCACTGTCACGCTCTCGCCGAGCAACGGACAGGGCACGACCATGCCCGATGTATCCGGAGAATCGATCCAGGACGCGATCAACACTCTTAATGCCGCCGGATTCTCGAACGTCTCGCCACATGGGTCGTGTTCAAAGAAGGACGCTGAAGTGGAGAGCACGAGTCCCTCGGCTGGCACTCCTGCAACCAAGTCCACCACCGTAACGATCAAGTGCGAGTAGCAGCTTCGCGCTCTGCACACCCTGCCCTCATCGCGCTCGGCGCGGTGGGGGCTGTGGGTGCGGCCTGCGCCGTGTGGGGCATCGGCATCGAGCGCTACCTGTTCACGGTGCGGGAGGCATCCGTCGCGGCCCTGCCACCCGGCGCGCAACCCCTGCGCGTCCTGCACGTGTCCGATGCTCACATGGCGCCGTGGCAGCACCGCAAGCAGAACTGGCTGTCATCACTCGCCGAGCTTGAGCCGGATCTGGTGGTCAACACCGGCGACAATCTTGGCCATCGCGACGGTTTGCAAGGCATCCGGAACGCCTTCGATGCTTTCGCCGGCGTCCCCGGCGTCTTCGTGCACGGCTCCAACGACGTGCAAGGTCCTTCTCCGCGCAACCCGCTGCTGTACTTCTCTGGCCCATCGAAGCGGCACCGCGCCCCAGAGATGCTCGACACCGCAGCGCTGGACGCATACTTCACCGATGAGCTCGGCTGGGCAGGGCTGAACAATGCCGCCGCGCGCATCGAAGTCGCTGGGAACACCGTCGATCTGTTCGGCGTCGACGACGCCCATCGCGATTGGGATGACCTCGACTCGGTGCCGGCGACAATCGCCTCGCTCGGGGCGCGGGATGCCACGACTCCCCTGCTCGGCGTCACTCACGCTCCGTATCAGCGGGTACTGAATACTTTCGTCGACAACGGCGCCCAGGCGATCTTCGGCGGACATACACACGGCGGCCAGGTCTGCTTGCCCGGCTACGGAACGCTCGTTGCGAACTGCGATATTCCTCTTAAGCAGGCCAAGGGATTGAGCACCTGGACGCACGGCGCGCGCAGCATCCCCTTGAACGTCAGCGCCGGCTGCGGCCACTCGATCTATGCGCCAGTGCGCTTCGCGTGCCGCCCAGAAGCGACCCTGCTCACGCTGACAGCACAGGACACGCCCGCCTAGCAGGGACCTGCGCTCGATTCGGTGCGCGGAGATTTTCCCTGTAGACTCAAACGGTTGCAACGGGGTGTGGCGCAGCTTGGTAGCGCGCTTCGTTCGGGACGAAGAGGCCGCAGGTTCAAATCCTGTCACCCCGACCACAGTTGCAGGAAGGCCGTCCTACGGGGCGGCCTTCCCCATATCACCTGGAGAATTCATGACCACGCCTCGGCTCGTTGCCTTCGACCTCGACGACACGCTCGCTGCGTCGAAGAGCGCGATCGACCCGCGCATCGCTGCACAGCTACGCGCCTTGCTTGCCCGTGTCGAGGTCGCGATCATCTCCGGCGGTAACGAGCAGCAGTTCCGTGCGCAGGTCATCAATCAGCTGGGCAACGCGACTGATGCCGAGCTCGGCCGCCTGCACTTGCTGCCGACATGCGGCACCCGTTACCTGCGCCACGACGGCACCGAGTTCACCACTGTGTACGCCCACGACCTCTCCGAAGAGGAGAAGTCCTCGGCACTGCAGGCGCTTCGCGAAGAGGCCGAGCGGCTGGGCCTGTGGGAAGAGAACCCGTGGGGCGACATCCTCGAAGATCGGGGCTCGCAGATCACCTTCTCCGCGCTCGGCCAGCAGGCGCCAGGAGACGCGAAGCATGCCTGGGATCCTTCCGGCCAGAAGCGCCTCTCGCTGCGCGACACCGTCGCTGCACGTCTCCCCGACCTCGAGGTGCGCGCGGGCGGTTCGACCTCCATCGATATCACCCGTGCCGGCATCGACAAGGCCTATGGCATGAAGTCGCTCACCGAGCACACCGAGATTCCGCTGGGCGACATGCTGTTCTACGGCGACCGCCTCGACGAGGGCGGCAATGACTACCCGGTGCTCGCGATGGGCGTCCGCTCGATCGCAGTTGAGGGCTGGCAGGACACCGCCGACAAGCTCGACGAGCTGATTCCAACGCTGTAGACCGGCGCCCGTGTCACAGAACGTGCGGGTATGGCGGCATCCAACCCGCAGCTTGTGAGACACGGTCGAAGCGCGCGTCTCAGAAATGGCGGGTGCCGCGTCAAGACACCCGCCACGTCTGTGACACCCACCACTGGCTCAGTCAGCGCGCGACGGGCATCAGGCGCTGCAGCTGCGTCACGTGGCCGGGCTCCAACTCGGCGAGTGAGGCGACGCCCAGCAGACGCATGGTGCGTTCGATCTCCGTGCGCAGGATCGTGATCGTGCGATCGACTCCCTGCCTGCCACCGGCCATCAGGCCGTAGAGGTATGCCCGACCGATCAGTGTGAAATCTGCGCCGAGCGCGACGGCTGCCACGATGTCTGCGCCGTTCATGATGCCGGTGTCGACCATGACCGTGAAGTCATCGCCGACGGCCTTGCGCACCGTCGGAAGCAAGTGGAACGGGATGGGCGCACGGTCGAGCTGGCGTCCGCCGTGATTCGACAGCACGACGCCATCGACTCCCGCGTCGCGCAACCGCACCGCATCCTCGACGTTCTGCACGCCCTTGATGACGAGCTTGCCTGGCCACAGGCCCCGAATGACCTCAAGATCGTCGTAGCTGATCGTCGGGTCCATCGCGGCATCCAACAGTTCGCCGACGGTGCCGCCGGTGGTGCTGAGCGAAGCGAACTCGAGCTTCGGGGTGGTGAGGAAGTCATACCACCACCACGGGCGCGGAATCGCGTTGATGATCGTGCCGAGGGTGAGCTGCGGCGGGATGCTGAATCCGTTGCGTTTGTCGCGCAGGCGGGCTCCGGCGACCGGGGTGTCGACAGTGAACTGCAGCGTGTCGAAGCCAGCGGTGGCGGCGCGCCGGGTGAGCTCGTATGAAATCTCACGGTCGCGCATGACATACAGCTGGAACCAGTTGCGCCCGTTCGGATTCGCGGCCTTCACTGACTCGATCGAGGTCGTGCCGAGCGTGGAAAGAGTGAACGGGATGCCTGCCGCGGCGGCAGCCCCCGCTCCTGCTTCCTCACCCTCGGTCTGCATCAGACGCGTGAAGCCGGTCGGGGCGATGCCGAACGGCAGTGCACTGGGTCCCCCGAGGATGTCGACGCTGGTGTCGACATCCGGCGCCGGGCGCAGAACGCCGGGGTGGAACTCGACATCCTCGAACGCCTGACGTGCGCGCGTGAGCGACAGCTCCCCCTCGGCGGCTCCGTCGGTGTAGTCGAACGCCGCCTTCGGCGTGCGGCGCTTCGCGATCGTGCGCAGGTCGTTGATGGTGAGCGCGCCCTCGAGGCGGCGCTTCTTGCCGTCGAATTCGGGCTTCTTGAACTTCATCAGGTCGAGGATCTCGACCGGGTTGGGCAGCTGGCGCTTGACCATGATGCTCCTCTCAGATTCGGGGTTCAGATTCAGGATTCAGATTCGGGATTCAGATTCAGATTCAGAGTTCTGTGATGCGAGTCAAGCCCGCTGCGGTGTAGTAGCCGGTGATATGTGCGCGGACCAGCGCGCGAGCATGATCCGCCTCGCCTGCGTCGATCGCAGCGACGATCTCGCGGTGCTCGGCGCGGAGCGTGTCTGCCATCGACTCCCAGTCGGCGATCGCCTCGGAACCGGCCTGCACATACGACTCGATTGCTGTGCGCAGTCCCGCCATCATGGCCGCGATCACAGAGTTTCCAGATGCCTCGGCCAGAGACAGGTGCAGCTGGGCATCCAGGGCGAGAAACTCGCCGGGCGTCAGCGTGCTGGCATCCATCGCATCAAGGACACGGTGCGCTTCAGTCGTGTCGCGGGCAGTGTCCGCGGCGAGGGCTGCCGCCACAGCATCCTCCAGCACGAGCCGCGTCCCCACGACATCCGCCAGCGGGAAACCCTGTGCGGCCACCTGCAGGCGCAGCAGGGCGGACATGCCACCGGAGGGGGTGGCGATCACAATCGCGCCCGACTGCGGGCCTGAGCCGGTCGCGGTGCGGATGAGCCCCATGACCTCGAGCACGCGCAGCGCCTCACGGACGCTGGAACGTCCGACGCCGAGATCAGCTGCCAGATCGCGCTCGGAAGGCAGCCGGTCGCCTGGTCCGAGCCTGCCGTCGAGAAGGTCGCGCTCGATGTGCTCGAGCACGAGCCGCCATGCTCGCTCCGCCATTGCTCCTCCTGTGGTCTGACCACAGAGTAGCGCGTGTGGTCAGACCACGCAAAACTTCCCTCTCCCGAGGTTGTGAATCGGGCCCTCAGCCCAGGCGTCCGCCGGATTCTTCCAGGTAGCAGTGCCCGCACAGCGACTCGTAGGTGACGACATCGGTGGGCGCTCCCCCGGTCGCACCCTCATCGATCGCGACCTGATCACCGTCGAACACGAAGCTGCCGTTGATCACGCGGCCGTTGAACACGGCCTTGCGTCCGCAGCGGCAGATCGTCTTCAGCTCTTCCAGCGAGTGCGCGATAGCGAGCAGGCGGGCAGACCCGGGGAATGCGTGGGTGAGGAAGTCGTTGCGGATGCCGTAGGCGATCACTGGGATGCCGTCATCGACCGCGATCCGGAACAGATCATCGACCTGCTCTGCGGTGAGGAACTGGGCCTCATCCACCAGCAGGCATGCGACATCGATCGGCTCGGCGGGGATGAGCCCTGCGTCGTTGTGCCACTGCATCCGCTCACGCCTGGACTGGAACAGCGCACGCGCGTCCCCGTTCGGAGGGATCAGAAAGTCGACCTCACGGGTCATGCCGAGGCGGCTCTCCACCTGGCTTGCACCCTTGGTGTCGATCGCAGGCTTCGCGAGCAGAACGTGCTGCCCACGTTCCTCATAGTTGTATGCGGCCTGCAGCAGCGACGTCGACTTGCCGGAGTTCATCGCCCCGTAGCGGAAGTAGAGCTTCGCCACGGTGCCGTGTCACTTCGAGATGTTGAGGGTGGCTGCTGTCGCAGCCATGGACTTCTCGGCCAGTTCGGCATCTTCGTTCAGCTTCTGGCCGTACGTCGGGATGAGCTCGCGCAGCGCAGGCTCCCAGCCCGAGTACTGCTCCGGGAAGCAGTCCTTCAGCAGGGTCAGCATGATCGGCACGGCCGTCGATGCGCCAGGCGATGCGCCAAGAAGTCCGGCAATCGAACCGTCAGCGGCCGAGACGACCTCGGTGCCGAACTGCAGCACGCCGCCCTTCTTGGCATCCTTCTTCATGACCTGCGCACGCTGACCGGCGTCGATGAGCGTCCAGTCCTCGTCCTTCGCGGTGGGCATGAACGTGCGAAGACTGTCGACCTTCTTGCGGTGGTTCTTCATCAGTTCGCCGACGAGATAGGTGATGAGGTCGGGGTTCGCGAATGCGACCCGCAGCATCGGCCACAGGTTGTGCGGGCGCACCTGGGTGACCAGGTCGAGTATCGAGCCGTTCTTGAGGAACTTCGGGCTGAAGGTCGCGAACGGACCGAACAGCAGTGACGCCTCGCCGTCGACGACACGCGTGTCGAGGTGCGGCACCGACATGGGCGGCGCACCGACGGATGCCTGCGAATAGACCTTCGCCTTGTGCTGCGAGACGACTGCCGGGTTCGAGGTCTTCAGGAACTGGCCGCCGATCGGGAAGACTCCGTAACCCTTGATCTCAGGGATGCCGGAGCGCTGCAGCATCTTCAGTGCCCAACCGCCCGCACCGACGAAGACGAACTTCGCGTTGATCTGACCAGGTGTGTGGCCGAGGCTGTTGCGGAACTTGATGTCCCAACTGCCGTCCTTCTGCTTCTTGAGCCTGCGCACCTCGTGGTTGGTGCGCAGCTCGACGCCGTTGCCTTTGAGGTGATCGAAGAGCTGGTGCGTGAGAGCGCCGAAGTCGACGTCGGTGCCGGCCGGCACACGCGTGGCGGCGAAGGGCTCGCCCTTGCGACGCTTCTGCATGAGCAGCGGTGCCCATTTGTTGATCACGCGGGAGTCTTCGCTGTATTCGATGCCATCGAACAGCGGCTGCTTCTTGAGCACCTCGTAGCGTTCCTTGAGGTACGCGACATCCTTCTCGCCGTTGACGAACGTCATGTGCGGAGTGGCGTTGATGAAGGTCGATGGCGCGTCGAGCACGCCCTTGTCGATCAGTGACGACCAGAACTGCCGGCTCTGCTGGAACTGCTCGTTGATCGAGACCGCCTTGGCGGGGTCGAGCGGTCCACCGGTCTGCGGCATGTAGTTCAGCTCGCAGAGGGCGGCGTGGCCGGTGCCCGCGTTGTTCCACGGGTTCGAGCTTTCCTGGGCCACGTCGGACAGTCGCTCGAAGGCGACGATCTTCCAGTCCGGCTGCAGCTCGTGCAGCAGGGCACCCAGTGTGGCACTCATGATGCCGCCACCGATGAGGACAACGTCAACGGATTCAGTCACCAGACCAGTCTAGTTCGCGGCCGGTACGCCGCGAACCATCCGGCGCACGCCGTCCTAGGGCCCCGTCTACCCTGCACAGATGCAGGGCGATCGAACGAATGCAGGGCGAAACGCCGTCGGATGGGCAGACGTCCGTGCATCCGCCCTGCAAGTGTGCCGGCGACTCGATACCACCGTCCGGCCGAGACGCGGGTTAGACGGCGACGGTGAGGCGCGCGGCGACGATCTCGGCGATCTGCACCGCGTTGAGCGCGGCGCCCTTGCGAAGGTTGTCGTTGCTGACGAACAGCACGAGACCCTTGTTCTCCGGCGCAGACTGGTCGGCACGGATGCGGCCGACGAAGCTCGGGTCCTTGCCTGCCGCGTGCAGCGGGGTCGGCACCTCTTCGAGAACCACACCGGGAGCGGATGCCAGGATCTCGCGGGCACGGTCGGGGGTGATGTCGTCCGCGAACTCCGCGTGGATCGATAGAGAGTGGCCGGTGAAGACCGGAACGCGCACGCACGTGCCCGCGACCAGCAGGCCGGGCAGCTCGAGAATCTTGCGGCTTTCGTTGCGGAGCTTCTTCTCCTCGTCGGTCTCGTTCAGTCCGTCATCGACGATAGAGCCGGCGAGCGGGATGACGTCGAAAGCGATGGGTGCGACGTAGTTGTTCGGCGCAGGGAAGTCGATTGCGGAGCCGTCGTGCACGAGGCGCAGCGTGTCACCCTGAGCGAGCACGCTCTCGACCTGGCCGAGCAGTTCCTGCGCACCAGAGAGGCCGGAGCCCGACACCGCCTGGTAGGTGCTGACGATGAGACGCTCGAGACCAGCGGCCTCGGCGAGGGGCTTGAGCACCGGCATAATCGCCATGGTCGTGCAGTTCGGGTTCGCGATGATGCCCCGAGGGCGGTCGTCGATCGCGTGCGGGTTCACCTCGCTGACCACGAGCGGCACTTCGGGGTCATTGCGCCAGGCGCTGGAGTTGTCGATGACGACGGCACCGGCTGCGGCGAAACGGTCAGCGTAGGCGCGGCTGGCGGTGGCGCCGGCGGAGAACAGCGCGATCTCAATGCCCGCTGGGTCTGCGGTCTCGACGTCCTCAACGATGACGTCGACGCCCGCGTACTCGATGGTCTTCCCCGCCGAGCGAGCCGAGGAGAACAGGCGCAGCTCACGAATCGGGAACGCTCGCTCACTGAGAATCTCGCGCATGACAGTGCCCACCTGACCGGTGGCGCCGACGATGGCGACGGAGTGTCCTGAGTCAGAGATGCGGGTCATGAGAGTCTCCTTGGCGACGTGCAGTATTGCAAACGAAGCGCAAGGCACGGCGTCGGGGTGCGGATGCCGCGCCTGGCGCCGATGTCAGGGTTCTGGTGAGTCTACCCTTCGGCAGACTCAGGGAGCGACCGGCCCAGTGGCGGTCAGTCTCCGGCGACCGGTGCGATGTACGTGAGGAAGGGCGATCGCTGGGCGACACGCTCATAGAGTCGCTGCGCATCGGTGTTCGATTCCGAGGTGATCCAGCGCACTTCGAGGAGGCCCTCTTCTGCGGCGATTTCCTGAAGGCGTGCGATCAGCGCCGATCCGACGCCAAGGCCTCGGGCATCGGTCGTCGTGAACAGGTCGTCCAGGAAGATCGCCGTGCCGCCCCGGGACGGACGGGCGAAGCGCCGCCAGTGCGCGAGTCCGATCGGCATGCCGTCCTGCACCGCGATGAGCGCATTCAGCTCATGGCTCTCGTCGTTCAGCCATCGCCAGACGGTATCGATCACCGCATCGTCGTGCTCGAGCGCGTAGAAGTCCCGGTATCCGTGGAACAGCCGTTCCCATCCTTGCCGGTCGGACTGCTCGACCGGCCGGATGAGGATGGTCATCTCAGCGCCCAGTGCCGGCGTGTACGACAGCCTCGGCGTCGCCGTCGAGCCCGTACGCGGTGTGAACGATGCGGGATGCATCGGCGAGGTCGGTGTCGCGCAGCACCACGGAGATGCGGATCTCAGAGGTCGAGATCATCTCGATGTTGATACCCGCGGTCGACAGCGCCTCGAAAAGCGTCGCCGAGACACCGGAGTGCACGCGCATGCCGGCACCGACGACCGAGAGCTTGCCGATCTGGTCATCGTGGATGAGGCCGTCGAACCCGACTTCGGACTGCTCAGCGGCCAGCGCTTTCAGCGCCGTCGAGGCATCGGCCTTCGGCAGGGTGAACGAGATGTCGGCTCGGCCGGTGGATGCCCCGGACACGTTCTGCACGATCATGTCGACGTTGGCACCGGACTTCGCGACAATCTTGAAGATCTCGGCAGCCTTGCCCGGAACGTCAGGCACGCCGACGACGGTGATCTTCGCCTGACCCATATCGGTGGCCACGCCTGCGACGATCGGTTCTTCCATGACTTCTCCCTCAGCTTCGCGGGGGTTCTTCATGCCCTCGCCCAAAACGTATGTGCCTTCGCTTGATGAGAAGGACGATCGTGCGTGGATGAGCACGCCGTGACGGCGGGCGAACTCGACGGCGCGGATGTAGAGCACCTTGGCACCGTTTGCAGCCAGCTCAAGCATTTCTTCACTGGAGACATGGTCGAGCTTCTGCGCCCGGGGGATGATTCGCGGGTCAGCGGTGTAGATGCCGTCGACGTCGCTGTAGATCTCGCACACGTCGGCACTCAGCGCTGAGGCCAGTGCGACAGCAGTCGTGTCGGAGCCGCCACGACCGAGTGTGGTGATGTCGCGGGTGTCGCGGTTGAAACCCTGGAATCCGGCGACGATGACGATCGCGCCCTCGTCGAGCGCTTCGCGCAGGCGAACCGGTGTGACATCGACGATGCGCGCCGAGCCGTGATGATCGTCCGTGATCATGCCGGCCTGACTGCCGGTGAACGAGCGGGCCTCGAAGCCCATGGAGTGGATCGCCATGGCGAGCAGCGCCATCGAGATGCGCTCCCCGCTGGAGAGCAGCATGTCAAGTTCACGCGGTGCGGGGATCGGTGCGACCTCGTTCGCGAGTTCAAGCAGCTCATCGGTCGTATCGCCCATCGCGCTCACGGCGACGACGACGTCGTGCCCTGCTCGTCGGGTGTCGACGATGCGCTTGGCAACGCGCTTGATGCTCTCAGCGTCGGCGACGGACGAGCCGCCGTACTTCTGCACAATGAGGGCCACGTTCACTCCCAGGGATGTCGGGCAGATCCGCCCACCGGCCATTGTACTTTCGACGCGTATGCCGCCGAGCGCATGTGACACGGCGCTGGTCAGAGAAGTCCGAGTCGACGCGCCTCGCTGGTGGCGGCAGAGCGGCTGGTGGCGCCGAGTTTCTCCAGCAGATGCACGACATGCGTCTTGACCGTGGATTCAGAGATGAACAGCCGTGCGGCGATCTCTTTGTTCGCCGCACCTGCATCCACCAGCAGCAGAACCTCACGTTCGCGGTCGGTGAGTTCGACCCGCGGTGACCGCAGAGCCGCGATGAGTCGCTCATCGCCTCCCGGCGTGAGAACCATCGCGCCTGCGGCAGCGTCGATGATCGAACGGACGATCGTGTCGTTGTCGACGTCCTTCAGTAGATAACCGGCGGCGCCCGCTTCGATCGCGCGAATGATCTGCGCATCATGATCGAACGTCGTCAGGATCAGCACAGCCGGAGCATCCGGCAGCCTGCGCAGCGCGGCGGTCGTCTGGACGCCGTCGATCCCCTCACCGAGACGGAGGTCGCACAGCACGACATCTGGTTTCAGGACGGATGCCATCTCGAGAGCTTCTTCGCCTGTCGAGGCCTCCCCCACTACGGTAAATCCGCGGGCCTCGATGATCGCGCGCAATCCCGCACGAACGACGGGATGATCATCGATCAGCATGACTCGTGTGCTCATGCGGGGCTCTCCTCCGAGGAAGCAGCGCGCACCGGCACTTCGGCGACGAGAACGGTGCCCTCTCCCGGCGACGAGCGCACTGTGAGTTCTCCACCGTATTCGCGCAGCCGCGAGCGCATCGCCGAGAGGCCGTATGACGTCGAAGTCGAAGGCGTGGTCGAAGCGTCGGGCCGGAAGCCGACGCCGTCGTCAGTCACTGTCAGCCGCGCCGCCGCACCCACCATCTCCAGGCCGACCTCGACGGCATGCGCCTGCGCGTGCTGGCGCACGTTCGCAAGCGCCGACTGTGCAACCCGCAGGAAGACGACCTCGATCGGCGTCGGCAACGTCGGCAACGCATGGTCGGCCCGCAGCGCGGTGTCGATACCAGTGTCCGCGTGCAGTGTGTCCAACATCCGCGCGAGGGCGGCCGCGAGCGCCGAGCCCTCCAACTCGGCCGGTGCGAGCGCCGCGACAATGCGACGAAGATCAATGAGCGAATGCTGCGCGAGCGACTCGATCTGCGGCATCCGCTCGCTGTCACCGCCGCGCGCAAGCAGCACCATCGAGCTGAGTTCCTGAGCGATCGTGTCATGCAGATCTCGCGCGAGGCGGGTGCGCTCGTGTATGGCGCCCGCCTCACGCTGGGTTCGTGCGAGGTCTTCCTGAAGCGACGACATCTCCTCCTGCGTGCGCACCAGCGAGGCGATGAGACGATCACGTTCGACGGCATCCCGCACGAGGGCGTCATAGCCAAGGGATATCGCCAGGGCGAAGCCGCCGCCCAGCAGAGGCCCTGCAATATGCGCGAACGAAATCGACACCTGGTGCAGGATCGGCGCGATGATCGCCGCGACCAGCACCGGCAGCGCGAAAAGCACCGACGGCAAGGTGCGCAGCACATGCCCGGCGAGCAGCAGCAGCGGGAACGCCAGCCACACGAACTCGGCCGAGACGACGAGCATCGCCAGCCACAGGATGCTGAGTCCGCACAGCCACCAGCCCGCAAAGCGACCGCGGGTGAAGCTCACCCCTGCCCCATACCAGGCCAGGAAAGCACCCGCTGAGAGCATGGCGGGCAACAGTGGCACGCCGACGGTGACCGCTCGGAACGCTGTCACCACGGCCAGCAGCACCGTGATCAGATGCAGCGCGAAGCGCGCTGAGGAGAGCATCCGCCGCCGAGCGGGGTCAGTGACGGACGGAGCAGACATGATCTGATTCTGCCTCGTTCGGTCTCAGGATGCGCCGTCTGGATCTCGATCTTTCGATGGATCCCGCACGCGCGATGGCCGCGCACGCTGGAATCATGACTGTTGAAATCGTTCCCGCCCCGCGCATCGCTTCGCGTCCCGCCCAGCTTCTCCTCCTGCGTGCCGTCACCGCATACACAGTGTTGGGGCTGGCCGCCGGCCTCTTCTACCGTGAGTTCACCAAGGCCAACGAGTATCCAGAGGGCTTGATGGGACAACTGGGACTCGCGCACACGCACATCCTCACGCTGGGGATGATCGTGCTGCTGATCGTGCTCGCGCTGGAGAAGTCATTCGCGCTGTCGTCGAGCAAGCTGTTTCGTTGGTTCTTCTGGATCTACAACGCCGGTGTCGTGCTGACGGGTGCGATGCTGATCTGGCACGGGATGCTGCAGGTGCAGGGCCTGGAATCATCCAAGATGATCGCCGGCATCGCCGGGCTCGGGCACATGCTCGTCGGCGCTGGCTTCGTTCTGCTGCTGCTCAGCCTGCGCGCAGCGATTCGTCGACAGCCCGCTTCCGTACAGCAGTGAACTCAGGGTTGCGGCCCGTCCAAAGCCGTGGCATCCGAAACGATGTCGCTCTTCGGGCGGGGGCGCAGCCGTCCGCCGGTGCCCGCGAACCAGCATCCGATGATGATGAGTGGGAATCCGATCAGCAGACCAGGTGTGAGCGGCTCGGAGAGCACGATCGCGCCCAGGACGATCGCGACGACCGGGTTGACGTAGGTGAACAGAGGCGCACGCACTGGCCCCACTTCGCGGATGAGTGCAAAGAATGCCAGGAACGCCACGGCTGTGCACACGATTGCCAGAACCACGAGCGCAACCGTGGCAGGCACAGTCGGCACCTTGTGCTGGGTGGCAAGCGCGATCGGCAGATAGAAGATGCCGTTGGCGATGAGCGCGAGGGTGATGACGCCGAGCGACGGAACGCCACCCAACTTCTTCGCCACGATGAACGGCGCTGTCGCGTAGAGCACTGCGACCAGCAGCACCTCGGCAACCGCAACGAGGTTGCCACTGGCGAGTCCCGGCCCGGCCACCACAACGAGGACACCGACGAATCCGATCACCAGACCGATCGCCCGTGCGGGCTTCAACACACCACGATCACCGCTGAGGAGTGCGATGATCACGGCGAACAGCGGCACCGTGGCGACAAGGAGTCCTGTGAGTCCGGATGGCAGCGTCATCTCGGCGTGGCCGAGCAGCACGAAGGGCCCGGCGATCTCCACCGCAGCAAATGCCAGCACCCACCGCCAGTGGCGCAGCGCCGCCTTGAGTGCTCCGCTGCGGATCGCGAACGGCAGCAGCACCAGGGCGCCGATGATCGCGCGACCGGCGACGATTGCCGGTGGGGAGTAAGACTCCACGGCGATGCTAATAAACAGGTATGGGATGCCCCACAGCACAGCCATCGCACCGAACAGCAGCCATCCCTTGCGGGTGAAACCGCCGTGGGTGTTCACTCGGCCACAGCCACGTCATTGTGGCGGATGGCGACGGCGCTCACAGCGTGCGCCGACCCTCGAACGCGCGACCCAGCGTGACCTCGTCGGCATACTCGAGATCGCCGCCGACGGGCAGCCCGGATGCCAGACGTGAAACGGTGATCTGCATCGTGGTGAGAAGCCTGCTCAGATAACTCGCCGTTGCCTCGCCCTCGAGGTTGGGGTTCGTCGCGAGGATGACCTCCTGCACGGTGCTGTCAGCGAGTCGCGTCATCAACTGAGTGATGCGCAGGTCATCTGGTCCAACACCTGCGATGGGGCTGATCGCTCCGCCGAGCACGTGGTAGAGGCCACGGAACTCGCGTGTGCGTTCGATTGCTGACACGTCTTTCGCGTCTTCGACAACGCAGATCAGCGCCGGGTTGCGGCGCGGATCACGGCAGATCGCACAGCGATCCTGCTCTGATACGTTGCCGCAGATCTCACAGAAACGCACCCTGGCACGGACGTCGGCGAGCAGTTCCGCAAGCCGGGCGACATCGAACGATGGCGTCTGCAGGATGTGGAACGTGATGCGCTGCGCGGACTTCGGCCCGATTCCGGGAAGACGCCCGAATTCATCGATGAGTTCCTGAACGATGCCTTCGTACATCAGGCGAACTTCGTCGGAGGCTCGTAGGGCTCTTCGCGCACGAACGTCGCGCCGAGCACCTGGCGGATGACCGCCTCACCGTAGCGCTGCACTCCGTTGGTCGGCTGGAATGCATTGGCCGCGGGCGGGGTGGCAGGCGCAGCGCGCTGCGCCGTCGGTGCCGGCACCGATGGTGCGGGCTGAGGTGCAGCTGTCTGAGGTGCTGCTGCCTGAGGCGTAGCGATCTGAGGTGCGGCGGCCTGCGGTGCGGGAACCTCGGACGCGGGCGGCATCGGTGGCTCATAGGGCGGCTCGTCGTCGGGATACGGCGCCTCGTCATCGCCGGGCAGGGGCGGCTCATCGCGATCGATTGCGCCATCGTTCGGGGGCAGCGGCGCGGATGCCGCGGACTCTACCTCGGCGGGCTCCTCATCGACCGGGAACTGCGGCTGGGGTTCATCGGCGGCACTGGGATCAGCAATAGGGATGGATGCAACCGCCCACTCGGTGACGGGTGTCGACGGGGCTGCCTGCTGCGTGTCGGGCTTGGCAGCAGGCTTCGGAGCCGTGCGCACCGGGGCCGGCGCTGCCGCTTCGGATAACGCCGCTGGCGGCAACGGGGCGGGGCGGTACTTCACACGTACGCCGAGCTCCTGATCGATCGCATCGCGAAGGTGATCGGATGCTCCATCACCTGGCGTCGTGCCCTTGAACTTCGCAACGTCCTGCTGTCCGGCGAAGCCGATCGTCAACACCTCAGACGCGGTGTCGAAGTCGAGCGGCTGCACTGTGGTGACTAGCAGCCACGACATGCGGTTCACGTTCTCGAGGCGCGTGAGAATGGCTGGCCACGACGAGCGGATGCGGTCGAAATCGACCATTCCGGACCGGGCGGGCGCGGAGGTCGCTTCGACAGGTTCGGGTGCAGCGGGCGCTTCGACAGGCTCAGCGACCGGCACGACTGGCGCGACAGGCTCAGCTTCGGCGGGAGTGGGCGCCGCCACGACTGGCTCTACGGCCTCTACGGCAGGCGCAGAAACGACCGGTGCCGGCGCGACTGGCGCCGCTATGACAGGCGCAGCAACCGGCGCGGCAGGCGCCGCAACAGGAGCGGCAGGCGCAGGCGCAGCAACAGCGGCAGGCACCTGGGCAGCGACGGCAGCCACCGCCACGCCCTGCCCCGCCGCGCTCAGCACGCGGGCGATCATGAGCTCCAGGTGCAGACGGGGAGATGTGGCCCCCGCCATGTCATCCAGAGCGGCGCTCACGACGTCGGCCGTGCGCGAGAGGCGCGCAGCGCCGTATGCGGTGGCCTGCGCGCGCATGCGAGTCAGCTCATCTTCAGCCAGGCCGCGCAGCACCGCCGAGGCGCCGTCGCCGACCGCGGCGATCACAATGAGATCGCGTAGTCGCTCCAGCAGATCATCGACGAATCGGCGTGGGTCTTGCCCGGTCTGCACAACCCGATCGATTGCGGGGAAAGCGGCCGCGGCATCACCAGCGGCGAGCGCCTCGACGATCTCGTCCAGCAGTGCGCCGTGCGTATATCCGAGCAGTGACACAGCACGTTCATATGCGACGGTGTCGGTGTCAGAGCCGGCGATCAACTGGTCAAGCAGCGAGAGCGTGTCACGGGGCGATCCGCCACCGGCGCGAACGACGAGTGGCAGCACACCCTGGGCGACCTTGACACCCTCTTCGACACAGAGTTTCTCGACGTACTCGAGCATCGCCGCCGGAGGCACCAGCCGGAACGGATAGTGGTGCGTACGAGAGCGGATGGTGCCGAGCACCTTGTCTGGCTCAGTGGTCGCGAAGATGAACTTGACGTGCGCAGGCGGCTCTTCGACGAGTTTCAGCAGTGCATTGAAGCCCTGCGGGGTGACCATGTGGGCCTCATCGAGTATGAAGATCTTGAAGCGATCACGGCTGGGGGCGAAGGTCGCCCGCTCACGCAGGTCACGGGCATCGTCGACACCGTTGTGGCTCGCCGCATCGATCTCGACGACGTCGAGGGATCCGCCACCGGCGCGGGAGAGTTCTACACAACTCGGGCACGTACCGCACGGGGTGTCAGTGGGGCCCTCTGCGCAGTTCAGGCAACGGGCGAGAATGCGCGCTGAAGTGGTCTTTCCGCATCCGCGAGGACCGGAGAAGAGATAGGCGTGCCCGACGCGATCGCTGCGCAACGCGGTCATGAGCGGATCAGTCACCTGCGACTGCCCGATCATCTCGCCAAAGTTCTCGGGGCGGTAGCGGCGGTACAGGGCTGTGGTCACTTCCCCAGCCTACGGCGTACCGCCGACACCGAGGTGAGCGATCGGCTTCTCACTCAGTCTTCAACCACACCCATGATCGGCATCGTGGTCGTGATCACCGGTACGGATGCCGAGAGCCGCGTGCCGTCGTCTCGTCGTGCATCCTGGAACTGTCGCAGCGTCGGCCGCCCCGGCAGAACAGGACCCTGGTCGGCGAGCGCGACTACAGCATCCACACCCGGCGACGCCGTGTACTCGACCCCGCGGACGGTGAATGAGACCGGCTCTCCAGAACGGGCGACGACGCGCAGTTCTTCACGCGTCACCGTCACCTGCAGAGTCGCGCCCTGCCACTGCAGAGGGAAAGACAGCGAAGGCCAGTCCACCGGCAGTCGTGGGTCGAAACTCAGCTCGCCCGCGTAATCACGCATACCGCCGAAACCAGACACCAGCGCGGTCCAGACTCCACCCGCGGATGCCACGTGCACGCCGTCGGAGGCATTGTGATGCAGATCGCCGAGGTCGACGAACAATGATTGTTCGAAGTACTCCCTCGCGAGGTCCTGATATCCGACCTCGGCCGCGAGGATCGACTGCACGACCGCTGACAGCGTCGAATCGCCGGTCGTCAGCGGGTCGTAGTACTGGAAGTCGGCGAGTTTCTCCTCGGGGGTGAAGTGATTGCCCTGCAAGAACAGCGCGAGCACGACATCCGACTGCTTGATCACCTGGAACCGGTAGATCACCAGAGGGTGGAAGTGCAGCAGCAGCGGACGCTGATCTTCCGGCGTGTGGTCCAGATCCCAGACCTCTCGCTCCAGGAACATCGCGTCCTGAGGGTGGATGCCGAGGCTCTCGCTGAACGGGATGACGATGGCCTCTGCGGCGCGGTCCCATGCATCCGGCTCGCCTTGTCCCACCCCTGTGCGCTCGACGAGCGCCGCATAGGCCCGAGGATCAGCCTCCGCGATCTCGCGCACGACGCGTGCCGCGTAGCGGAGGTTGTGGCGTGCCATCACGTTCGTGAAGAGGTTGTCGTTCACAACGGTCGTGTACTCATCTGGGCCGGTCACACCGTGAATGTGGAACGTCTCCTCCGAGCCTCCCCCAAGCCCATTCGACGAACGCCAGAACCCGAGCGTCGCCCAGAGTCTCGCCGTTTCCACGGCGATGTCCACTCCCTCGCGGCGGAGGAAGTCCTCATCTCCCGTGGCACGCACATACTTGCCGAGCGCAAAGTTCACGTCGGCGTTGATGTGGTACTGCGCGGTGCCGGCGGCGTAGTAGGCGGAGGCTTCCTCGCCGTTAATTGTCCGCCAGGGGAACAGCGCGCCGGCCTCGTTGAGCTGGCCAGCACGGCGACGAGCCGCCGGCAGCATCAGCACACGCGCGCGCAGCGCATTGCGTGCCCACTGCGGGCTCGTGTAGGTGAGAAAAGGCAGGACATAGATTTCGGTGTCCCAGAAGTAGTGACCGCTGTAGCCGGAGCCGCTGAGTCCCTTGGCTGGCACCCCTGCCCCGTCCGCGCGCGCAGAGGCCTGGGCCAGCTGGAAAAGGCACCAACGACTCGCCTGCTGCAGATCGTCATGCCCCTCGATCACGACATCCGAACGCTCCCAGAATGCTGCCAGCCACTCTCGCTGACGCTCGAACTGGAACTCGACGCCCTCTACGGCCGCCCGGTCGAGCGATCGACGGCAACGGTCGACGAGCTCTCTCGCAGGCATCCCGCGAGAGGTGTGGTAACTGACGAGCTTTGTGATCCGAATCGGGACGCCGGCTTTCGCCTGCACCCGGAAGACGTGCTTGGCGATGTCGGGTTCGACCAGCATGCGAACGCTGTAGTCGTTATCGGTCTCGATCACGTGATCGGCGACCACGGCGACCGTCATGCCGGAATCAGTGGTCTCGTAAGACAGCACCGAGCGCAGACCGTCTTGCCAGTACTCCGCGGGCTGCAGCACTCGCTCGGTTATCCGCTCGGTCTTGCGTGGGTCGAAACCCGCCTTCTGCGCAACATCCGGTGTGCCCGCGTAGACGTTCCCGCCGTCCTGCCGATTCAGCAGTTGGCAGGACACAGTCACCGGAGCATCCGCATTCTCGACCGTGATCTCGAGTCGAAGGATTGTGAGATGACGCTCTTCGAAGCTGACCATGCGCTCGTCACGCATACGGATGCGCTTGCCGGACGGCGTGTCCCATACAAAGCTGCGCTCGAGCACACCAGTGCGCATGTCCAGAGTGCGGGTGTACTCGCGCACCTCGGACTCTTCGAAGGAGATCGGCTCATCGTCGACGTAGACGCGCATGATCTTCGCATCCGGTGCGTTGACGATCGTCTGGCCGACTTCGGCGAAGCCGAAGGCCTGCTCCGCGTGCCGAATGGGCCAAGTCTCGTGCAGGCCGTTGATGAAGGTGCCGTGCTCGTGGGCGCCGCGCCCTTCGATGTGGTTGCCACGCAGGCCGAGATAGCCGTTGCCGACAGTGAAGATGGTCTCTGCGACACCGTCCTCTGCATATCGTGTCTCGGTGAGACGCCACGGGTCGACGGGGAAGCGTTCGCGATCGATCATGCGGTCTCCGAGGGGTTGAGCAGAGAGGGGTTAGGCAGAAGGCTGGCAAGGTCGTCGACGATGAAGGTGGCGCCGACAGCGCGCAGGTTGCCCGCGCCAGC
The DNA here is from genome assembly GCF_059445345.1 of Microbacterium sp. Y355. Lineage (NCBI taxonomy): Bacteria > Bacillati > Actinomycetota > Actinomycetes > Micrococcales > Microbacteriaceae > Microbacterium > Microbacterium sp. Y355. The sequence goes on along the minus strand of NZ_JCAIUD010000002.1, from coordinate 35,859 downwards.
ACCGCGGTCGACGCCAATGACGACGACGTAACCGGCGGATGACGCGGATGCGACGCCGGCCACTGCATCCTCAACAGCCACACTTCGCTCCGGATTCACGCCCAGCGCCACGGCACCGGCGCGGAACATGTCGGGCGCAGGCTTCGAGGCAAGACCATCACGCTCGGCGACCACACCATCGACCACGATGGCGAAGAAATCTCGGATACCGGCCTTCGCCAACACCTCCTCGGCATTCTTCGAGCTGGAGACGACGCCCATCGGGATGCCTGCGGCGCGCAATTGCTCGATGAGAGCGAGCGAGCCCGGGTACGGTGTGATGCCTTGCCTGTGCAGGGACGCGGAGAACGCGGCATTCTTGCGATTGCCGATGCCGCAGATCGTCTCGGTTTCCGGCAGATCATCCACGTGACCCCACGGAATCTCGACGTTGCGGCTGCGCAGCAGACTCGCGACGCCGTCATAGCGCTTCTTGCCATCGACGTAGGCGTAATAGTCGGAGTCGGTGTACGCCGGGGTGATTCCCCACTGCGTGAATACCTGGTCGAATACGGCTTGCCAGGCGCGCATGTGCACCTCGGCAGTAGGCGTCAGCACGCCATCCAGGTCGAAGAGTACGCCTTCGGCGCGGCTCAGGTCGGGCAGGGTCTGGGACACTCAGAACTCCCATCGGCTCGGTGGTTTTGGTGGTCTCGGTTGTGGAGGGACACCTCAACGTGCCTGTCCTGCCAGCGTAGTGGTGGGTACTGAGCGGGGTAAAGGTTACGCGCCTACCGGAGCCAGGCCGACCGAGGTGCGGCTGTAAATCTGGGGCTGTTCGATGGCCTTGACGAGGAAGTCCGCGACCGAGACACGTGGGATCGCCCGGTTCATCGCTGGCGCCCCGGTGAAGGTCTCTACATACTCGACGAACTCGCTCGTGCTGAGCGTCGTCGGGCGCGCGACAGTGACGTCTAAACCTGCGTCTGAGAGCTGACGCAGGGCGCCGCGGTGGTCGGCGAGCGGATGCCGCAGCACCCACTGCACGCCGCGGCCCACGATCCCTGTCAGCTCGTCATCGACACCGAGAGAGCCGCAGTAGGCGATCCTGCTGACACCTGCCTGCTTCATCCCTGCGACGATGTTCGCTGTCATCCGCTCGAGCTCATCAGATTTCTTCAGGCCGGTCGATGACGACAGGCATGAGATCACGGCATCCTGGCCGTCGATGGCCGATGCCACGGCTGCCGCGTCGAACGCGTCTCCCTGGCGCACGGTCACACCTTCGCGGTACCGCAGCTTTTCGGGGGTTCTCACGAACGCCGTCACCTCGTGTCCGGCCTCTGCGGCGCGCCGCACCACGTGCTGGCCCACTCCGCCGGTTGCTCCGAAGACGACGATCTTCATGCGAGGCTCATCGTCTGACGTGCGATCTCGAGCTCTTCATTCGTCGGCACGACGAGCACCTCGACGCTCGAGGCATCGGTGGAGATTCTGCGGATGCCGGATGCGCGCGCCTCATTGCGCGCAGGATCGATCTCGATACCCAGGAACCCCAGGGTTGCCAGTGCCTCGGCGCGCACGCGTGCAGCATTTTCACCGACACCCGCGGTGAACGAGATCACATCCACTCCGCCGAGCTGTGCCATGTAGGCGCCGGCATAGGTGCGCAGTCGATGAATGTAGACATCGAATGCAAGGATTGCGGCATCCTCTCCCGCATCCATGCCGGCGAGGATGTCGCGCATATCGCTGCGACCGGCAAGGCCCGTCAGACCACTCTGCTTGTTCAGCATCGTGTCCAGCTCGCGGCTGTCCATCTGCGCGACCCGGCCGAGGTGCAACACGACTGCAGGGTCGATGTCTCCGGAGCGCGTGCCCATCACCAGGCCCTCGAGGGGAGTCAGCCCCATCGACGTCTCCACCGAGCGACCACCGTCGATGGCGGTGACCGAGGCACCGTTGCCGAGGTGGAACACGATTTGCCGCAACTCTGCCAAAGGCCGCTTCAGGAACAGTGCGGCCTGCTCTGAGACGTACTTGTGGCTCGTGCCGTGGAATCCATAACGGCGGATGCGGTGCCGCTCCGCGAGCTTCCGGTCGATGGCGTAGGTGTAGGCGGCCCGAGGCAGGGTCTGATGGAAGGCGGTGTCGAAGATCGCTACGTGCGGGACGTCGGCGAAGGCTTGCCGACCGGCACGGATTCCCGCGACGGCGCCCGGATTGTGCAGCGGTGCGAGGATCGAGAGATCCTCGATGTTGATCTCGATCAGGTCGTCGATGAGCGTGGGTGCGAAGAACCTCGCCCCGCCATGCACCACGCGATGTCCGACCGCGATGGGCGGGTGCTCCGCAAGCTGCGGGCCGTGTTCAGCGAACTGCTCGAGCATCACGGCCATCGCCTCGTAGTGGTCCGCGACCGGTCGCTCGCTGCGATGCGTGGCACTCAGCATTGCCTGTGTGGGTTCGCCCTCGACCGCGAGATGGCGGACGCTGTGCGAGATCTCGCCGGCTTCCTGTCCGATCCGCTCGATGAGGCCCTCACCGAGCGGCAGCTCACGTTCCATGTCCATGAGGCTGTACTTCAGTGACGAAGAACCACTGTTGATGACGAGGACGACACTCATGAGGATGCTCCCTGTGCTGTACCTGCGCCGCCCTGGGCCTGGATCGCGGTGATGGCGACCGTGTTGACGATGTCATCAACCAGAGCGCCACGGCTGAGGTCATTGATCGGCTTGTTCAGCCCCTGCAGCACCGGGCCGATCGCGACCGCGCCGGCCGAGCGTTGCACAGCCTTGTAGGTGTTGTTGCCGGTGTTGAGGTCGGGGAATATGAACACGGTGGCGCGGCCAGCGACGGCGGAGTCCGGCAGCTTCGCCTTCGCGACCGCGGCATCGGCTGCGGCGTCGTATTGGATCGGGCCTTCCACGGGCAGCTCAGGAGCGCGCTCTCGTACGAGTGCGGTCGCGTCACGGACCTTGTCGACGTCGGCGCCAGTGCCCGACTCCCCCGTTGAGTACGACAGCATCGCGACCCGCGGTTCGATCCCGAACTGCTGCGCGGTCTCGGCAGACGAGATCGCGATGTCAGCGAGCTGGATGCTGGTGGGATCGGGAATCACCGCGCAGTCGCCGTACACGAGCACCCGATCGGCGAGCGCCATGAGGAACACGCTTGAGACGACGTTGACGCCTGGCCGAGTCTTGATGATCTCGAATGAAGGACGAATCGTGTGTGCCGTGGTGTGCGTCGCCCCTGAGACCATGCCGTCAGCGAGGCCGAGGTGAACCATGAGGGTGCCGAAATAGGAGACATCAGTGACGGTGTCTGCGGCCTGCTGAACAGTGACACCCTTGTGCGCGCGCAGTCGCGCATACTCCTCAGCGAAACGCGCGACGTACTCGGGATCGGTCGGGCTGATGATCTGGGCCGCGGAGACATCGATGCCCAGCTCAGTGGCTCGCGCGTGGATAGCGGCTTCGTCGCCGAGGATCGTCAGATCAGCGACATCGCGTGCGATCAGTGTCGCCGCCGCCCGCAGGATTCGATCGTCCTCACCCTCGGGAAGCACTATGCGCTTGCGGTCTGCGCGAGCGCGCTCGATGAGCCCATATTCGAACATCAGTGGCGTGACTACGCGCGATTCGGCAAGCCCGAGCTGGGTGGTGAGCTCGGTGATGTCGACGTGTGTCTGGAATAGTCTGAGCGCCCGGTCGTAGCGATGCCTGGAGTCGGCCGCGAGACGCCCGCGCGCACCCATCACCCGCACGGCAGTGTCGTAGGTGCCGTGATCGGTGGCGATGATCGGCACCGACGAGGCGAGCCCGTCGAGCAGCTGTTCGATCGGTGCCGGCAGCGGGAACGGCCCGTTCAAGATGACCCCGGAGATCGAGGGGAAGGTGCCCGCGGCATCCGCAAGCAGAATCGCGAGCAGCACTTCGGTGCGGTCGGCAGGAATCACCACCACGGCATCCTCAGTGAGGCGCGGCAGCACGTTCACCATCGACATGCCAGCGACGACCACGCTGAGCGCTTCCCTGGTCAGCAGCTCAGGGTCGCCCTTGACTAGACGACCGTCAACCGCAGCGAGGATGCCGCGGATCGATGGTGCCACCAGCGTGCGGTCCTCCGGGATCGCCCACACCGAGGTCTCCTCGGCGCGCGCGGCGCGCACGGCTTCGATGGCCTGCGGCAGCGCATCCGGATCGGAGCGATTCACGATCACGGCGAAGAGCTCGGCGCGCTCCTCCTGCAGCTCGGCGAGCGCGAGCGCCGCGATCTGACCGACTGTCGCTGGCGTACGCGCCGTCGAGGTTCCGAGCTGTTCAGCGTTGGCCTGTTGGTCGCGACCGCCGAGGACGAGAAGCACGGGCGCACCGAGATTCGCCGCAATGCGAGCGTTGTACCCGAGCTCTGCGGGACTGGCGACATCCGTATAGTCACTGCCGACGATGACGACCGCATCGCACTGTGCTTCGACCGCTTTGAAGCGGGAGACGATGGTCGCGAGCGCCTTGTCAGGATCGTCGCGCACATGGTCGTAGGTGACGCCAACGCAGTCGTCGTACTCGAGGTGCACGCCATCGTGCGCGAGCAGCAGCTCGAGCACGTAGTCACGCTCTTCAGACGATCGGGCGATCGGGCGGAAGACACCGACTCTCGGGGTGACTCGCATGAGCGCATCGAGCACGCCCAGTGCGATGGTGGATTTGCCTGAATGTCCCTCGGCCGAGGTGATGTAGATGCTCCGCGCCACGGAGCCAGCTTAGGCCGTGCTTCCTGCACCGCCTCCTATACCGGGCAGACGCCAGACAGTGCGTCGACCACCAGTGCGGCATCGTCCTCGAACTGGGCATAGTGATCGGGTTCGGTGTTGATCTGCACGCGGTGGATCGCCTGGGTCGGCTCCATCTGTTGCCACCCCGCGAGTTTCATCAGCCGCGCGTAGAACAGCGTGGCAGCTGTGGCTGGGTCCATTCGCTCCTGTGCGCTCCCCCACCATTCCTGCTGTTGGAACAGCCCGATGCTGCTGGTGGCGGTGCCATCCGGGTTCGTGATGCCGGACGTCTCCCAATCGCCGTAATCGATGTTGTGCAAACTGCTCTCGCCCATCGCGGCCATCACGCCGAGCATCTGTCCGTCGCGTTCCAGCCCCTGAGCCGTCGCCGTCCGGACGATGATGGCGGCGTTTTCCAACTGCTCGCCCTGCCACCCCGCCACGCCGTCAGCGGGGAAGGCTGCTGTGTCATAGGCGCACACGGCGATTGGATCGTGCGACGTCGCCACCGGCACAAGCACGATCAGGAACGTGGCGAGAGTGAGCGCGCCGAGAGTCAGGATCACCGGCCGCACTGAACGCCGCGTGTTCACCTTTTTCTTTGTTGACGTTTTCTTCTTCGCTGGCTTCTTCGCCGTCGGCTTTTTCGCCGTCGGCTTTTTCGCCGTCGTTGTTCGAGCGCTCACGCCGCGCGGTCTCCGCGTGGCCGCACTCCGGCGAGCGCGGCCACGCCGCCGCCGATCGCTCCGAACAGGTGCGCCTGCCAGGAGATGCCGGCACTCACCCCGACGATGCCGGCGAGCATCGAGCCTCCGTAGAGCACGATGACGATGAGCGCGACGAGGGCGTAGGCGATGCGGTGCGCGACCGGACGCGGCGAGAATACTCGCACGACGACATACGCGAAGTAGCCGAATACGAGCACGGATGCCCCGACGGTGAGCGTGCCGGGAGCATTGAGGAGCCAGGTTCCCGCGCCGCCCACGAGCGCGACCACGAGCGTGACCAGCCAGAACCTGCGCGACCCCTCAACGGCGACCAGGCAGCCCAGCACGAGCAACGGCAGCGTGTTTCCGATCAGATGCGGCCAGCCGGAGTGCAACAGCGGCCCGAGCACGAGCCCAGGCAGACTGGCGAAATCCCACGAACGGAGCCCAAACCCGGTGAACGAACCGGGCAGAATAGCGTCGACGATCTGGATCGCCCACATCAGGGCGACGAGCGCGAGCGGCGAGACGAAGCGCGCGAAAGCGCTGGTTCGCCGCGGGGCGGTGGAATTACTCACACCATGATCCTCGCAGGAGAAGCTGCGTGACATCCCGCTTTCGGGCAAAAGAAATGACCCTCCGCGCACCCAGCAGAGCCCGGTTACCCTTGCTACGTTTCCGTCCTGGGGGAATTGGCCTGGATGCTGCCACGCGGAGAGCCGAGAAACAGTCTACCCGTCGCGCGACGCAGTCACGAACGCGCCCGGATAGTCTCGATGACAACGAAGAAATACAGGAAGCCCATGGATCCACTCGCCGACGTCGCCCCGTTGAAGTCTTGGCACTTCACTGGCACGCTGCGCACCTACCAGGCCGAAGTCCTCGATCAGCTTCCGCCTTCCGCGGGCGAGTCGCTGCACATCGTCGCGCCGCCCGGATCTGGGAAGACGCTGCTGGGCCTGTTGCTCGCCATGAGAGAGGGACGCCGCACTCTCGTACTCGCACCGACGATGACCATTCGTCAACAGTGGCTGCGCGCCGCGCGGGACCTCGCGTCGGACTTCGAATCCGTGTCAGACGATCCCACCCGCCTCGCCGACCTGACTGTCCTTACCTATCAGCTGCTCAGCGTCGCCGGAGACGGTTCACCTTTTGAGGAACTCGCCAGATCACGTTGGGTGGATGAACTCGTCGCCGCTGGCCGTAGCGAGGTGGATGCCTCGACGTGGCTCGCCGAATTGGCGGTGGACAACGCGTCGGCATACCGCGTCGGCGTCCGGCGGCGCGTGCGACGACTGCGAAGCCGGTTCGCCAGACAGCGCCCGGAGGAACTCGCGCGCGTCCTGCATCCGAACGCGGTAAGGGTGATCGATGCGATCGTCGCGGCCGGAATCGAGACGATCGTCCTGGACGAGTGTCATCATCTGCTCGATCACTGGGCGCTGGTGGTCGCTTACCTCGCCGGGCGTATCCGCGAGAACGGCGGCACTCCCCTGCTGATCGGCCTCACCGCCACGTTGCCTTCGCCGGATGACGAGACGGAGTTCGAGAACTACGATCAGCTCCTCGGCGAGGTGGACTACGAGGTCCCGACTCCGGCTGTCGTCAAAGAGGGCCATCTCGCCCCGTACCGCGACCATGTCTGGTTCACCGAGCCCGTTCCCGCTGAGGCTGAGTTCCTCCGCCACCATGAAGGGCGTCTGCACGAGTTGATGACCCAGGTGCTCTCCACCCCGGATGGTCTGTCCTATCTGGAAGAGCAGCTGCAGCCGGTCGGAGACGCGGTTGGTGACGCGGAGCACACCCTCATCCGGCTCGACCGCGCCCTGACCTCGGACTTCGCTCTCACGCGGTCCTGCGCCGTGGTGCTCCGTGAGATCGCGCCGAACCATCCGATCGCGACTGTGCTTCCGCCCGCGTTGTTCGACCGTTGCACCACTGACGATCTCCTCACCGTCCTCGCCCGCTTCGCACTTGCTCGGCTTCTCTCCGATCCTGATGCCCGCGCGCAATGGGAGTACGTACGCCGGTCGCTGGCGGACTTCGGATACCACCTCACGGATCGTGGCATCCGACGCGGACGGAACCCTGTTGAGACGACCCTCGCCTACTCCGCTGCGAAGGATCATGCGGTCGTCGAGATCTTGCGTATGGAACTCTCCAGCGCCGATGCCGAGCATGTGCGGGCGGTCGTCGTGACCGACTTCGTGGTCCACGGAAATCACCGAGGCCTTGCCGGAGACGAAGCGGCCGGAGCACTGCGCACCTTCGATCTGCTTGCTCGCGACGAGATGACCGGCCGCATGCGCCCAGTGCTCATCACGTCGCAGCATCTGCGGGTACGCAGCGAGGATGCCTCGATGATCGCGGCGGCGCTGACTGAACTACTCGACGTCGACGTCGACGTCGAAATCTCCGATGGCTTCGGAGCCGTCCGTGAGCTCAGAGCACCGGGTGTCGGCAGCGGTCGGATCGTCACTGCGGTGTCTGAGTTGATTCGGCGCGGAATCGTTCGACTTCTCGTCGGCACTCGAGGGCTGCTCGGCGAGGGCTGGGACTGTCCCGCGGTGAACACACTCATCGATCTGACCGCTGTGGCGACATCATCCGCCACGCAGCAGCTACGAGGCAGAACACTCCGTCTCGATCCCGACTGGCCCTCCAAGGTGGCGCATAACTGGTCGGTCTCGTGTCTGATCCCCTCACCGGTCGCACTCGACGATGCCGCCGAGCCTCGCAGGCTACGGCGCAAGCACAGCCATCTCTGGGGGCTGAGCAGCGACGACTCCACCCGCATCGTCGCTGGACTCGGACACGCACTCCCGACCGACGCCGCGACCATGCTGGAGCGTGTTCTGAGCAAGGACCCCGGTGCCACTGTCCACGAGATCAATCGGATCACCGCATCCCGGATGCCCACACGAGCACAGACTCACACCGACTGGCGGATCGGGGAGCCCTACGCATCCCGCGAGCGCGAGATCGTGTCGGTGCGCAATCGCAGGACCGATTCGCCGCTGTTTCGCACCACACCGGCGGTCGCCGTCGGAGTGCCGATGCGGTTCACACTCGGCGCCATCGGCATCGGCACCCTCACCGCCGCGCTGAGCGAGACCGGATTCATCACCATCGCCCCGCCTTCGGCGCTGGGCGTGGCCGTTGCGGGTGGTTTGGTCATCGCCGCATCGTCTACCGCGCCAACGTTGATTCGCGCTCTGCGCAGCCGCTCCCACCCGGCCGACATCTATCGAGGTGCAGCCGTCGCGATCGCGCAGGCCCTGCACGAGGCGCAGCGAATCGCGCAATTCGATGAAAAGCTGATCGCCGCTCGCAGCGTCGAGGGCGAATCGAACACGATCCGCATCGAGCTCGGCGGCAGTGAGGCCGACCGTCGGCTGATTGCCGAGGCTGTCGAGGAGCTCTTCTCTCCTGCGCAGAACCCCCGGTTCCTCCTCCGCGTCGATCGCGGCGCCGCACGAGGGTTCGGCTGGTTCGATCGGCTGGCCGATCGACTCTCCCCCGGCAGAACGCTTCTTCCGGTTCCCCGGCTGATCGGCCGCCGACGGGCGGATGCCGAGCGATTCAGCGAACTCTGGAGCCAGATGGTGGGCAGGTGTTCGCTGCACGAGCTGAGTGGCCTCCAGGGCGCCGCGCTCCTCCGCGTCGCCCGGAGCACACAGAGCCACATCGATCCCACCGAACCGCGTGGTCGAGTATGGGGGTGAACCCTCCATACGCGGATCCCGGCCCTTCGTCAGGTTCAGGATCCGGAACGCGACAGCCCCAGTCACCAACGCGTACGATCAAAAGAACACCCAACGCAGGGCGAGAGGCAGTGCATGGACGACACCGGAACGCCGATGACGGCTACGCAGTTCGCGACAGAGACCTCCGCGATCCTTGCGTCCGTCGGCAAAGTCATAGATGGCAAGCCGGATGCCGTACGCGGCGCGGTGGTGTGCCTGCTCGCGCAGGGGCACCTCCTCATCGAGGACGTGCCTGGCGTCGGCAAGACAATGCTCGCCCGCGCACTCGCGGCCAGCGTGGATGCCACTGTCCGCCGCATCCAGTTCACGCCCGACCTATTGCCTGGCGACGTCACCGGCGTCTCGGTGTACAACCCCGTCGACCGCGAGTTCGAGTTCAAGCAGGGCGCAGTCTTCGCCCAGATCGTGATCGCCGACGAGATCAACCGGTCCTCTCCCAAAACGCAGTCCGCGCTCCTGGAGGCCATGGAGGAGGGCCAGGTCACGGTGGACGGGCAGACGCACCCGTTGCCTGACCCATTCCTCGTCGTCGCCACTCAGAACCCGCTCGAGATGGAAGGCACCTACGCGCTCCCTGAGGCACAGCGGGACCGGTTCATGATGCGCATCTCGATGGGATATCCGGACGCCGCGGCCGAAGCCCTCATGCTGCGCCAGCGGGACAGCGTGAACCCTCTCGCCTCGATCACCCCGGTCGCCGATGCCCGCTCGATTACTCGGATGATCGGCTGGGCCCGTGCAGTGCACGTCTCCCCCGCCGTCGAGGAGTACGCAGTCGCGCTGGCACATGCAACGCGTTCCGATCCGAGCCTGCACCTGGGCGCGAGTCCACGGGCGACGCTGCAACTCGTCCGCGCCGCCAAGGTCTGGGCCGCGCTGGATGGCCGCGACTTCGTGATCCCCGACGACCTCACCACACTGCTGGCGCCGGTGTTCGCGCATCGACTGTTGCCCGCACGAGGGGTGCACCGTGCCGGCGCACAACCGATCGAGGCCGCACTGAACCAGATCGTGGATCGGGTTCGCGTTCCGGTTGCGGCCCGAGTCTGACATCCGGCCATGCGTCGGCGTAGACCTCTCACCTATCGCGGCGTAGCCGCGATACTTGCGGGGCTGCTCTGTGTGATCGCGGCGAACCTGCTTGCGGCTCCTATCCTGCTCTACGTCGCGATGTTGCTGTTTCTGCTCGTCGTCTTCGCCGCACTCGTCGTACATGTTCCTCGGCGCAGCGGTCCGGTGACCAGGCGCATCTCCACAGATCTGCTCACCGTCGGCGAAGAGTCCCAGGTTGCGGTGCGCTTCGACTTGCGCGCACTGCGCGTGCCGCACGGCACATGGCGCGACCAATTGCCGCCCTCGGTCTCAGGTGATGCGGAAGGCGAATTCCCCACCGACAACGGCACACACATCCGCTATGCGATCACCGGGGTCAGGCGCGGCGTCTGGCCGGTTGGCCCCCTGCTCTTACGCACGATCGACCCCTTCGGATTTGCCCAGCGGGAGCAGGAGTTCGGTGACACACGCACCGTCACCGTCGTGCCCGAGATCGTTCCACTCGCTCCGCTGAGCAGCAACATCGGCGCGGCCGGAGGCACCGCACACACATCGTCAACGAGGCTCGGCCAGGGCAGCGACAACCTCTCCCCTCGGCATTATGTGTCGGGGGACTCGATGCGCCGCATCCACTGGCGAGCGACCGCCCACCGCGGCGATCTCATGGTGCGCCAGGAGGAAGAGGAGTCCAGCCCAGATGCGCTCGTCATCCTCGATCGCACGGCGCGCCGCTGGGAACGAGTAGGCGTAGACGCTGACCCTGCCTTCGAAGCAGCGGTCTCGGCATGCGCATCTATCGCTCTGCACCTCGTGCAGGAGGGCTACAGCGTCGACGTCCTCGACTCGTCAGGAACCGTGCTCGGCGCCCTCCGCGGGCATGAGGATGACCGTGACTCATTGCTGGTCGCATTGGCAATGGTCTCCCCCCAGGGCGAGGCGCGAGACATCGTCTCGCTCTTCGACGGCGCACCCCCAGGGCCCCTGGTGATGATCACGGGCCGACTCGATGAAGAGGATGCTGTGCTCCTCCGACACGGCGGCGCTGCAGCTCCCATCCTGCTTGCCGCAGAGCCGCTCGCCGGTGCCGCAGATGCTGTCGCAGCACTTGGGTGGTCGTCCGCGCAGCTCACCGACGACGTTGCATCCGCCTGGGAAGATGCATTGCCCGTACGCATGGCATCCGGAGGCGGGCATGTCGCACGTTGAACAGCGCCCTGCCGACCGACGCAGGAACACCGCTGAGCGCCGGGAGCGCACGCTTGCCGTTGCACTGCTCTCCGCCTGCGCAGGATTCGTCGCACTCTGGCCATACACATCGGTGATCGCCCCCGGCGGCTGGTCGCTGATGAGCGTCACCATCATCCTGGTCATCGCCGTGACCGGATTCGTCGTACGACAGTTGCGCGCTGGCAGGGCTGACCGGGTGTGGTCGACGCTGGTCGCCCAACTGCTGGTGGCGATCCTGACGCTTACGGCGATCACGCTGCCACAGGGCGCGTTCTTCGGTGTGATCCCGACCAGCACTACTCTCGCTTCGGTGGGCCGGCTGGCCGCCGAGGCATTCCAGCAGGTGCAGTTCGGTACGGCGCCATTGGAACCGACCCCCGCCTTGGGCGCGATGCTCGGCATCGGGTTCGCCGTTATCGCAATTCTGCTCGATCAGCTCATCTCCCAAAGAATCACCCTGCTGGCCGCGATCCTCGTCGCCACGGTCGGGGCGATGCCAATGATCATCACGCTCGGAGACGCGAACATCCCGTGGTTCGTGGCGCTGTCACTGCTGACACTGTTGCTCTTGCGACACAGCATCCGGCACGATCGAACGTCACCCCGACGCGCGTCGCTCGGCGTCACTGTCTCGCTTGGCGCGGCAGCCGTCGTCGCAGCCCTCGTGATCACCCCCGCGTTGCCGGTCTCCGCAACCTGGGTCGGGCTCGGCACCAGTGTGCAGCTGAACCCGTCCCTTCGTCTGGGGGACGACCTGCGTAGACCCGACCCGTTCAACGTCATGACGCTGGCGACCAGCGCCGAGACAGCACCATATCTGCGCGTCGCGAGCCTGTCGCAATTCGACGGCGAAACGTGGACGCCAGACGAGGCAGATGTGCAGCCGCTCCGCGACGGCTTCGGCGAGCCCGACTGGGCAGAGGGCATCGAAACGCTTGAGAAACGCACGTCGATTCGTGTCACCGGCATCTCCAGTCCGATGCTGCCGGTGCCCTTTCCCGCCACGAAGATCATCGGGCTTGGCTCTGGCTGGACAGTGATGCCAGAAAATCGCACCGTCCTGTCCGAGACTCGGGATGCCGCGGGCCAGGACTACACCGTCACCACTCAGACCGCGCAGCCAACCAGGGAGCAGATTCAGGCGGCCAGCGCTTCCGCCGCTGGTCCTGCCGAGTCGAACGAATCCCTAGAAGCTCTCCCGCCCGCAATTGCGGAGACCGCGCTCACGGTGACAGCGGATGCCGCGACCGACTACGACAAGCTCTTCGCGATGCAGGGCTGGTTCCGCTCGCAGTTCAGCTACTCACTGGACGCACCAGTCGATGGCGGCTTCGACGGCACCGGCGCGGAAGCAGTCGCGGAGTTCCTCGAAGTGCGCTCGGGCTACTGCATCCATTTCGCCGGAGCCTTTGCACTGATGGCGCAGTCGCTCGACATGCAGGTGCGAGTCGTGGTCGGCTATCTTCCCGGCCGGCTGACGGATGAGAAGCGCGGCGATGAGTCCATCTTCGCCGTCAGCAGCGAGCAGCTGCACGCCTGGCCCGAAGTGCATTTCGAGGACATCGGCTGGGTGCCTTTTGAGCCGACGGCGTCGCTGGGAGTGCCCACGAGCTTCCAGGCCGCCGCCACCGAGGGTGGCTCGGCCGCTGGCCCCAGCGCCCCCGCTCCCAGTGCCGCACCATCGGCGGAAGCGACAAGCGGTCCGGAGATCGATCGGAACCAGGGCGGCTCATCGACTGCTGACGGTCAAGCACTGCAACGCCTGGACCCCACTCCGGTGATGCTGATCACCGGCGGTGTGCTGCTTGCACTGTTGATGCCTGCGCTGGTCCGACTCGTGATTCGTCTGCGACGACACGTCCGCGCCCGTCACGGCGACGCGATGAGCGCGTGGCAGGAGCTGCGCGACACGCTGATCGACCTGCGCCTGCCGGTGTCGGAGGCAGACAGTCCACGAGTTCGCGGCGCCGCATTGGTGGAGCGCGGGGCGGATGCCACCGCAGTGCAGGTGCTGGTTAGCGCTGTGGAGAGTGCCAGCTACGCGCGGACTGTGGGCGATGCCGGGGACCTGTCTCCCGCCCTCGCACGCGTCACCGCAGACCTGCGCCGCAGTGTCGATCTGCGCGTCCGCGTCGCCGCGGTGCTGGTGCCGCGAGCACTGTTCGTCGCGCGCGAGTCACGCAGCTCTGTGATGTCCTAACGGCTCAGCTGACCGCGACGTGTTTCTCGCACGGCACGGACTGGCAGCTCTCGCAAACGACGAACTGCCCACGACATGAGGCATCAGGGCAGTTCGCGGTGCGCTTGGTGTTTGCGCCGCATCCGACGCAGGTGCCGATCGCCGCAGAGTGGTCGCTGAAGTCGACAGAACCGCGCTTGTCGAAGACGTAGAGCGACCCCTCCCACAGTCCGTCATCGCCGAACTTCTCGCCGTAGCGAACGATGCCGCCATCGAGCTGGTACACCTCACCGAAGCCGCGTGCGGTCATCAGGCTCGAGAGCACTTCGCAGCGGATGCCGCCGGTGCAGTATGTGACGACAGGCTTGCCCTTCAGGTCGTCGTAGGCACCGGAGTCGAGCAGCTCTACGAAGTCACGGGTGGTTGCCACGTCGGGCACTACCGCATTCTTGAATCGCCCGATCTCGGCTTCCAGCGCGTTGCGTCCGTCGAAGAAGACGACGTCGTCGCGTGAGTTCACCAACGCGTGCAGCTCATCCGGACTCAGCCGCGTGCCGCCGCCCACGACGCCACCCTCATCGACCTGCAGCTCGCCTGGGGCTCCGAACGAGACGATCTCATCTCGCACTTTGACGCTGAGCTTGGGGAAGTCAAGGCTGTGGCCATCGGCATCCAGACCCGTTCCTTCGCTCCATTTGATATCGGCGTTCTTGAAGGCCGGGTAGGAGCGGAAGGAGCGTGACCACTTCTTGAGCGCCGGCAGGTCACCGCCGAGAGTGCCGTTGACGCCATCCTTCGAGATGATCAGACGCCCGCGCAGGCCGAGAGCCTCGCCGAAGTCGCGCTGCCACAGCCGAATCGCCTCCGGATCCGCTAGCGGAGTAAAGGCGTAGAAGAGGACGATCTTGGGAGTTGCCACCCTGCGATTTTACGCGGCTCAGCGCCGACGCGGTTCAGTGCACGGTACCGGTCGCGCAGCCATCAGCCTCGCCGGTCGTGCCGGTGATCGCCGGCGGGAGCACGGCAGTCTCGTCGACAGGCTCCTCCGTGGTGGGAGCCGTGGCAACCGGATCTGGGGTCTCCACGACGGTTCCGTCGTCATCTCCGGCCAACACGAGCGGTTCATTTGCCGCCAACGCATCGAACAGTTGCGTGGCCGCGTCCGTGATCGGCACGAGCCGATTCGGATTTTCCGGTGCGTCCGCGACGGGGTACTGAACGAACACATAGTCGCTGAGCGGAATGTCCTTGAGCGCCAGTCCCATCTGCACGAGAGTCACGGGGTTCGTGAGGCTGGTGCTGGGATCGATGGCAGACAGGATCGTCCGCGCGAGTGTCAGCAGCATCGACGGGTTCGAAAGCACCTGTTCGCTGGTGATCTTCTTCACGAGGCTCGACATGTAGAGCTGCTGGTTGCCGATGCGGTCGAGGTCGCTGCCATTCTCGGTGGAGTGTCGCGCGCGCAGGAATGCAAGCGCCTGCGCACCCTCGAGGGAATGGGTGCCGGCGGGGAGGTCGATGGTGGAGTCGTCGTCCTTCATCGCTGTCGCAAGGCACACGTCGACGCCGCCGATGGCGTTCGTGACGTCGATCACGCCGCCCCAGTTGATGGATGCTGCGTATTGGACGTCGACGCCGGTGAGTTCTTTGATCGTCGATGCCGCACAGTCCAGCCCGCCGATACCGAAGGCCGAGTTGATCATCTGCCGGTACTGCGGCGACGTCTCATTGCCGTTCGCATCGGTACATGAAGGGATATCGACGAGCAGGTCACGCGGGAAGCTGATCACGGTGACGCGGCGCGGTGGTGCCGAGATGTTCACGAGCATCAGCACGTCGCTGCGCACGCCGTCTTCGGGATCGGCGCAGCGGTCGCCGAACATTTCGGCGTACTCGGGTTCGCAGATGTCAGTGCCGGCGACGAGGATGTTCGCGCCGGTGGTGAGCTCAGCGAAGGCGGGCGGCGCTTCGCCGCTGAGTTCGACAGCGTCCGCGGTGTAGGTGGAACTCAGGTCGACGAACAGCCATGCGCTGATGCCAAGCGCTGCGACCAACACCGTTGCCACACCGATCCCGAGCAGCTTGATCAGCTGGCTGCCGCGCGACGGAGTGCCCTGCTGACCGTGCCGAGCAATGGTCGCCCGCGTCGAGTTTCGCCCCATCGGCACAGCATAACTGCGGATGCTGGCGAACTGCCCGCGTGCGGCGGCCGCCCACGAACTGGGCATGGCACGGCGAGCACAAAGGATCGGATAGACTGTTCAGGTTGTTCCCTGGTGACGTGTCCGAGCGGCCGAAGGAGCACGCTTGGAAAGCGTGTGTTGTGCAAGCAACCGAGGGTTCGAATCCCTCCGTCACCGCCGAAGAGCAGAAACCCGCGAAGCGCATGCGCCTCGCGGGTTTCTGTTTTGCCACACATCGTCAGCTGTGGAAGCGCACACCGTAGCTTTGGCCGCCGGGGTCTGCGGGCAATCGCTGCATGCCGAGTCGCTCATAGAACGCGGCCGCGCCGAGGTTCGCAGGATCGATACCCAGGTGCAGCCCCGTCACACCGCGCCGCTGCAGTTCGGCGAACAGCGTCTCGATCAGTCGACGCCCCAGCCCCTGCCCCTGCGTCTCTGGCAACAGATCAATGTGCAGGTGCGCTGGATACTCCCCCGCATTCTGGTTCTCGCCGGGCCCGCGCGTGTACGCGCCGTCGACTATCGATTCCTCGCGCGTCTCCGGCTTTTCAGCCCTGGGGAAGCGTTCGGCGAACTGCGGCCACCACTCATCGCGGAACCACTGCTCGAAAGCATCCGTGTCGTCTGTGGCGACGATGTAGCCGATCACTCGCGCGTCGTCCGATTCGACGACCCAGGCGAGATCAGGATGCCGGTCGACGTATGGCACCGCGAAGATCAGGCCCCAGAGTTCATCATCGCTGAAAATCCCGGTGGCGTCGCCTCCGGCATCCGCGGTCTTCACACAGATCTCGAACATCGCCGGGCGATCCTCGGTGCGATACGGGCGGATGCCGGTCATAGTGACTCCTGTCGAGTTCGGGGCTGTCGTACCCATTCCAGCATGAGGCCGCCCACGACAAGTGCGGCGCCGGCTCCCACCAGCATTCCGCCGATCGTGTCGGTCAGCCAGTGCACCGAAAGTGCGGTGCGCGAGAAAGCCATTCCCAAGGTCCAGAGCACGGCGATGAGCACGACCCAGAGCCGCGGGAACAGCAAGATCGCCAGCATCGCAAGAGTGGCGGCGTTCGCTGTATGCCCGGAAGGGAATGAACCGAAATCACTGACGACGAGCATGTCCTCCGGCCGCGCGCGGCCATACAGATGCTTCAACAACTGCACAGCCGCGACGCTCGCCAGCAATGTCACGACGACGAGAACGGCGGCTCGCCAGCGACGAGCGATCAGCAGCGCGGCAATGATCAGCACGGGCATGAGAATCGTGGCGATCCAGCCACCGCCGAGATGGTTCATCATTTCAGCGAAGCCGACGAGCAACGGTGAGCGAATGCTGACCATCAGCTCATTCCAGCCGACATCTAATGCACTGGGCAGGTCCGATCCTGCCGCAGTCAATGCGGCGCCAAGGGCCATCGCAGCGAGAATCGCCCCGATGCCCCACCAGAGAAGTGCGGGACGAGTCATCCGCCTATTCTGACTCAGATGACGGCGCGAACGCTACGGAGTCAACATCCCGACCGAGCGCGGGCGCACGATCAGCCAGAGCGCGAGAATTCCGACGACGGCGCAGCCCACCATGACCGAGGCCATCGTCGTCGCGGTGATTCCTGCACCCGCAGAGATGAGGCCGACCACCGGTGAGATGATTGCCGCGACGCCGTTGTTGCACGCCCCGAGAACGGACGCGGCGGTGCCTGCTGCCTTGCCATGTCGGTCGAGTGCCAGCACCTGCACGCACGGGAACGAGAACCCGCATGCGGTCATGAATAGGAACAGCGGGATGACCGTGCCCCAAAACCCCAAGCCCAGCTGGTCATTCACGATGATCGCCGCACCACTGACCAGCAGCACCGCTGTCGAGAATGCCAGCACCCACTGTGGCCCGAACCGCGCAGCCAACCGGGATGCAACCTGCACACCAACCACGACACCGACCGAGTTGGCCGCGAATAGCCAGCCGTATTCCTGCGCGTCCAGCCCGTGGGCCTCTTGGAACAGGAACGGCGACGCCGACAGATACGAGAACAGCCCGGAGAAGGTCATCGCCCCAATCACCAGCACGCCCACGAAGACGCGATCGCTGAAAACGCTGCGATAACGCTGCCAGATGGTGGTGCTTCCGCGCTCGCCTCGTCGTTCCTTCGGCAGGGTCTCTGGGATGAACAACAGCGCCGCGAGCAGCATGATGGCGCCGTAGGCCGCGAGCACGACGAAGATGCCGCGCCACGGCATGACTCCCAGCAGCCAGGATCCGATCAGAGGCGCGACAACAGGGGCGACGCCAGAGACCAGTGCGAGCCTCGACAGCATCACCACGAGCCGGCGACCGCCGAACAGGTCGCGCACGATCGCCATCGCGACCACGCCACCGGCCGCCGCGCCAACTCCCATGACCACGCGTGCGCCGCCGAGCAGCAGCAGATCCGGTGCGAAAGCCGCAGCGACACTCGCGAGCACGTGCAACGCGGTCACGGCGATCAGCGGCACGCGACGACCGACCTTGTCGGACAACGGCCCCACGACGAGCTGGCCGAGGGCAAACCCGATCATGGTGCCGGTGAGGGTCAGCTGGATCGCAGCAGAGGTGGTCTGGAAATCTCTCTCCAGCAACGGGAACGCTGGCAGGTACAGGTCGATCGTGAACGGTCCAAGCGCCGTGAGCGCGCCGAGCAGGATGATGTAGAGCACACGGCGCGAGTTGGAGATCGCATCGCCTGGGTGCAGCATGATCGGCGCGGTCGCCGGATCAGGTCCCAGCGTGCGGATCGCGCTGGTCGGCGTGCTGGTGCGAATCGTTCCGGTGAACGCGCGGATGCTTCCGGTCGGCGTCCGCTCAGAAGGGGTTCGTTCGGAGTCGGTTCGTTCGGAGTCGGGAGTGGGCGCAGAGGAAGAAGAGGAATCGTTCAAGATGCCTCAATTGTACGGGCGCGGCCTGAGCCGCACCCCGGCTCTCATCGCGCTATGCGCGCGAGCCCCTTCTCCAGATCGGCGATCAGATCGGCGATGTCCTCGATACCGACGGACAGACGCACGACGTTCTCCGGAACGGCCAGATCGGTACCGCGCACCGAGGCGTGCGTCATCTCAGGCGGATAGCTGATCAGTGACTCGACGCCGCCCAGCGATTCAGCCAGCTGGAAGAGCTCGGTCGACTCTGCGAAGGCACGCGCAGCGTCGTGTCCCGCGACGAGCGCAAGCGACAGCATCCCGCCGAATCCACTCATCTGGCGCGCGGCAATCTCATGACCGGGGTGCGAAGCAAGGCCAGGATAGAAGACGGTCTCGAACTCGGGGCGGGACTCTGCCCACTCAGCGATGGCCTGCGCGTTCTCGCTGTGCTGGCGCATCCGCACCGCAAGAGTCTTGATTCCACGGGTGGTGAGCCAGCCGTCCAACGGCGCCGAGACGGCGCCGACAGCGAACTGCTGGAACTTCACCTGATCGTAGAATCGGTCATCGCCAAAGATCACGGCACCGCCGAGCACATCGGAGTGTCCGCCGAGGTACTTGGTGGTGGAGTGCACGACGAGATCGGCGCCGAGCGCGAGGGGCAACTGCAAGGCCGGTGAGGCGAAGGTGTTGTCCACCACGACGATGGCACCCGCTGCATGCGCGATCTCTGCGGTCGCAGCGATGTCGACGATCTTCAGCAGAGGGTTGCTCGGCGTCTCGAGCCAGACAATTTTGGTCTCGGGGCGCAGCGCCTGGCGGATCGCATCCGCGCTGCCGAGTTCGGCGGTGGTGGTCTCGATACCCCACGGCGCCAGCACCTTGGTCAGCAGTCGGTGGGTGCCGCCGTAAACGTCATTGCCGAGCAGCACGTGGTCGCCCGGTCGGAGGATGCCGCGCAGCAGCGCATCCTCAGCGGCAAGTCCAGACGCAAACGAAAGCGCGTTGACGCCACCTTCGAGAGCGGCGAGCTGCGTCTCGAGCGCGTTGCGTGTGGGGTTGCCCGCACGGTTGTACTCGTAGCCCTCGCGGAACACGCCGACGGCATCCTGCACATGCGTCGAGGCCTGGTAGATCGGCGGGATAATCGCGCCGGTGAGCGGATCGGCCTGCTGGCCGGCGTGGATGGCACGGGTGGCGAAAGCGTGGTCAGACATGCTCTCACCCTACGCGCGCCCCTTCGCCACTCCCCCTCTCATTACGCCCCGCGACATCCCTGCCCGTGGCGAGTGGGGAATTTAGCGCGCGAGGTAGGCGACGAGATCCTGGCGAGTCAGCACGGTGTGCGGGCGGCCATCGATCGTCACCAGCAGGGCATCCGCTTCGGCGAGCGCCGCGCGCGCCTGATCGACGGACGCATGAATGCCGATGAGCGGCAGCCGCTCGCCGACATGAGCGCCCACGGCATCCGTCGGCTTCGCGACATTGCGGAAGAGTAGATCCAGCAGCCCTCGCTCGTCGACGCTGCCCACGACCTCCCCCATCATGACGGGCGGTTCGGCACTGAGCACCACAAGCTGCGAGACGGCGAACTCGGTCATCATGTTGATCGCGTCGAGCACCGTGTCGGTCGGATGCGCGTGCACGAGTTCCGGAATCGAGCCCTGCCCCGAAGCCTGAGCGCGTGTCGTCAGCACATCAGCGACCGTCTCCCCCTCCTCGACCTCGCTGAAGCCATAAGAGCGCATCCACGAGTCGTTGAAGATCTTCGAGAGGTAGCCGCGTCCGCCGTCCGGCAAGAGCACGACCATTACTGCATCCGCCGGCAGTGTCTGGGCGATCCGCAGCGCACCGACCACGGCCATGCCGCTGGAGCCGCCGACGAGGATGGCTTCTTCGCGTGCGAGGCGGCGGGTCATCGCGAACGACTCGGCGTCGTCCACCGCGACGATCTCGTGCGGGACAGCAGGATCGTAGGAGCCCGGCCAGATGTCCTCGCCAACGCCTTCGACGAGGTAGGGGCGACCGGTTCCGCCCGAGTAGACGCTGCCTTCAGGGTCGACGCCGATGATACGTACCCGGTCATCGGAGACCTCACGCAGATACCGTCCGGTGCCGCTGATCGTTCCGCCGGTACCGACACCGGCGACGAAATGCGTGACTTTGCCGTCGGTGTCGCTCCAGATCTCTGGGCCGGTGGTCTCGTAGTGGCTGAGCGGACCGTTCGGGTTGTCGTACTGGTTCGGCTTGAACGCCCCCGGAATTTCCTTCACGAGGCGGTCGCTGACGCTGTAATACGACTCGGGACTGTCCGGCGGTACGGAGGTCGGCGTCATCACAATCTCGGCGCCATACGCGCGCAGCACGTCGATCTTGTCCTCGCCGACTTTGTCTGGCAGCACGAAGATGCACTTGTAACCGCGCTGCTGAGCGACCAGCGCGAGACCGACGCCAGTGTTGCCGCTGGTGGGCTCAACAATCGTGCCACCAGGCTTCAACTCACCGGATGCTTCGGCCGCGTCGATGATTCGACGGGCGATGCGATCCTTCGACGAGCCACCGGGATTCAGATACTCCAGCTTCACAAGCACCGTGCATACGACGCTCTCTGTGACATGCTGCAGCTTCACAAGCGGGGTACTGCCGACGAGATCGGCGATGTGCTCGGCGTATTTCATGTCTCCAGGGTACGGGGCAGCGGATGCCGTGTTACCGCGGCATCCGCTGAAGGGCTACCCCTTGGTTGATCCTGCCAACAGCCCTCGCACGAAGTACCTCTGCAGCGCGAAGAACACGATCAGCGGAACGATGATCGACACGAACGCACCGGCGGTGAGGAGGTGCCAGTCATTGCCACGGGTTCCGGTGATCTCTGCCAGCAACTTCGTGATCGGAGCTGCCCCACCGTCAGCGAACACCAACGCCACCAGCAGGTCGTTCCACACCCACAAGAACTGGAAGATCGCCACCGAGGCGATGGCCGGCATGGTCAGCGGCAGCACGATCCGGAAGAAAATCTGCCCACGGGATGCGCCGTCAACGCGCGCGGCTTCAACGATCTCTCCGGGGATCTCTGCCATGAAGTTGTGCAGCAGATAGATTGCCAGCGGCAAGGCGAACATTGTGTGCGCAAACCATACTTGTGCGTATCCGCCGGAGGCACCGAGAGGCAGCGTGATCTGCAGGCCGAAGAAGCTCAATCCTCTCGAGAACGTGCTCAGCAGCGGCACCAGGGCCATCTGGATGGGCACGATCTGCAACGCGAAGATGAAGATGAACAGGAAGTTGCGTCCCTTGAAGTCGATCCACGCGAACGCGTAGGCCGTCATAGAGGCGATCATCAACGGGACGAGCGTCGCCGGAATCGTGATGGCGATCGAGTTCACGAACGACTCGATCATCGTGAGCTGCGTCGTGCCGGACTGCAGCACATCAACATAGTTCTCACCAGTGACCTGCGGGTTCAGGAAGAACTCCCACCACCCGCTGGTGAGGATCTGGTCGCGTGGTCGGAACGACGAGATAAACAGCCCGAGCGTCGGGAGCGTCCACAGGAACGCGATAACGATCGACGCAACGGATGCCCATGGCCGTGACAGCTTCTTGCGGGCGCGCCCTGCGGAGGCATTGAGCTTTCCACCGGTAACGATCGCTCGCGTGCTCTCAGAGATCGGGGTACTCACCTTGTTGGACTTCACCGTGTCGCTCATCGGATCTCCCGCTGCTTCTGGATCTGGCGTGCGTTGTAGATGACGATCGGCAGCACGAGGATGAACAGGATCACGGCAAGCGCCGCGCTGCGCCCCGCTTCGAACTTCGAGAACTGGGTGTACATCTCGTTGGCGAGCACGCTGGTGTCGTAGTTACCGGCCGTCATCGTACGGACGATGTCGAACACCTTCAATGAGGCGATCGAGATGGTCGTAAGGACGACGATGAGCGCTGGACGGATGGCGGGAACGGTGACTGATTTGAACCGTTGCCACGCGTTCGCGCCGTCGAGCTCCGCGGCCTCCAGCAGTTCGATCGGCACCCCCTTGATGGATGCCGACAGAATCACCATCGCGAATCCGGTCTGTACCCAGATGAGCACGACAATCAAGAACAGGGTGTTCCACGGCGGATTGAGCAGGAACTGTTGCGGTTCCCCGCCGAACCAGACCAGGAGCTGGTTCAGAAGACCGATCTGCTCGTACTGCGGGCCGCGATACTCGTACATGAATCGCCAGATGATGCCGGCGCCGACGAACGAGATCGCCATCGGCATGAAGACCAGCACCTTGTAGACCTTCTCACCGCGGGTCTGGTCGATGAACACGGCATATGCGAGACCGACGATGGTCGACACCGTTGGCACAACGAGCACCCAGACAATGGTGTTCACCACGACGCGGATGCCGTCGGGTTGACCGAATATCCACGTGTAGTTCGCGAGTCCGACGAAGCTCTTCCCCGAGGAGTTCAAGAAAGAAGCAACCATCGTCTGCAGCGACGGCAGGATGAGTCCTACCGTCAGCAGCAGGAACGCCGGCGCCAGGAATGCGACCAGCTGAATGAGATAGCCCTTGCCCGCACGCGATCGGTAGTCGAGCAGGAAGAATACTGCGCCGACGACAACGGCGACGCCCATCGCCCAGTAGTACGAGCGGAAGAACCACATCACCGCAAGCGGGATGAGTAGACACATCGCAAGGCGAGCGACGGTGTACCAGGTACCCGTGCGCGGTGCGACGTCAACGAGAAACAGAATTGCGGCAACCACCACGGCGAAGGCTATGACGACGGCCACTGCCTGCCACACCGACGGCAGGGTGCCGATCCATTGGAAGAAATCGAGCGCGGTCACGGAGTCCCCTTTACAACAGCGTGCAGATCATCTTCGGTTCACGCGCCGTCGCGTGAACCGGACCTGGCGGGTCGCCCGAAGGCGACCCGCCAGGAGCCGGATTAGCCTGCCGGCCAGCCCGTCTCGATCTGCTCGAGGACCGCATCGGTGGGATCACCGTTGACCCAGGAGACCATGCCCTTCCAGAACGTGCCTGCACCGACAGCACCCGGCATCAGGTCGCTGGCGTCGAAGCGGAACGTGGTGTCAGGGTCCTGCAGGATCTTGATGGTCTCCTGAAGGATCGGGTCCTGCGCGTTGGCCGGGTCAAGTCCGTTGTTCGCGGAGGTGACACCGCCCAGGCTTACGCGGCTGTTCGCCCACTCGGGGCTGGACAGGTATGCGAGCACCTTCTGCGTTGCCTCGCTGTCGGTGAACGCGCCGACGATCTCACCCGCACCGGTCACTGCACTGTCTCCAGCGCTCTCGCCCGGGAGCATGAACGCCCAGACATCGCCGTCTTCAGCGATGTTCGTGCCCTCAGGGAAGAAGCCCGAGAGGAACGACGCCTGGTGCGTCAGTGCGCAGGAGCCATCGGCGACCTTCGGCGCGACGTCACCAAAGGCGGTCGAGTTGATCGAGCGCACATCACCGAATCCGGCGTTGACATTCGCCGGGTTCAGCAAGATCGCGCCGACCGAGTCGAACGCGGTCTTGATCTGCGGGTCAGTGAAGGGCACCTCGTTGGTGACCCACTGGTCGTAGACATCAGGGCCGGCCTGGCGAAGGACGTAGTCCTCGATCCAGTCAGTGCCGGGCCAGCCAGTCGCCGTGCCGGATTCGAAGCCGGCGCACCACGCGGGCGTGCCAGTGGCGGCCTGGATCGTCTCGGTAAGAGTTGTCATGTCGCCGAGAGTTTCGGGAACTTCCACGCCCCACTCGGCGAATTTCGTGGGCGAATACCAGATCCAGCCCTTGACGTTGGCCATCAGCGGCGCGCCGTAGAAGGTGCCGTCGTAGGTGCCGTAGTTCACCCAGTCTTCGGTCCAGTACTCGTTGGCGTTCTTTTCCACCTCTTCTGGAGCAGGCTTCAGGAAGTCACGCGAAGCAAAGTCTGCGAACAGACCCGGCTGCGGGAAGATTGCGATGTCGGGCGGGTTGCCGCCCTGAGCGCGGGTACCGAGCTGAGTCTCGAAGTCCTGGCTACCCTCGTACTTGATCTCGATGTCGTTCTCTTCTTCGAAGTCCGCCCAGGACTCCTGCAGGAGTTCGGCTTCGCTGTCGACGATCGTGCCGTAGACGGTGACAGTGTTGCTGCCCGCATCTCCGCCGCCGTCGCCTCCGCCACCCTCGGGCGCACCCGGAGCCCCACATCCTGCAAGCGCGATGCCCGCTGCCCCAAGCAGGGCGAGCGGCGCGAGGCGCCGATAACGCTGTGACAGTGCCATGTGACTTCTCCTCTTCGAGTTCACGTTCCCTCTGGCTTGCCGCTGCCCAAAGGCAGGCGGATCGGGAACCGCTTCCAGGCCCAACCTAGCGGCCTCTCCTGTCCCGGCACAATGGGCGTTGGTCACAAGCTGACAACCTTTGCTCCGGTATTCCCCAGCGGCATGGGAGCGCTCCCGCGCGGATCGTATGGAACCGGTTCCCTTCGGCACCCGTTAGGGCTACGCTGTGCTCGGGCCTCTCGAGCAGTGCCGCCATCGAGGAGGATGCATGAGCACGATCACCGATGTCGCCGCGCGTGCCGGCGTCTCCAAAGCGACTGCGAGTCGCGCGCTGAGCGGTCGCGGCTACGTGGCGGACGAGACACGGGTGCTCGTCGAGACGGCAGCCGCCGAGCTGTCATACGTCGCGCATTCGTCGGCGACCAGCCTTGCCACCGGACGCACCCAGATCGTGGGCGTTATCGTCCCCAGCCTCGGGCGATGGTATTTCTCAGAGCTGCTCACCGGCATCCAGGAATCCCTGCTCCAACACGGCTACGACCTTGCGCTCTACGGCGTCCCAGAGCACTCCGCTACGCGCGACGAGGTTTTCGCTTCAGTGCTGCCACGCAGGCGATTCGATGGGATCATCGCCGCCGGCATCCAGCCGAGCGCACACGAACTAGAGCGACTACGCGAGCTCGGCCGCCCGCTGGTGAGCGTTGGCCCATACAACGACGGCACGAGTGCGGTATCAATCGATGACGCCGCTGCGGCACGGATCGCGACGGAGCATCTCATCGACCTCGGCCACACCGCCATCGCATTCATCGGCGGGGAGGCGGAGTCGAGCGCACTCGGCTTCGGCGACGCGCGCCGACTCGATGGTTATCGCAAGGCGATGGATGCCGCAGGCCTGAGCGCGCACGTCAGCGTTAGTCCGGCCGCCAGCAGCATGCCGAGCGGATATGAGGCAGCCGTTGACCTGCTCGGCAACCGGCGTACCAGGCCGACCGCGGTCGTCGGCGTGTGCGACGAGGCGGCGATCGGCACGATCATCGCCGCGCGACGGCTCGGGATCGCTGTGCCCACCGAACTGAGCGTCGTCGGAATCGATGACCATCAGCATGCCGAGATGTTTGCCCTGACCACGATCAGGCAGCAACCTCGCGAGCAGGGCAACGAGGCCGTGCGATTGCTGATGCTTCAGTTGGAGCATCCCGCGGCCGAGCCCGTGCACAAGCTCGCGGCATCCGCCCTGGTCGTGCGCAACTCATCCGCACCCCCGCGCTAGCCCCCAAAACCTCTTTGCGGGGAACGCACGAAGGCCCCGGGGATGAACCCCGGGGCCTTCGAATGAAGCGGTGAGACGTGATTACTTGAGGGTAACCGTGGCGCCAGCGGCCTCGAGGACCTCCTTGGCCTTCTCAGCGGTCTCCTTGTTGGCGCCCTCAAGGACAGCCTTCGGTGCACCGTCGACGACAGCCTTGGCCTCGCCGAGGCCGAGCGAGGTGAGCTCGCGGACAGCCTTGATGACCTGGATCTTCTTCTCGCCAGCAGCCTCGAGAACGACGTCGAACGAGTCCTTCTCTTCCTCTGCCTCAACAGCGGCACCAGCAGCGCCTGCAGCAGCAGCCGGGGCGGCAGCGGTGACGTCGAACTTCTCCTCGAACGCCTTCACGAACTCGCTGAGCTCGACGAGGGTGAGGTCTGCAAACTGCTCGAGCAGCTGCTCAGTGGTGAGCTTCGCCATGATGTATCTCCTAGATTGGTGGGGTTTGTAGAACGAGAACGCCAGTCGCTTACGCGGCTGCGGCGGTCTCCAGCTTTTCGCGAAGAGCATCGACGGTGGCCGCAGCCTTGGCCATCGTTGCCTTCATCATGCCCGCAGCCTTCGCAAGCAGAACCTCACGGCTCTCCAGCGATGCGTACATGTTGACCTCGTCGGCGTTGAGAGCATTGCCCTCGAAAACGCCACCCTTGATCACGAGAAGCGGGTTGGTCTTGGCAAAGTCACGAAGAGCCTTCGCGGTGGCGACGAAGTCACCGTGCACGAATGCAACAGCCGACGGACCCTTGAGGTCGTCATCCAGTGCAGAGATTCCCGCCTTGTTGGCGGCAATCTTGGTCAGCGTGTTCTTCACCACGGCGTACTCAGCGTCCTGACGGATGCTGTTGCGCAGCTCCTTGAGCTGGGCAACCGTCAGACCGCGGTACTCGGTCAGCAGGACGGCGTTCGAGTTCTCGAATGACTTCGTGAGCTCGGCAACCGATGCATCCTTCTGCGCCATGGTCACTCCTTGGTGGGTACGAGATGCCACACGGTGGTGAAGCATCGACCTCGACCACGACTGCAATAGAAAAAGCCCCGGCGCAAGCGCACGGAGCTTTGAGAAGATCGTGACACCTGCGCGGGCCCCTGCATTGCAGAGCTTCGATCATCGTGTTCGCACACGACGACGACCAGCGGTCTTCGGTTGAGATAACTATACCCGACCCCGCACTCCCGCCCAAATCGAGCGTGCTAGCGCCGGTCGGCGGCACGGCCGGTGTGGCCAGCCAGGGCATCAGCCGCTCGCACAAGGGTGAGGTGCGACAGCGCCTGCGGGGTATTGCCCGCCTGCCGCGCACCCTCGACGTCATACTCCTCGGAGAGCAGGCCGACATCGTTGGCGAGCCCGACCAGCCGGTCCATGAGCGTTCGCGCGTCGTCGATCCTGCCGCTGGCCGCGTACTGCTCGACGAGCCAGAAGCTGCATGCCAGGAACGGATGCTCGCCGCCTTCCAACCCATCCACGCCAGAAGAGGTGCGATAGCGCATCAGCAACCCGTCGCGCACGAGCGTCTGTTCCATCTGCTCGACAGTACGAAGCATCCGCGGATCGTCCGCAGCGCAGTACCCGACCTGCGGAAGAGTCAGCAGCGACGCATCCACCTCCGCGGAGTCGTAGTGCTGCACGAAGTATCCGTCGACATGAACGCCGCGCTCGTCGATCTCCGCGCGCAACTGATCGCGCATGCGCGCCCACAGCTCCTCGTCCCCCGACATGCCGTGCTCACGGACGGCGCGCACACCACGATCGAGCGCCGCCCACATCATCACTCGCGAGTGCGTGAAGAACTGCGGTTCTCCGCGGATCTCCCAGATCCCGTTGTCAGGTCGATCCAGTCCTGCAACGACCCGTGCGATCAGGGCGCGCTGCAGCGGCCACGAGAACTCCGATTCATCAAGACCGGCAATCCGTGCCGCTTCCATCGCGACGAGCACTTCGCCGATCACATCGGCCTGATACTGATCGACCGCGCCGTTGCCGATCCTCACCGGCGAGGCGCCTCCGTAGCCAGGAAGACTGCTCAGCTCTCGCTCGGCGAGATCCCTCTCGCCGGCGATGCCGTACATGATCTGTACTTCCTCCGGCTCTCCGGCCACCGCCCGCAGCAGCCAGCGCCGCCAGTGCTGCACCTCCTCGAGGAAGCTGTGCGCGATGAGCGCCTCCAGCGTCAGCGCCGCATCACGCAGCCACACGAAGCGGTAATCCCAATTGCGGGATCCCCCGAACTCTTCCGGCAGTGACGTCGTCGCTGCCGCCACGATTCCACCGGTGTCACGGTTCGTAAGCGCGCGCAGCACGAGAAGTGACCGAATCACAGCGTCACGGTGCGGGCCCTCATGCTCGATCGAGCTCGCCCAGCCTTGCCACCAGGAGCGTGTCCGCGCGATGGCAGCGTCGACATCCAGCGGCACCGGGGCATCCTCAAAGGATGGGAACCATGCAAGCGTAAGATCACGGGTCTCCCCCGCCGAAACCTCGAACGTCGCGCTATGCGCGTGATCGGATGCCGCGAGCGCGACACCGCGCACGATGACGGCCTCCGGCCCTGCTGTCGCGTGCAGGGCTGGCGCATCCTCCGTGCCCACCTGCCTCACCCAGGGCAGGGCACGCGCGTAGTCGAAATGCATCCGCAGCTCGGTGGCAAAATCGACCGTGCCGGTGATTCCGACGACCCGGCGCACCACGTCCGTGCGGTCATCTGTCATAGCAAGGAAGTCCTGCACCTCGGCAATGCCGCTGGCGCTCTCCCAGCGGGTCACGAGGATGAACGTGTCCGGCAGATAATAGCGACGCACTTTTGCGTCGGCATCCTGCGGGCGGACCAGCCAGCGCCCGTGCGAGGGATCCCCCAGTAGTGCGCCGAAGACGGAGGGCGCATCGAAGCGCGGCAGACAAAGCCAGTCGATACTGCCATCGCGCGACACCAGCGCAGCCGTACGGCAGTCACTGAGCAGTGCATAGTCCTCGATAGGGGCTGGCATCTCACCGATTCTTGCATGGCCCTGGCCGATATGCACCGATGGGAATACGGTGGGCGCATGGATGCCAAAACCACGCTTGTGATCTTCGGAGCCTCGGGCGACCTCGCTGCCAGGCTCCTGTTGCCTGCGCTCGGTCAATTGCTCACCACGGAACCCGAGCGTCGGGTGCGCGTGATCGGCGCCGGGATGGAAGATTGGAAGGACGACGATCTGCGTGAGGTCGTGCGCACTTCGTTCGACAGTGCGGATGCCGGCGCCGCCACCGACCGCGTCACAGTCGAATACCGCCAGGCAGACATCACTCGGACAGAAGATCTCACCGCGCTGCTGCAGGGGCTCGAAGGCCAAGTGGCCATCTATTTCGCTGTGCCACCAGCAGTCGCGGCCGCCGCCTGCGAAGCACTCACACCTGAGATACTTCCGGACGGCGCGATGCTCGCACTCGAGAAGCCATTCGGTACGGACGAAGCCAGTGCCCGCACACTGAATGCGCGCGTGGCGCAGCTCGTACCGGAGCGGCAGATTTTCCGCGTCGATCATTTCCTCGGCAAGTCCACCACGCTGAATCTGCTCGGCGCACGGTTCGCGAATCGGCTGCTCGAGCCGCTCTGGTCGGCGGAGAGTATCGAATCTGTCGCTATCGTCTACGACGAGAAGCTGGGGCTAGAAGGGCGCGCCGGCTACTACGACGGCGCCGGCGCGTTCATCGACATGATCCAGAGTCACCTGCTGCAGGTGATGGCGGTGTTGGCCATGGAGCAGCCGGCGACCCTGGGCGAAGCCGACTTCCGGGAGGCAACGTCCGCTGTCCTGCGGGCGACGACGATCTGGGACGACGATGCCGCCTCCTCTTCCCGGCGTGCGCGGTACACAGCCGGCAGCGTCGACGGTGTGGCGAAGCCGTCGTATGTGGACGAGCCCGGCGTCACCCCTGAGCGCAAGACAGAGACGCTCGCGGAGGCGACCTTCGAAGTGCGCAACGGCCGCTGGGCCGGCGTGCCGTTCAGCCTGCGTTCCGGCAAGGCACTGAGCGATCCGGCCAGGGAGATCATCGTCACCTTCCGCGCCGTGCGCCATGTTCCTGTCGGGCTCACCGGTTCCGCTGACGGCGCGATCTTGAGGTTCTCGCTCGCGCCGGATCGGATGTCGTTGGAGCTCAATCTCAACGGCGCCGATGATCCGTTCGTTCTCGAGCGGGCTACTCTGTCGGCAGACCTCGGCGCCGGAGCGCTGCTTGCGTACGCGGAGGTGCTCTCCGGCATCCTCGATGCCGATCCGATGCTTTCGGTGCGCGATGACGCCGCCGAGCAGTGCTGGCGGATCGTCCAGCCGGTCCTCGATTCCTGGTCGCGCGACGAAGTACCACTCGAGGAGTACGCCGCAGGGTCGAGTGGCCCGGCGGGTTGGCCGACGAGGCACTGAACGACAGCTCACTCGCGGCTGATGCGGCGCGGCAGGGCCAAGGACGTCACTGGCTCGGGGTAGCCTCGAAAGGTGAATCCGGAACTTCAGGCTCGAATCGTCGCGGACTCCCGCGACCGCGTCGCCTGGCTCCGAGCACGAGCGCGCGGCATCACCGCGACCGATGTCGCAGGCCTCACGAGTGAGAACTCGATCACCCGCGCCGCGGATGCAAAACTCGGCGCAGGTCCGCGCTTCGGCGGCAACGCCTACACCGATCATGGTCGTCGGCGCGAGCCTGAGATCGCCGCCTGGGTTGCAGCGACGCATGGCATCCAACCTTCTTCGGCACTGTTCCGTGCCGAGGCGGAGCACCGCCATCTGGCCACGCCGGATGGCGTCGTCCAGGATGGCGAAGGCCGCATCCTGCTCGCTGAGATCAAGACCACCAACAAGAACTGGCGGACGATCCCGCGCACTTATCTGCGACAGGTGTGGTGGCAGCAGCATGTGCTCGGAGCCGAGCGCACCCTGTTCATCTGGGAAGAGCACGACAACTTCCGCCCGATCCACGACGAGCCTCGATGCGTGTGGATCGACCGCGACGATCGCGAGATCGGCACACTCGTCGGGCTCGCAACGCGCCTGATCGATGAGCTCTATCACCGCACCACGGGGCAGCGTCCGCCGAGCACGGACACCGCCAACGGCGCCAGCCGACGCGAAGCCCTCCGCGAGCGCGATGCGTTCCGCGCGCTCGCTCTGGCCGACTGAGCCACGCCGTCCGTCATTCCGCCACCGGCGGCCGCATTCTCGCGCGCCATCTGGGACATAGTTGACGCATGTCAACATCTGGACTATTGTTGATATTTATCAACTTTTTGCGCGCCATCGTCGCCGCGCCATTCACCTTTCATGTTCTATTCGAAAGGGGCGCATGAGCGCTCAAACCCCGTCCACCGCCGTAACGGCAACGCGGATGACTCACCGCCAGGTGCTGCAGGCACTTTCCGGCCTGCTTCTGGCGATGTTCTGTTCGATGGTCTCCACGACTGTCGTCAGCACCTCGCTGCCGATCATCGTTCCCGAGCTCGGCGGGTCACAGACGTCCTACACCTGGGTCATCACCATGACCCTTCTGACGACGGCGATCTCCACGCCGATCTGGGGCAAGCTCGCTGACCTCGTCAACCGCAAGAACCTGATGATCATCGCGTTGGCGATCTTCGTCCTCGCCAGTGCCGGCGCAGGCTTCTCGCAGAGCGCTGAGGTGCTCATCATGTTCCGTGGCCTGCAGGGTCTCGGTGGTGGTGGCCTGGCTGCTCTCAGCCAGGTGCTGATGGCAGACATCCTCTCGCCCCGTGAGCGAGGCAAGTACATGGGACTGTTCGCCGGCGTCATGGCGATCGCCACTGTCGGCGGCCCGCTGCTCGGCGGCGTACTCACCGACAGTGTCGGCTGGCGCTGGAACTTCTACGTCGGCGTCCCCCTCGGCATCATCGCGATCGTCGTGCTGATCCGCACGCTCAAGATCGACCAGATCCGTGCAGCGAAGGTCCGTATCGACTACTTCGGCATTGTGCTGTTGTCGGTCGCAGCCGGGTTCCTGCTCGTGTGGGTGACCAACGTCTCCACTTACGGCTGGATCAGCTGGGAGACCCTCGCCATGGTCGGCACCGCCGTGCTCGCCACGGCGCTGTTCATCATCGTCGAACTCAAGGTCGCTGAGCCCCTCATCCCGCTCTCACTCTTCCGCAACCGCACCTTCACCCTCTCTGTCCTCGCGTCGATCTCGATCGGCGTCGCAATGTTCGGCACCTCGGTCTACCTCGCGCAGTACATGCAGATCTCCCGCGGCTACGGACCGACCGAGGCCGGGCTGCTGACCATCCCGATGGCTGCCGGCATGCTCATCTCCTCGGCTGTCGTCGGCCAACTCGTGACCCGCACCGGTAAGTGGAAGAGCTTTCTGGTCACTGGCGCGGTGCTCATGATCGCTGGCACCTCGCTGCTGTCGACGCTCCACTACGACACGTCGCTGTGGCTGGTCGGCATCTACATGTTCTTGCTCGGTGCCGGAACCGGTATGACCATGCAGAACCTCGTCCTGGTTGTGCAGAACACCACAGCACCGCAGGAGATCGGCGTCGCCAGCTCTGGCGTCACCTTCTTCCGGACCGTCGGCGGCACGGCGGGCGTCGCCGTGATGGGTTCCGTCCTCGGCGCGAGCATGACGCAGCAGCTGACCGACCGCGCAAAGGAGGTCGGCACCGCACTCGCCTCACTCGGGGAAGAGGGCAAGGCGATCGCCGCTCAGCTTGCGTCTGGCGCGCTGCCGACCACGCGGGACATGCCCGAGGCGATCCGCATCATCATCGAGGATGCCTCCGCACAGGCCATCTCGCACGCTTTCCTCATCGGCGTGCCGCTCGCAGTGCTCAGCCTGATCGCGATCGTGTTCCTGCCGAACAAGCCGCTGATCAAACAGAACAACGTCGAGCGCGTGCGGGAGCAGCGCCGCGAGAACGAGTTTGCCGTGGCTACGGCTGAGACCGGCTCGATTCCCGTACATCTCTCACGTGACGACGACGCATGACCACCGCAACGGAGGACGATTTGAGCACGGGGGCGGACACCAGCTCCATCCCTGTGCTCGATGAAGAACGCGTCAGTGCAATCACGGCACTGGAGTCCGAGTTCGGCGAGCTCATCACGCACTTTCGTCGTGTCGTGATGGAGAGCGCGAACCGCCTCAGCCCTGGCCTGCTCCCCGGCGCATATAAAATCTTCACCACGATCGTGCGATACGA
The DNA here is from genome assembly GCF_059445345.1 of Microbacterium sp. Y355. NCBI lineage: Bacteria > Bacillati > Actinomycetota > Actinomycetes > Micrococcales > Microbacteriaceae > Microbacterium > Microbacterium sp. Y355. The sequence continues at coordinate 2,317 of NZ_JCAIUD010000002.1, read as the reverse complement.
GTCGAGCACCGCATCCACGCTCGCCGACGTTCTGCAGATGGACAAGGGTCAGCTCAGCCGCACAGTGCGTGAGCTCGAAGAACTCGGGCTCATCCAGCGCACCGCGGATCCCGCCGATCGCCGCTCCATGCTGCTCTCCCCGACCGAGAACGGACTCACCCGACTGGCAGAGGCGCGGCGTCCGCAGGAGGGCGCGATGCTCCGCCGCCTCGCAAGCTGGGAGCTGGAAGACATCTCGACTCTGACGAACCTGCTGCACCGGCTCACCGCCGCAGCGCGCCAGGGCTGAGCTCAGTCGAGCACTCGAGCGGCTTCGTCGGCGACTTCGCGTGCGATGGCATCGAGCAGCTGAGAGCGCAGATTCCATTGTTGCCAATAGAGCGGCACGCGCACCGGATCGCCACCCAACGGAACGAGCGCACCGGATGCCACGGCATCCGCCGCCTGTTCCGCTGGAAGCAAGCCCCAGCCCAGCCCGAGGATGACCGCCTGCGCGAAATCATGCGAGGCGGGAACGAAATGCCGCGGGATGCCGTGCTCGGAGGCGCCCCGGGAAGCGAGCCATACGTGCTGCAGCGTGTCGCGCCGATCGAAGTCGACGAACGGCGCAAGACGAAGCGTCTCGGCGTTGACCCCGGCAGCGAACCAGCGCTGAGCAAACTGTGGATTCGCCACGGCTTCGTAGCGGAATACTCCCAGACGCGTAACAGTGCAGCCGGAGACGGGGGTAGCTTCCGAGGTCACCGCTGCCATTACTTCGCCTGACTCCAGCAGCCGTGCAGTGAAGTTCTGGTCGTCGCGGTGCAGATCGAAGTCGATGTCATGCTGCGCGGCAAGCCGCGAGAGCGGCGCGAGGAACCACGTGGCCATCGAATCGGCGTTCACCGCCAACGGCACGCTCACCCGGCCTCCCCCGGCGTCGAGACCCAGCGCCGCGAGAGTTTCGTGCTCGAGCAGGGCGACCTGCCGCGCCATCCGAACCACAGCTTCCCCTGCTGCTGTCGCGGTTGCGGGCTTTGAGCGAACGATGAGCACCTGCCCAAGCTGCTGCTCGAGAGACTTGAGCCGCTGGCTGACAGCCGACGGGGTGATGCTGAGCGCGCGCGCTGCGGAGTCGAGACTTCCGCCGTCGATGATCGCCGCAACGGTCAACGCAAGCTCAGCGGATATCCCTGCCATATTAGTCATGCTAATGCTTCATAAGTTCTGATCGCTGGATCTTATGTGCACGTAACCGTAGCGTCGGAGGGTGATCTCCTTCTTCTCCGGTCTGGGACTCGGTCTCTCGCTCATCATCGCCATCGGCGCGCAAAACGTCTACGTGTTGCGTCAGGGGATCCGCCGCCAGCATGTACTGGCAGTCGTCATGATCTGTGCACTCTCGGATGCCGTACTCATCGCTGCCGGTGTTGCCGGCCTCGGATACCTGCTGGAATCGATGCCGTGGCTGGTGGTTGTTGCTCGTTGGCTCGGCGCCGCCTTCCTGCTCGGATACGGAGTTCTCGCAGCACGTCGGGCGTTCCGCGGTGGCGGAGCCGCTCTTCGAGCGGATGACGGAGAAGACCGCACCACCACCGCCACTCTCATACCCGTGATACTGACTGCGCTCGCGCTCACATGGTTGAACCCGCATGTGTATCTGGACACGGTGTTGCTGCTCGGCTCGATCGCTGCCACGCACGGCGAGGCCCGCTGGTTCTTCGCTGCAGGAGCGATACTCGCCAGCGGGATCTGGTTCACCGCTCTCGGTTTCGGCGCACGCTACCTCGGGCGCTGGCTGGACACGCCACGCGCGTGGCGCATCCTCGACGCGATGATCGCCGTCGTGATGATCGCCATTGCCGTGAGCCTGGTGCTCCCGGTACTCACCGCGTGATCGCCCAGTAGGCGAAGCGCATCAGACTACTGACCGTCGAGCGGTCGCATGATCCGCGTGAGGAAGCGCCGCGTGCGCTCATGCGTCGGCGCGGTGAGTGCGGCGAAGCGACGAGCCGTGGTGAACCCTCCTGGGGCTTTGAGAATCGCACCCGATGCGGGTGGACTCGATCACCGTACACACGGACCGGCGCTGACCGCATCCCGTTTCGCTTCGTTACAGCCGTGCTCGGCGCACACTGAGCTGCTGAACGCATAGCTCGTCTCTTAACGAAGAAAAGCCACCCCGCAAGGGATGGCTCTTCGCTCTGCTGACGCAGAGATACACAATGCAAAATGGCCACCCAGCGTTGGGTGGCCATTTTGTCTAAAAGAAGTCCGGCGGTGTCCTACTCTCCCACAGGGTCCCCCCTGCAGTACCATCGGCGCTGTGAGGCTTAGC